>URKC01000042.1:0-19023 GCA_900548295.1 uncultured Collinsella sp.
TGACGCTGGCGCCCGTAGCCGTAGTGCTTGGTGACCCGCATCTCTGATGCCCCTTTTATAAGTTGCGGTGGAATAGTTCCTGTTTGCGGCAGAATAGGGGCCAAACAGGAACTATTTCACCGCAACTGATGAGGGGATGGGTTAACGGAGCAGGCCCGCTACTTCGCCGGCCAGGGTGATGGTGCCGGCTGCTACGAAAGGCTCGCCCGCGGCATCGAGGGCTGCGAGGGCCTCGGATACGCTGGGATACACACCCGCGAGCTTATCGGCGTCCACCAGGGCAGCGAGCTCCTCCGCCGGCAGCGCGCGGTCGGAATCGGTCTGAGTCACAACCACGCGCGGGAAAGCCGGGATCAACACGTCGACGATGCCCGCCACGTCCTTGTCTGCCAGCGCGGCGCACAGCAACGTTGGGCGATTCTCTACGCACGGATCGATCTCGTCCAGTGCGCTCACAAAGTTCTCGCAGCTCTGGGGGTTATGACAGGCATCAATCAGCTTGAGCGGATCGGTCCCCAGCACGTCAAATCGGCCCGGCGTGGGGCAGCCCATAAGCGAAGCGTCGAGCGCCTCATGGTCGAGCTCGCGACCCAAATACCCCTCGCACAGCATAATCGCGCACGCGGCATTCTGCGGCTGATAGGCCGGCTTAACCATGCTCGACGTATAAATCGCACGCGGCGTGGTGCAGCTAAACTCCACCGTATCGCCCACGTGTGCCGGAAGTTTGGTCGTCGTATGGCTCACCACGAGCGGCACAGCGCCGCACTCTCGGCAACGGGCATCCATCACACGCTGAACGCTCGGCTCATGCGTGCCCTCGCCCAGCACAACCAGGCGCCCGGGTTTGATGACCGCGGCCTTCTCCCCCGCAATGGCCTCGAGCGTGTCGCCCAAAATACGCGTGTGATCGAGCCCAATGCCCGTAATGGCAACGGCGACGGGATCGGTCGCACTCGTGGCGTCCCAACGGCCGCCCATGCCAACCTCGAGCACGGCAACATCCACGCGAGCCTCGGCAAACACCACAAGAGCAGCAGCCGTCAGCAGATCAAACGGCGTGATGGTATAGGCGCGCTCCCCCGCCGCCACACGACGGGCATTCACGCGATGCCCCGCCTCGACGGCGGCAGAAACGCCACGAGCAAAGGCCTCATCGCTCACGACGCGCCCATCGACCTCCATGCGCTCGGGATAGCGCACAAGCTGCGGAGACGTATACAGTGCGGTCTTTAACCCCTCAACACGAAGGATGGCAGCCGAAAAACGCGTGGTCGAAGTCTTGCCATTGGTACCAGCAACCTGAATGCAATCGAAATACTCGTCCGGACGTCCCAGCTCATCGAGCATATCGACAACCGTCTCGAGCAAAGGCCCAGCATCCCCAGAAATCCGCCCCGTGTCGGCAGCAAGCCCCACAGCCTCATCAAACGAAAGCAACTCAAACGAGAACGGCACAGAATACGACCCAGAACGCTTAGCCATAACCCAAAGTCCCCTCAACATAAAAAGAGGCCCGTAATAAACAACGAGCCCCTCCCATTCAAAATATCAGCCAAACACCGCTTTGCAGCGAGATCAAGGCCACGACCAAGTGGCTCTGACAGGCAACGGACGACCCCGTAGCCGCCATGGGAGCGGTTTGGGGCTTTGCTCGATACAAGTTCCGCACGAGCCGAAGGCCACTTAATGTGGCCTTCGTGCGAGCAGGACTGTCCGCAGTAGCGAGCAATGCCCCAAACCGCGTCCCCCAGTAACGCCTACGAGAAGTCAGCAACCTGCGAGGTCAGCGCCGCAAGGATCTCCTTGAGCTCAGCTGCACGGTCCCTCTTCTTCTGGACCACCGCGGGCGCGGCCTTGGCCACAAAGCCCTCGTTGGCGAGCGTCTTCTCGCAGCCGGCAAGCTCCTTCTGGGCCGCGGCGATCTCCTTCTCCAGGCGTGCCTTCTCGGCCGAAAGGTCAACCTTGCCCTCGAGCACCACAAAGACCTCGACGCCGCTATCGACCACGGCAATGCTCGCGGCCGGCTTCTCGACGTCGGTACCCATGACCAGCGAGGCGGTGTTGGCCAGCGGCTCGATGGTCGAGCGCAGGCTCTCGAGCTTCTCGATGTCCTCGGCACCGGCGCGCACGACCACGTCGAGCTCAGCCTTGGGGCTCAAGCGATAACGCGAACGCGTGGCGCGAGCGGCGGAAACGACGGTGCGGCACAGCTCAAACGCGCGCTCGGCGTCCTCGTCGACATACTTGGCGTAGTCGGCGGGCTCGGGCCACTTGGCGATCATGAGCGCCTCGGCGCGGTCCACGTTGCCCTCGGCGTCCAGGTCGAGCACGCTCGCCGGCATGTTGTCCCAGATCTCCTCGGTAACAAACGGCATGAGCGGGTGCATCAGGCGAATGGAGGTGTCGAGCACAAAGATCAGGTTGCGCTGAGCCTGCAGGCGACCCTCGCCCTTCAGGCGGGCCTTGGTGACCTCGACGTACCAGTCGCAGACCTCGTTCCAGAAGAACTGCTGCACGCCGCGGGCCATGTCGCCAAAGGTGTACTTCTCGATACCCTCGGTGACCATCTTCACGGCCTTGGCCAGGCGACTGAACATCCAAGCGTCGGCCGGCGTCTCAACGACGGGCTCGCCGGGCGTGTAGCCCTCCATGTTCATGAGCAGGAAGCGGCTGGCGTTCCAGATCTTGGTCACAAAGCTCTTGGCCTGGTCGGTACGCGGGCTGTCGATGAGCTTCTTAGTCTTCTTGTCGATGTTCGCGTCAAACTTGACGTCTTGGTTGTTGGTGCACAGCGTGAGCAAGTTGAAGCGCATGGCGTCGGCGCCGTACATGCCAATGAGGTCCATGGGATCGACACCGTTGCCCTTGGACTTGGACATGCGGCTGCCGTCCTTGGCCAGAATCGTCGGGTAGATGACGACGTCCTTAAACGGCACCTCGTCCAAGAAATACAGCGAACTCATGACCATGCGGGCGACCCACAGCGCGATGATGTCGCGTGCGGTGACGAGCGCCGTCGTGGGGTGATGGCCCTCGAGCAGCTCCGGCTTTTGCGGCCAGCCCTGCGTGGCGAAGGTCCACAGCTGCGAGCTGAACCAGGTGTCCAGCACGTTCTCGTCCTGATGCACGTGATGGCCGCCGCACTTGGGACACACATCGGTGTCCTCGGTGAGGGCGTCCTCCCAGCCGCAGTCCTCGCAGTAGAACACGGGGATGCGATGGCCCCACCACAGCTGGCGCGAGATGCACCAGTCCTTGAGGTTCTCCATCCAGGTGGTGTAGGTCTGCGTCCAGCGCGCGGGGTGGAAGGTGACCTTGCCGGAGTTGACGGCGTCGAGCGCCGGTCCCTTGAGCTTGTCGACGGCCACAAACCACTGCTCGGACAGCCACGGCTCCAGCGCGGAGTCGCAACGGTAGCAGTGCATGACGGAGTGATCGAGGTCCTCGACGTGATCGAGCAGGCCGTGCTCCTCAAACCACTTAATGACGGCCTCGCGGCACTCGTCGCGGTTCATGCCGGTAAACTCGCCGTAACCCTCGACGACCACCGCGTGCTCGTCGAAGATGTTGATCTGCGGCAGGTCGTGGGCCTGACCCATGGCGTAGTCGTTGGGGTCGTGGGCCGGGGTTACCTTAACGAAGCCGGAGCCAAAGTTGGCGTCGACGTGCCAATCCTCAAAAATGGGGATCTCGCGGTCGACGATGGGGAGCTTGACGGTCTTACCCACGAAGGCGGCCTTCTCGGGATCCTTCGGGGAGACGGCGACGCCCGTGTCGCCGAGCATGGTCTCGGGGCGCGTGGTGGCGACGACGATGTAGTCCTGGCCGTTGACCGGCTCGGTCAGCGGGTAGCGCAGGTGCCACAAGTGGCCCTTCTCGTCCTTGTACTCGGCCTCGTCGTCCGAGATAGCGGTGGTGCAGTTGGGGCACCAGTTGACGATGCGCTTGCCACGATAGATCAAGCCGTCGTGGTACCAGTCGCAGAACACCTTACGCACGGCCTGGGCGTAGTCCTCGTCCATGGTAAAGCGCTCGTTATCGAAGTCGACGGAGCAGCCCATGCGCTTGATTTGCTCGACGATGATGCCGCCGTACTCGTGGGTCCAGTCCCAGCAAGCGTCGACAAACTTGTCGCGACCAATCTCCAGGCGGCTGATGCCCTCACTCTTGAGCTTCTTGTCGACCTTAGTCTGCGTGGCGATACCGGCGTGATCGGTACCGAGCACCCAGCGCGTGGACTTGCCGCGCATGCGGGCCATACGGATGATGGCGTCCTGGATGGAGTCGTCGGTGGCGTGACCCATGTGGAGCTTGCCGGTCACGTTGGGAGGCGGAATGGTGACGGTGCAGTCGCCCACGCCCTCGCGGCGCTTGTAGTAGCCGCCGTCGAGCCACTTCTGCAGGATCGCCGGCTCGTTGGTCGACGGATCGTAGTTCTTGGGCATCTCTTCCATATATCTCTCCCTTGCCCGTCGGGGAGGAATGTAGGCCTGCCAGGGTCTACATTCCTCCCCTTAGGTATCGATTGCTTCAGTCTGATATGACTTCGCTGAGGCTTAAACAAACACACAGAATAACACAGGTAGTTGGGGTTATTGCGTATATATAAAATAGCCTCCGACCGCGGATGGTCGGAGGCTATTTGCAAGCACGTTTTTGGCAGGTTTACCCGTAGATGCGCTGGGGCTGTTCTTCGCCCTTTACGGAGGCTTCGGTCACGATGACCTTGGCGACACCCTCCTCGCTGGGGAGGTCGAACATCGTCTGCTGAAGCACGTCCTCGCAGATGGAACGCAGGCCGCGGGCGCCGGTCTTGCGGGCGAGCGCCATACGGGCGATCTCGTGAAGGGCCGCGGCCTCAAACTCAAGCTCAACGTCCTCGAGCTGGAACATCTTGCGGTACTGACGCACCACAGCGTTCTTGGGCTCGGTCAGGATCGACACCAGGTCGTCCTCGTCGAGCGCCTGCGTCTGGGTGACGACGGGCGTACGTCCCACAAACTCGGGGATCATGCCAAAAGCGTTGAGGTCCTGCGGGAGCACCTGGCGCAGCAGGTCGTTCTCGTCGACCGAGGTGGGGCCGGCGATCTCGGAGTTAAAGCCCACGCCCTTGTTGCCCACGCGATCGGCAATGATCTTGTCCAGACCCACAAAGGCACCGCCGCAGATGAACAGGATGTTGGTCGTATCGATCTGCAGCAGCTCCTGCTGGGGGTGCTTGCGGCCGCCGGTGGGCGGAACGCTGGCCACCGTGCCCTCAAGAATCTTAAGCAGTGCCTGTTGAACACCCTCGCCCGAAACATCACGGGTGATGGAGAGGTTCTCTGCCTTGCGGGCAATCTTATCGATCTCGTCCACGTAGATGATGCCCACCTGCGCGCGCTCAATGTCGCCATCGGCAGCATTGATAAGCTTGAGCAGGATGTTCTCCACGTCCTCGCCCACGTAACCAGCCTCGGTGAGCGCGGTGGCATCGGCAATGGCAAACGGCACCTCGAGGATGCGCGCGAGCGTCTGGGCGAGCAGGGTCTTGCCGGTACCGGTGGGACCGAGCAGCAGGATGTTGGACTTGGCGAGCTCTACCTCGTCCATGCCGTCGTCGAACTGCGAGCCCATGCCGTCGTCAAAGGCAGACACCGCGGCGCCGCCCTCGATCACGCGGCGATAGTGGTTGTACACGGCCACCGACATGGCGCGCTTGGCGTCCTCCTGACCCATAACATAGGCCGAAAGCTCGTCATAAATCTCGTGCGGCGTCGGCACGTGCGTGATGACCTGGCGGTCGTCCTCGAGCTCAAAGCCCTCGGTCTCGGGGTCCACGGCGGGCTGAGATGCAGTCTGGCCGTGGTCGTTGAGGAAGCCCGGCAGCTTGCCGTTGCGGGCAGCGTCCATAAAGTCCGAAGCCAGCGACTCCTCCAGAATCTCGGAACAGGCGGCGACGCACTCGTCACAGATAAAGATGTTGGTCGGGCCCTTTACGAGGCGACGGACCTGACCCTGCTCTTTTCCGCAGAAGGAGCAGCGGATGGGGTTGCCGTTCTCGTCAAAGTTGTCCTGCATGTTTCCTGCCATCCTAGGCATCCTTCGCGGCGAGATCGCGAGAGGTGACGATACGGTCAATCAGGCCGTAGTCGAGGGCCTCGGCAGCGGTCAGGTAGTTGTCGCGCTCGGTATCGGCCTGGACCTTCTCGATGGGCTGGCCCGAGGCGTCGGACAGAATCTGGTTGAGCTCGCGACGGGTCTTCTTGATCTCCTCGGCCACAATCTCAATCTCGGTCTGCTGGCCCTGGGCACCGCCGCTGGGCTGGTGAATCATGACTTTGGAGTGCGGCAGGCAGAAGCGCTTGCCCTTAGCGCCGGCCGAAAGCAGCACGGCGGCCATGGACGCGGCCATACCGACGCAGATGGTGGAGACCTGCGGCTTGATGAAGTTCATGGTGTCAAGAATCGCCAGGCCGGAGTAAACCTCGCCACCGGGCGAATTGATGTAGAGCGAGATATCCTTCTCGGCATCCTGGCTCTCAAGATGCAGTAGCTGGGCAACGACCAGGTTGGCGCTGACGGAGTTAATCTCCTCGCCCAAGAAGATGATGCGGTCGTTGAGCAGGCGCGAATAGATATCGTAGCTGCGCTCGCCGCGCGGCGTCTGCTCGATAACGTATGGCACGAGGGCGGAATCGAACTTAGCGATCATACGCATCTCCATTTCTCTCTTGCGGACCAAATTGGTTCTAGATAAACGTACGGTGCCCGCATGCTATGCATTGGCTGGCACCGTACGAAGCAACCGGATAATCGGCTTATAACTTTACCCCATCACGGGCGCATGCATGCGCTCGTGGGCAAGGTGGCGAGAATTACTCGGCGTCCTTGGCGGTCTCGTCGACCTCGGTCACCTTGGCGTTCTCGACCAGGTGGTCGACGGCCTTGGAGCGACGGATGGACTCGCGGACGGCAGGCATGCGGCCATCGGCGATGAACTCAGCCTTGGAAGCCTCGACGTCCTTGACGCCGGCCTTCTCGAACTCGGCGTTGATGTCGTCCTCGGTGACCTCAATCTTGAGCTCGCGGGCGAGAGCGTCGAGCGCCAGGGACTCACGGGCAACGTCGTTGGCCTGCTTGTGCAGGTCGCCGATGAACTGCTCCATGGTCAGGCCGGAAGCGGGCAGCCAGGTGTCCAGGGTCATGCCGCGGGCAGCGAGGTTGGACAGGAAGTTCTGGCCAAGCTCCTCAAAGACGGACTGCTCGTAGTCGGCATCCATCTCGTCGAGCTGCAGGCGCTCGGCGAGAGCGGAGACGCAACGGTTCTCCTTCTCGGCCGGGAGGCGGGAAGCCTTGTCCTGCTCGATCTCGATCTTGATGGCGTCGCGCATAGCGTCGATGCTGTCGAAGCCAAAGTCGGACTTGACGAGCTCGTCGGTGAGCTCGGGGGTGTTGCGGACCTTGATGCCCTTGACGGTGACCTCGACGGTGTGGGTCTCGGCCTCCTCGCCCTCCTCGGCTTCGTCGGTCCAGGTGACGGACTTGACGTCGTCAACGTTGGCGCCGATCAGAGCCTCGTTGAACTCGGCGGGGTTGCTGTCGCTACCGGCGATGAGCATACGGCCCTCGGCGGCGAAGTTGTCGGCGTTCTCGACGGCCTTGAGGTCGACGGTGACGTAGTCCTCGGCCTCGACGGCGCGACCCTCGACGTCCTCGAAGGTGGCACGGTAGTTGAGGAGCATCTCGACCTGGTTGTTGATCTCGGACTCGGTGACCTCCGCGGGAGGCATCTCGATCTCGACGGCATCGAAGGAGGAGAGCTCAGCGGCGGGGCGCAGGGAGAACTCGACGGTGTAGGTGTAGTCCTCGTGATCCTTGGCGAGGTCGAGCTCCTTGTAGTCACCGCTCTTGGTGGGGACGATGTCCAGCTCGTTGAGGACGGCGGGCTCGTTGGCGGCGATCAGGTCGTTGGTGGCCTGAGCGAGGGTAGCCTCGGCGCCAAGAGCAGAGTCGATGACCGGACGGGGAGCCTTACCGGCACGGAAGCCCGGGAAGCGGTACTTCTTGGCGGTGTCCTTGTAGGCCTTCTTGATCGCGGCGTCGACGTCGGCGGCCGGGATGGTGACCGTAGCGGTGAGCTTGGCGTCCTTGACGTCAGAAGCGGTGATGTTCAACACGTTCCTCCTCATACTGCCCAGCTTATCTGAGGTGCTGGTACCTTTATGCAACAAAGAGTCGCGACGGCCGAAGCCGACGCAGATGCGTTGGTGCGGGCGAAAGGACTCGAACCTTCACGGGAATCCCACCAGAACCTAAATCTGGCGCGTCTACCAATTCCGCCACGCCCGCATGAGCGCACAGACTAGGAATGATAGCAGATACGAACGGCAAGCGCACGCACACGTTTTACAGGCTCACGACCTCACCACGAGTGCGAAAGGCGGGGCGAGTTGCCCCGCCCCGCCAATTACGACTTGTTCGCCGACCCGCTACTCCCCCAGCAGGGCCTTCTCGGGCGTGATCGGCAGCGAGCGCACCTGGTGGCCGGTGGCGTGTGCCACGGCCGAGGCCACGGCGGCGAGCGGCGTGTTGATGACGACCTCGCCGATCGACTTGGCGCCAAACGGACCCGTCGGCTCGTAGCTCGGCTCAAAGGCCACGCGAATGCTGCCGATATCCAGGCGCGTGGGCAGCTTGTAGCTCATAAAGTTGCCGGTGCGCAGGCGACCGCGGTCGTCATGCTCGACGATCTCGTAGAGCGCGTGGCCGATGCCCTGGGCAATGCCGCCCTCGGCCTGGACGCGCGCGAGCGCCTCGTTGATCACAGTGCCGCAGTCGACGGCCGCCGCATAGTCCACAACAGTCACCTTGCCGGTGGCCTTATCGACCTCGACCTCGGCAATGCCGGCCATAAACGGCGGAGGCGAAACGGGCAGGCAGGCAGAGGCATGCGAGGTGAGCGCGTCGCCGCCCGCGATGTTCTTGACGCACAGGTTGGCAAAGTCGCGCAGCGTGAGGTAGCGGTTCTGCTCGCGCGCGGCACGCTCGTCGGACAGGCGCACGTACTGGCCGTCGAAGACCACGTCGGCGGCGTCAACGTCCCACATCTGAGCGGCCTTGGCGCAAATCTTCTCGCGCAGCTCGGTCGCGGCGTTCTTGGCGGCAAGGCCCGTCACGTAGGTACCGGAGCTCGCGTACGAACCGGCGTCGAACGGCGACACGTCGGTGTCCACGCCGCGCACCACAATGAGCGAGCTTTCAACGCCCAACTCCTCGGCGGCAATCTGCGCCAGAATCGTGTCGACACCCATGCCGTTATCGGTGGCGCCGGTGCCGATGGAAATGAAGCCGTCCTCTTCCAGGCGCATGTCGATGCCGGCGATATCCACGTTGGAAATGCCCGAGCCCTGCATGGTGAGCGCACAGCCCAGAGCACGCACGCGGTCGCCCAGGTCGACGGCCAGCGGCTTGTCGCGCCAACCGATCATGTCCATCGCGCGCAGCAGGCAGCGGTCGAGTGCGCAGGCGTTGAGCTTTTCGTTGTAGTACTGCGGCATGATCTCGCCCTCGCGCACGATGTTCTTAAGGCGCAGGTCGGCGGGGTCCATGTGCAGCATGTCAGCGAGCTCGTTGACGGCACTCTCCACGGCAAACTGGCCCTGGGTGGCACCGTAGCCGCGATACGCGCCGCCGCGGTTGGTATTGGTGTAGACAGCGTCCCAGCTAAAGCGGCTCGCCTTTACATGGTTGTAAATCGGCAGGCTCTTGTGGCCCGACAGGCCGATCGTCGTAGTGGCGTGCTCGCCGTACGCGCCGGCGTTGGACAGCGTGTGCAGATCGATGGCCGTGATGGTGCCGTCGTTCATGGCGCCCAGCTTAACGGTCATCTGCATCTGGTGGCGCGAGTTGCCCGCAGTGATGGTCTCCTCGCGGGTGTAGCAGCAGTAGCTCGGACGGCCAGTCTGCTGGGTGACGAACGCCACGAAGATCTCGCAGCAGCCCGTCTGCTTGGAGCCAAAGCCGCCGCCGATGCGCGGCTTAATGACCTGCACCTGCGACTGCGGGATATCGAGCGACTGCGCGACCATGCGGCGCACGTGGAAGGGCACCTGCGTAGAGGTGGTCACCGAGATGCGCCCGAACGCGTCGGTCGTCGCGAAGGCTCGGAAGGTCTCCATGGGCGCGGTCTGCGTGGCCTGGCTGGTGTAGGTGCGCTCAAAGACGATGTCGCTCTGGGCGAAGGCCTCGTCCAGATCGCCGTAATCACTGGTACCGCTGCACACCAGGTTGCGCGGGACGTCGCCGCCCTGCGGGAACATAAAGGTCACGTCGCCCTCGGGGTGGACCACGATGTCGTTATCGAGTGCCTGGGTAAAGTCGAGCAGCGGCTCGAGCACCTCGTAGTCGACCTTGATGAGCTTGAGCGCCTTGTCGGCGGCCTCCTCGGTCTCGGCGGCGACAATCGCCACCTCCTCGTTTTGGTAACGGACGAGGTTCTCGAGGATCAAGCGGTCGTAGGGACTCGGCTGCGGATAGCTCTGACCGGCGATGGTAAAGCGGCGCTTGGGCACATCCTCATAGGTGTAAACGCCCACCACGCCGGGCACCTTCAGGGCGCGCGACGTATCAATGGAGCGGATCTTGGCGCGGGCATAGGGGCTGCGCTTGAGTTTGACGATGAGCGCGCCGGCGGGCACCATATCGCCCGTGTAGACGGGACGGCCCTCGAGCAGGGCCTTCGAATCCTTCTTGGGCTGCTTGTGGGTGATCTGCTTGTAGGAGACGCCGTCAGAGCTGGTGTCGTTAATCGGCAGCTCGGGCATCTCAAAGCCCACCTGCACGCCAGATTCGTTGAGGAAGCGGACGATGGCGCGCAGCTGGCTCTCGTAGCCGCTGCAGCGGCAGAGGTTGCCGGCCAGCTGGCGCGAGAGCTCCTCGCGCGTGGCGACGAGGCTCGGGTCCTCCTTGGCGGCGCGGGCGAGCGCCAGCACGTTCATGATAAGGCCGGGGGCGCAAAAACCGCACTGCTCGGCACCCTCGGCAGCCATCGCACGGGCGAGCGCCTCGGACTCGGCCTTGAGGCCCTCGAGCGTGGTAACCGAACGGCCCTCGACGCGCGCGGCGGGAACCGAGCAGCTCAGCACCGGATCGTCGTCGAGCCACACCGTGCACAGACCGCAGTTGGTGGTCTCGCAGGCGCAACGCACCGACGCGCAACCCTGCTCGCGCAAAAGCGCAAAGAGCATGGTATCGGGGGCAATCTGAACCTTGACCTTGCGACCGTTGAGCGTAAAGGAAAGATCGATGAGTTTGGCAGCCATTAGCGCACCTCGCTAGAATCGACGCCGGGCACGCGGCGGCAGGAATACTCGTCCGTGGCATATTTAGGGACCTGAACGGTCTCGAGCTCGCGGGCAAGCGCGGCCGAAAGCTCGATGCCGGCGGCGCGGCGCACGGCCTGCACGGCAAGCGGCGCCGAGATGCGGCGGCGGTAGTCGGCCGAGCCCCACATGTTGGTGCCATAGCTCAGCGCGCGCACGGACGCGGCCAGGGCGCGCAGCTCGTCCTCGGAAGGCTGCTCGCTCTCGAGGCCGCATGCCTCACCCTGCAGCAGGGTCGCACGCAGCGGGCGGGCACCCACGGTGACATGCCAGCTGTTGTCCCACCAGGCGGCGGTGACGTTTAAGGAGGGGAAGTCGGTCGCGGCCTTGCGCACGGCCTCGTAGCTTGCGCGGTAGTCGTGCTTAACGACCACCACGTGCTCGATCACGTCGCGCACGTAGCCCATCCGCACGAACTCCGCGAGCGGCACGCGGCCGGCGCCCGTCAGCTCAACGTACGAGTCGAGCGCGAGGAAGGCGGAGAGAACGTCCGAAAAACCAAAGCGGCCGTAGATGCTGCCGCCCACCGTGGCGGTATTGCGCAGCTGCACGCCCACAATGTCGTGGACGGCAAACTCGAATACGTTGTTGACGAGCGCGTTGAGCTCGGCATGGCGCTCGAGCTGGCGCAGGGTGCACATGGCACCGATGCGAAACTCGGTCTCGGTCTCCTCGATCTGATCGAGTCCGCAGGCCGAAAGGTCAATCGCCGTCGCCACACGACGCGAACCCAGGCGCATCCAGATGCCGCCGCCCACAATCTTGTTGTTGCGGTTTTTCTGCAAGAGCTCATAGGCTTCGGCCGCGTTTCCAACACGGACGTAGGTACCGAACTTGAGCACGTTCTCCCCCATCTCTTTACTTGTCCAGTACCTTTAAGTGTACCAAACGAGGGGGCACAGCTCGTGTCGGGACAAAATGAACCGTTTTCCTCCGTCCCCTTTCGGATCAAAAAAGGCTCCCGGCGTTGAGCCGAGAGCCTCATTACATGCTATGTCAGCTAGGGTTAGCAGACGCCCTGGGCGAGCATGGCGTCGGCGACCTTCAGGAAGCCGGCGATGTTGGCGCCCATGACAAAATTGCCCTCCTGGCCATACTCCTTGGCGGTGTCGTCCACGTTGTGGAACATGCCGCGCATGAGCTGCTCGAGCTTGCCGTCGACCTCCTCGAAGGTCCAGGACAGGTGCTCGGCGTTCTGGCTCATCTCCAGGCCGGACACGAGCACGCCGCCGGCGTTGGCAGCCTTACCGGGCATAAAGGCGACGCCGTTCTCCTGGAAGTAGGTCGTGGCCTCGATGGTCGTGGGCATGTTCGCGCCCTCGCCGACCACCTTGCAGCCGTTGGCGACGAGCGCCTGGGCGTCCTCGAGCAGCAGCGTGTTCTCGCGAGCGCAGGGCAGCGCGATGTCGCAGGGAAGCTGCCACACGCCGCGGCCGTCACCCTCGTGCCACACGGCACCGGGCTTCTCGTCAACGTACATGGCGAGCGTGACGCCCTTGTCGTGGCCGGAGCGCTTCTTGTTGTAGACATGCTCGAGCACGGTGTAGTCGATGCCGTCGGGATCCTCGACCCAGCCGTGGGTGTCGGAGCAGGCCAGCACCTTGCCGCCGAGCTGGGAGACCTTCTGGACCGCGTAGATAGCGACGTTACCGGAGCCGTGAACCACAACGTTCTTGCCCTCGAAGGAGTCGCCGCGGCTCTTGAGGTACTCGTCCACAAAGTAGACCAGGCCGTAGCCGGTGGCCTCGGTACGGGCGAGCGAGCCGCCAAAGGAGAGGCCCTTGCCGGTGAGGACGCCGGTCCACTCGTTGGTCAGACGCTTGTACTGACCGAACATGTAGGCAACCTCGCGGCCGCCAACGCCCAGGTCCCCGGCGGGAACGTCGGTGTTGGGGCCGATGTGGCGATAGAGCTCGGTCATGAAGGACTGGCAGAAGTGCATGATCTCGTTGTTAGACTTGCCCTTGGGGTCAAAGTCGGAACCGCCCTTGCCGCCGCCCATGGGAAGGGTGGTCAGGCTGTTCTTGAGGATCTGCTCCAGGCCCAGGAACTTGAGCATGCCCAGGGTGACCGTCGGGTTAAAGCGCAGGCCGCCCTTGTAGGGTCCAATGGCAGAGTTGAACTCGACGCGGTAACCGCGGTTGACCTGGACCTTGCCCTGGTCGTCGACCCAGGGAACACGGAACATGACGATGCGCTCGGGCTCGACGAGGCGCTCCAGCAGGGCGGCCTCCTCGTACTCGGGGTGGGCGTCGAGCGCCGGCTGGATGGTGCCGAGGATCTCGGTCGCGGCCTGGATGAACTCAGGCTGCTCGGGATAGCGGGCCTTGAGCTCGTCGAGAACTTTCTGCGTGTAGCTCATGCTTCCTCCAATGATGGGAAACGAAAAATGTCGGTCGCGGCACCCTATGCGCCGCGAACTTTATCGACTATGGATAATATCGCACTGTTGCAGCAAAGTTTCGCATAAGCAGACGAGCAGATGTTTCGTTTTGATTACGATGCAGGTAGAGGCGTTTTTGAGTGCCTGACGTGCAAAACCCGTGTTTCAAACCTGTTTCGTCCACGTGGTCCATACCACCACAAAGAGGACAGGCACCTTTGTGGTGGTTGGCAGGATGCGTTGGCGGGAACGTATGTGAATCGAACACATCCAAGACGTTTTGCACGCCTCGCAACGGTTTTGAGGACCGCGGGGCCCACCGGAGCCCATCCGTTCCCAAACGTGGCGGTATTTTACCAAACGCGCAGTGTCGCGCCACGAAAACGGCCCATCTACTACGTTTAACCAGCAAGGGTTAGCCATACCCACTTTTTCGTAACATCGGCAAGTCATCTACCTGCGGTTTTGTTTTTGCGGTTTTTGAAATGGTCGAGGGTAGTCACTTAAACGTAGTAGATAGGCCGGTTTTGTGGCGAGCGGCGATTCGGAGCCCTAGCGCAGGGATCTGAGACCGCCGGCCTCCTTGTTGAGCGTCGTAAAACGCACCGCATCCAGGTGCTCCAAGATGCTAATGGCTCGTTTGCGCGACACGCCTAAGGCCTCGCGCAGCACACTCGTCGTGGCAACGCCGCCAGCAGCCTCGATAGCCGCGGCGACGACCTCACGTGCATGGGCCTCGGCGGCGGCAGACAAGGCAACGTCGCGTTCGATCTTAACGATCGCGCGGTTGAGCGAAAGCTCGCGCAGGGCACGCGTCATGGTGTCGCGATCGAGCTGCAGACGCTCACCCACCTCGGGCAGCGTCGCCGCACCGAGACCCGCCTCGTCGAGGGCGGCCACGATGCGCTGGCTCGCCTCGCGCACCACACGTATCGCCGCAGCGGCAGAGTGCGGGTCGAGCACCTCGGCACCGTCGACGGTGCACACGCCGCGCGCACAGCCCTCGAGAACGAGCGCGGACGCGATGTCTTCGCCCGCTGTCGGCCAGGCGGCATGCGCGACCTCGCCCGGCGTGAAACCCGTCTGCTTGGGCGCGGCCCCGTGCATGGCGGCCAACGTGACGGAGAGCGTGGCGAGGGCGGCATCGAGCACAGCGGGGGCGGCATAGAGCTCCTCGGTCGAGCGCTCGGCATGAAGCGCCACGGCGTCACCCGAGGAAACCGCCCCGTGCAGGAGCGCAGCCGCCTCGGCACCCGAAAGATCGAGAGCACGGGCTGCGGCCGCGGCAGGCACAGGCAGGCGCTGCAGCCCCAACCATGCGGCAACGGCGGCGGCGCGGTCGTCGGCATCCAGGGCCCCGAGCAGCGCGCACTCGCCCGCGGAGAGGACGCGCGAGCGGCGGCACCGCGAAAGAAGAACACGACCGCCGCCGATAAGCACCACCGGCGAGAACGCGAGCACAATGAGGCCGTCGCCCGATCGCACGGGAAGGCGCTCCTCCAGACGGACCTGCACGATGCGGGTCTCGCCAGCCTCAATGGGTCCCTCACCCTCCATGAGCATGACACGGCCAAGGACCTCCGCCGTACCCGCCATCACATGAACGCGCGTACCGGACTCGAAGGGCGCGGGCTTGGTGCCCTCGCGCCCCAGATACGTGAAGCGGGCGATGAGCCTGAGCGTCGAGCCCTCAGCACCAGACCCGCAGAGGACCTCGCCACGCGGAAGGTCGCCCGCACCGTCGCCCACGATGTTGAGCGCCGCGCGCTGTCCGGGCAACGCCCGAGGAGTATCACCATGCACCTGAATCGCGCGCACGCGGCAGCGCACGCCCGCGGGACATGAGACGAGCTCGTCGCCCACCGCTACGGGGGCATCGTGAAGCGTGCCCGTGACGACCGTCCCGGATCCCTTGATGGTGAAGCAGCGGTCGATGGGCAGGCGCGGGGCCAGACCGGGGCGCACCGGGCGGGATGCGGCATCGGCCAGGAAAGAGTCGATGGCTGCATCGAGGGCAAGGCGAACGTCCTCGATGCCCACGCCCGTGCGCGAGGAAACAGGCACCACGGGCGCATCGGCAAAGACGGTATCGCCGAGGAAGTCCATCACGTCGAGCTCGGCGAGCTCCGCCGTCTCGTCATCGGCCAGATCGCGCATCGTGAGCGCCACCACGAGGTGCCTCACGCCCAACAGCTCCAACACGTACACGTGCTCGCGGGTCTGCGGCATCACGCCCTCAACGGCCGAAACCACCAGCAACGCGACGTCAACGCCGGTGGCGCCCTGCACCATGGCGCGCAGATAGTGCGCATGCCCGGGCACGTCAACCAAGCCGACAAGCTTGCCGCTGGGAAGCTCGAGCTCGCCAAAGCCGAGCTCAGTGGTCATGCCTCGGCGCCGTTCGACCTCCAGACGGTCGGGATTTTTGCCGGTCAGCGCCTCGATAAGAGCCGACTTTCCGTGGTCGACGTGTCCTGCTGTTCCAACGACAACGGGACATTCGACAAGCTCACGCGTAGTCATCGACGCAAACCTGCCCGCACGGCATCCGCCAGCGCCGACGCACACAGGTCAAGGTCGGTGTCGCGCAAAAGCGTGCGAACGTCAAACAGCACCTGGTCGTGGCGCACACGCGTCACAACCGGCGTATCGGGCTCCTGAACCAAGGCTCGCTTTAGGCCATCGGCGGATAGGCGCCCATCGACGGGACAGACGGCAACGCAAAATGTTGGGAGCTCGACGGTCGGCAGCGACCCGCCGCCGGGGGCAGAGGCTCCCTCGACAACCTGCAGCTCCACGACCTCTTCGCACTGAGCCTCACGAAGCTTGCGCAGCATGCGGTCGCGCAGGCGCTTGGCCTGACGCTCGAGCGGAGCCGGCGCGGCGGAAAGCATGTTGAGCACCGGGATCTCCCGCTGTGCCGTATCGGGACCGGTCACATACAAGCGCAAAGTGGCCTCGAGCGCCGCGAGCGTGAGCTTGCCGGGACGAAGCGCGCGCATGAGCGGATGCGAAGCGCAGGCGGCGATTACTTGGGCGCTACCGAGAATAATGCCCGCCTGCGAGGCGCCGAGCAGCTTGTCGCCCGAGCACGAGACGACGTCAACGCCGGCGCAAAGCGAAGCGGATGTTGGCTGCTCCCCCGCATCGGCGAGCACCCCGTCTGCAAGCAACGCGCCCGAGCCCTGGTCCTCGTACAGCAACAGCCCGTGCTCATGCGCCAGCGCGGAAAGCTCCGCCACCGAAACCTCCTCGTGGAAGCCTTCGATACGGTAGTTGGAAGGATGAACTTTCAGGATCATCGCCGTGTTGGGCGTAATGGCGCTTCGGTAATCATCCAGATGCGTGCGGTTAGTAGAACCCACCTCGACAAGTTTGGCACCCGAAGCCGCCATGATGTCGGGGATGCGGAAGCTGCCGCCCACCTCGACAAGCTCGCCACGGCTCACGATGACCTCTTTGCCGCACGCATGCGCGGCAAGCACCAGCAGCACCGCCGCGGCGTTGTTGTTGACAACCAGGGCGTCCTGCGCCCCCGTGAGCGTGCGCAGCAGACGCGCGGCATGCTCTTTGCGACCCCCACGGGCACAGGTCGCGACGTCATACTCAAGCGTGCTGTAGCCGCGGGCGACATCGGTCACCGCCTGCACCGCTGCGGGAGCGAGCGGGGCACGCCCCAGATTGGTGTGAATCACAACGCCCGTCGCGTTGACGGCAGGGCGCAGGGTCGGCAGCGACAGTCGGTGGCACCGCCGCTCGATGGCCAAGGCAAGCTCGCGCTTGTTCCTAGCAGGAGCGCCAGAGCGAATCGCCGCGCGCTCGGCATCGAGCTCGGCGTCGATCGCCTCGCGCGCAATCGTGTCGCCCGCATCGCCGGCAGCCTTCATGACCGGCCACTCGGCCAGCAGCTCGTGAACGGCGGGAATGGAGCGCAGGCGGTCGCGCACCTCGGCAGGCATGGATTCGCAGTCGCTCATGGAAAGCCTTTCTACATATTCAATAAAAAGCAGGTCCCCCTTGGTCGTCATCGGCCAAAAAGTGGCGACGCGCATACAAAAGGGACAGGTCCATTATGGCAGCTCGCGACAAGACGGCGCAGCGCCTCATCCAAAACCTGCCAAAATAAACCTGTCCCTTTTTGGTCGGTTAGGCCTCCTTGTTGGCGTAGATAAACCAGTAGCCCAGTGCCACGATCAGGGCGCCGCCCACGATATTGCCCAGCGTGGCAACGGAAAGGTTGAGCGCCAGCCCGGCGGCGTTGAGGGCATCGGCGCCGGCGATATCGGCTCCATAGCCGCAGGAGTGCATCAAAATGCCCATGGGCAAAAAGTACATGTTGGCAACGCAGTGCTCAAAACCGCAGGCCACAAAGGCGGCAATGGGCAGCAAAATACCCACGACCTTATCGACCACGGTCTTGCCGGCGGTACCGATCCACACGGCCAAGCACACAAAGATGTTGCACAGAATGCCACGGAAGAAGATGGTGACGGCATCGATCGCGACCTTACCGGCGGCGACGCTCACCATGGCGTTGGCGACGGCCTCGCCGTTGAGCTTGTAAATAGCTGCCATGTAAATCAAAAAGACAACGAACAGGGCGCCGGCAAAATTGCCGATCCACACAATAGCCCAAGCCTTGAGCATCTGGACGAGCGTGATCTTGTTGCTCTTAAGAGCGCAGGCCATAAGCGAGTTGCCGGTAAACAGCTCCGCGCCGCAAATAAGCACGAGCACCAGCCCCAGGCAAAAAGCAAGGCCACCCACAAAGCGCTGAGCGCCCCAGCCAAGGGACGCATCGCTCAGAAAGACCGTGAAGAACAGGCCGCCAAAGGCGATGAACGCACCTGCGAACATAGCGAGCAAAAAGGCCTTCGAGACCGGCAGGTTAGCCTTGGTAACGCCGGCGGCCTCAGTCTTGGCCTCGATCACGGCGGGCGCCAGGCAATCGGGGGTGGGATATTCTGCCTTACTCTGTGCCATGGCAATAACTACTTTCTTACGATTTGGAACAAACGCTCCTGGTTCATTTGCCCCGCGAGGTCGGACGGTATAAAAATAAACGCGAGCCAAATTAGCATATTGGCCTGCGATTATATAGCTTGGAGCGGGCGACGGGAAGTCCAAGGATTTGCTTCGCAAATCCTTGTTTCGCTGCGGGCCTTCGGCCCTTGCGTGCTGCGCTGGAAAATGCTCACGCATTTTCTCAGCTCCGCACCCTGACGGGTTCGATTCCCGTCGCCCGGCGCGTAAACGAAAACAGCTCTGGTTCCC
>URKC01000043.1:0-18847 GCA_900548295.1 uncultured Collinsella sp.
AGGTCAATGCCGCCTCGTTTCAAGGCACCTTGCTCGCTCTGGCGGGTTTTCGCTGTCGGTGCCAAAACATCGGCGTTGCCTTGGCTGTCAATGTGGCACTTGGGGACGTTCCTTTTAATATGAGCAGGACATTGTCAAGAGGCAAAATCGGGCCTGGCCCCAACGATATGGGGTCAGGCCCTCTCCCTATATCAACCCGTCCGCGGTGACCTCGGCGTGTCTTACCGACGCTCGTCTTTGCAGTTTAATATCCGCCCGTGGCGATCTCTCGCTGGGCAATCCGTTGCTACGGCTGAGGCTTCTACGTCGAACCGACAGTCTGTGCACGCGTGTGGCGCCCTGGGCGCTCGCAGAAAAGGGACCTGAGGTTCGCCTCAACGGCTTCGGATCGAACCGCTTCCGGGGTGATTGGCTTATGTGCGGGGGACCGCCCCCCCCTACGCCTCCTCGGCCATGAGGCCGACCGCCCACACCCAGCAGGCGAGCTCGCGCGCCGTGGCCACGTTCGCCTTGTTGCCGTGGACCCCGCGCGCGAGCAGCGCCTCCCGCCTCTCGACCAGCCTCCGCACGCCCTTGGCGGCATGCCTCCGGGCGCCCCGGTCCGGGGCCTGGCCCTTGGCGAGGTCCTTCGGCCGCCCCGAGCACGTCAGGTAGTGCCTGCGGCCTCGACCAGCGTCTTTCTCAGGTGCTTGTTGCCGGCCTTGGTGATCGCGCCCCTGCGGTCGCTCTCCCCGCTGGAGTGCTCGGAGGGCGTCAGGCCGACCCACGCGGCGAACGAGCGGGCATTCCTGAACCTCGAGAACTCGCCGGCCTCGAACACGAGGTCGGCGGCGGAAGCGGTGTCGACGCCCTTGAGGCAGCGCAGGGAGTCGACCCTCCTCCTCCACCTGGGCTTGCGGGCCTCGCCCTCGACGAGCCTCTCGAGCCTCGCCTTCTCCTCCGCCGCCCGCCTGACCGCGTCGACGTAGTAGGCGAGCACCTCCTCGTCGGCCCCCTCCGCGAACCTTATCGACTCGATCCAGGACCAGTGGGCCCGGGTCCAGTTGCCCTTCCTGCGGCCGGTGGGCGTCCTCTCGTCGAAGACGAAGCCGTGCCTGAGCAGGAACTTGGAGAGCCGCTGCTTCGAGCGCGAGAGGTCGTCCCTCGCGTCCTCGAGCGCCCTGGTCAGGTCGCGGGCGGCCTCGCACTCGTCGTCGGGGACCCACACCTCGACCACGTTGCCGACCGACAGCATGCGGGCGAGGAACTCGGCGTCGTTGCGGTCGTTCTTCCTGCGCCTGTCCGCGCTGGGCTTGATCATCTTCGAGACGGCGCCGACCACGCAGTCGACCCCCAGGCCGGAGAGCCTCTTCTGCAGGTCGAAGCCCGTGACCCCGGACTCGTACACGCACCTGGCCCTGGGGTCCACGGAGCGGACCAACTCCGCGACGGCGCCGGCGTCGTAGCCGAAGGTCGCGGCGCGCACCTCCCCGGTCATGACGTCGAGGGAGACGGCCTTTATCGAGCGGGCGTGGACGTCGAGGCCGACGAAGGTGGTAGTATCGAGCATGGGAGCCCCTTCCATGAATGCGGCGTGGCCGCCGCGGCTGAATTAGACACTCACCATTGTCGGCCTAATCCGCGGTCTTTCATGCAGCAGGGGCTCTCAATGTTTTTATGTCCTGCTCATATCGTCTGTGCCGGCACTTGGGGACACTCCTTGTAATCGTTGGGGAGTGGTTACTTGCTCGCGAACAGCCAGATCAAGATGATCACGAGAACTACGGCGACGATGCAGACGATGGCACCGGTGAATTTGATGCGTGAGTCGCGGGTGCGCTCTCGTACGTCATCCTCGGTAGCCTCGAGCTGGGCGACTTCTCGCTCGGTCTCGGTGTGTTCGGCTTTGTCTCGGGCCAAGGACCCTGCAAGCGACTCGGTGATCTCTGGGTGGTCGTGCACCTCGGTCGCCTGTTCGATGATCGACTGCGCATGTGCGGCATCTGCTTGGGCGTTGGCGATGGTCTGCTCCTGTTGGCGGCGTGCCTTGTCCTCGGCAGTGATCTTCTCGCGCAGGTCGCGCTGACGAGTTGCGGCGGCAGTTTTCGCCGTCTGCAGCTCGTCGCGCGCGGCATCGGCTTCGGTCGTCACGGCTTGGTGCGCGCGTTTTGCGTCGGCGATAGGGGCTTGAGCCTGCTCGACGGCCTGCTCGGCT
The DNA here is from genome assembly GCA_900548295.1 of uncultured Collinsella sp. Lineage (GTDB taxonomy): Bacteria > Actinomycetota > Coriobacteriia > Coriobacteriales > Coriobacteriaceae > Collinsella. The sequence goes on from URKC01000043.1 coordinate 2,195, forward strand.
GCGGCAAGCGAGTGCTCAAGGTCGGCGGTGATGCGCGGGACATCTTCTTCGGCTTTACGCAGGGCATCTGCCGTGTCGGAGATCTGCATCGAGAGCTCGTTGGTGCGCACCGTATAGTTGGCGGGATTTGCCGAGGGATTGCGTTGCAGCTCGGCATACTCATGACGCAGCGTCTCGAGCTGGGCGCGCGTGGCGTCGACGGTTTGTTGTGCGGCCGCAATGCCGGCGTCTCGCTCGGCCTTCACCTTGTCGCGGATGCGCTTGGAATCCTCAAGACGTCGAATGAGGCGGTTGCCGGTCTCGCGAGAGCTCGCCTCGCGGGCCTCCACGGCGTCGAGCGCGGCCTTCAGGCGGAGCTCAGTCGCGTCATCCTCTGTCTTCATTTGTTCGAGCTGACCCTTGAGCTCTGTCGCTTTGGAGGCGTGGGCATCACGGTCAATCTCGGCGGCCGCTGCAGTCTTTTGGGCCGTGGCAATCGCCTGGCGCTGGTCGGCGACGATCTGGTCGTAGCGGTCTGCGATATCCTGGCGCGTCTCGAGTTCCTCGGCCTGATCGGCAATGCGCTGCTCAAGTTCGGCCAGGTGGGCGCGGGCATCGGCAAGTGCCTTTTTCGCGGCGTTCATCTCGCGCATGGCCGAGGCGCCCTGGGCGATAAAGGTGCCCACGGCGTTCGCAGTGTTCGAGACGGCGGTCCCCAGATCGCGGCTCGCGGCGGGGGAGTGCGGGGCGGTCGGGCGAGCGGTGTCGACAGCGTCCGAATCGGCAGCCTGCGGCGCGGCGATGTTGCCGGTACCGCCCTCGACCACAGAAAAGCCTGCTGCGTGCGGATCGACCGCGTCGGCGCCAATTGTGGGGTGCTCGAGCTGCAGGAACGAGGGCATGGTGCTGCCTTGATCGGCAACGGGGGTCTCGCCGGGCACAAAGGTCGAGGCGGCCTCGGCGGCCTCCTCTTCCTCGGCATCCACGTCGGCGTCGGCCACGGCGTCTTTCATCGCTTTGACGGCATCCATCATGGAGTCCATGACGGCGTCGAGCTCTTCTTCCGAAGAAACCTCGATAGGGCCCGCAGCTTGCGGAGCAGCATCCTGTATGGGGTGGTCGTCCTGAGCGGGCGCATCGTCGTTTTGCTCGCCTGCATCTTCGGCGCCGGGGGTTTCCGCCGTAGCGCTTTCGTCTAAGATGGGGTCGTCGAGGCCAATATCATCGCAGGTCACAGCGTCAGCATCTGCAGTGACGTCTGCGGAATTATCAATATGCTGTTGAGTCTGGGGGTCCAGCTCGTCTGTCATAGGCATGTGCTCCTCATCGTTGTTTGTCACCCTATGATAAAGTCTCGCGCCGACATCCCGCGCGCTGCAGCAAAGTTTCAAAACGTGTTCGATGGCTCGCGTCGATAGCAAAAACTCGGCCACTTTATCCAGTTTGTACTTGACATTCCCTTCGCCGAAAGACGTTGCGCCGTTCGCCTGCCATGGGCTTTATTTTTCGCTTGAACCCGCTAAAGTTGCATTTCAGCTTTTGGCGCGTGAAGTTGGATGCGCGCAGTCGACGGGCAGGCCCGTCGCGATTTGAAAGGACTTTGTATGGGACTTTTCACTGGTAAGACCGTGATCGTTACCGGCGGCGGCAAGGCCACGCTTAAGGACGGCTCCGCTGGTTCCATCGGCTACGGCATCGATATCGCTTTTGCCAAGGAGGGCGCAAACCTCGTCATCACCGGCCGCAACGTCGCCAAGCTCGAGGCCGCCAAGGAATCCCTTGAGGCCGAGTACGGTGTCAAGGTTCTGCCTGTTCAGGCCGATGTTTCTGCTGGTCAGGACAACGAGGCTGTCGTCCAGAACGTCATCGACAAGGCCATTGAGGAGTTCGGTCGCATCGACGCCGTCGTCAACAACGCTCAGGCCAGCGCCTCGGGCGTGACCATTGCCGATCACACCATGGATCAGTTTAACCTGGCCATTTACTCTGGCCTGTATGCCACCTACCTGTACATGCAGAAGGCCTATCCGCACCTGAAGGAGACCAAGGGCTCCGTGGTCAACTTTGCTTCGGGCGCCGGCCTGTTTGGCAACTACGGCCAGTGCAGCTATGCCGCCGCCAAGGAAGGCATCCGTGGTCTGACTCGCGTTGCCGCCAACGAGTGGGGCAAGGACGGCATCAACGTCAATATCGTTTGCCCGCTTGCTTGGACCGCCGCGCTCGAGAACTTCCAGGATGCCTATCCCGAGGCGTTCAAGGCCAACGTCCACATGCCGCCGGCAGGCCACTACGGCGACGTCGAGAAGGAAATCGGCCGCGTTGTCGTTCAGCTCTGCGGTCCCGACTTTAAGTATATGAACGGCGAGACCGTCACCCTCGAGGGTGGCATGGGCCAGCGTCCGTAGGGTTACGCGGTTTTACCAAACCGCGTAACGGGTCGACGCTGCGCGGTCACCAGGGCGACAACTTGTCATTCAAAGAGGGCGGCATGACCAGAAGGTCAATGCCGCCCTCTTTTCATGCCAATTTGTTCGCCCTGGTGACCGCTCGCTGACGTTGTCAAAACATCGGCGTTGCCAAAACATCGGCGTTGGCGTGGCTGGTAAATAGCTCCACTCATCGGGGACGTACTTAAATGAGTGCCCGCAGAATGAAAGTGGATAATCTCCCGTTTTTGGGCTGTGCTTTGGGCAAAAGTGGGAGATTATCCACGCTCATCCGGTAAGCGTCCAAAAATCCACGCTCATTTGCCGTGTCCCTGCCGTATCCTTCTCGCACCAGTTTCTGTCGAGTCGGTGCTTCTTGCGGGTTGCCCGTATAATGGTTTGCGTATGAACCGCAACCAAGGAGTTCCAGTTTATGGACCAGAACCTTTTTAAATTCGACCTGATTGCCGAGGATCCGACGACGCACGCGCGCGCCGGCGTACTGCACACCCCGCACGGCGACATCGAGACGCCGATCTTTATGCCCGTGGGCACCAAGGCAAACGTCAAGGGCATTCCTACCGAGACTGTCAAGAAGCTCGGCGCCCAGATCGTGCTCGCCAATACCTATCATCTGTCCATGCGTCCCGGCGAGGATACCATCGCCGAGCTGGGCGGCCTGCACAAGTTCATGAACTGGCACGGCCCCATCCTCACCGACTCGGGCGGTTTCCAGGTCTTCAGCCACAACGATGCCGTCAAGCTCACCGATGAGGGCGTGCGCTTTATCGTCAACGATTACGACGGCCGCCACGTGTTTTGGACGCCCGAGGACAACATGGAAATCGCCATGAAACTCGGCTCCGATATCTGCATGCAGCTCGACCAGTGCCCGGGCTATCCCGCCACGCGCGCCTACGTTGAGCGCGCCGTTGAGCTGTCGAGCATGTGGGCCGAGCGCTGCTATAAGGCGCATACCCGCGATGACCAGGCGCTCTTTGGCATCGTTCAGGGCGGCATGCACCTGGATCTGCGCCTGCGTTCGCTGCGCCATCTGGAGGAGTGCGGCGACTTCCCGGGCTATGGTATCGGTGGCTATTCGGTGGGCGAGGATCACGAGACCATGTTCGAGACCCTGGCGCCGCTCGTGAGCGAGTACATGCCCAAGCATAAGCCGCGCTACCTGATGGGTGTCGGCAACCCCACCACGCTCGTACGCGGCGTGGGCGTGGGCATCGACATGTTCGACTGTGTGCTGCCGACGCGCACCGGTCGCATGGGTACGGCGTTCTCCAGTGAAGGTCGCCTTAACTTCCGTAACGCGCGCTTTGCGCACGACGACGGCCCCATCGACCCCACCTGCACCTGCCCGGTGTGCACGGGCGGCTACAGCCGCGCGCTCATTCGCCACATGGTCACGCAGAAGGAGATGCTCGGCGGCATTTTGCTTTCGATGCACAATATCTACTACCTGCTCAACCTTATGCAGCGTGCCCGCCAGGCCATTATCGAGGGCCGCTACGGCGCATTCGTGAGCGATTGGATGAATAGTCCTGCCGCGGTGGATTACTAAGGGCGACAGACACGCTTGCAGAGCGTGGGCAACGGCAATGGTCGAGCGCCAGCCGGTCGTCACATTCGCTGACACCGGCTGCGCGACCGCTGGCCGATAGCTTGTAAGTGCTTGATGCATCGTGGGTACCATACCGAATAGTTGATGTTCGGGCGGGTGTTTGACGCATGGCGTCGACCCCGCCCGTTTTTCTTTTTCTCGATAGGAGTACCCATGATTAAGAATGAGAACGTCGAGGGCGAGCCTGCCTACGACGAGACGTACCGCCGCGGCCCCGTGGTCATGCGCGGCCCCATGATTCCTAAGGACAACACCTACGCCAACCTGCTGGCGCCCGAGGAGTCGACTGACTGGCTGCACGCCGACCCCTGGCGCGTGCTGCGAATTCAGGCAGAGTTTGTCGATGGCTTTGGCGCACTTGCCGAGCTTGGACCTGCGGTGACTATCTTCGGTAGCGCCCGCACGCCCAAGACCGATCCGCTCTACAAGGCGGCGCGCACCGTCGGGCGCAAGATCGCGCAACGTGGCGTGGCGGTCATCACCGGTGGCGGCCCTGGCATCATGGAAGCGGCCAACAGGGGAGCGGCGAGTGTCAACGGCAAGTCAGTTGGCCTAGGCATTGAATTGCCGCACGAGCACGGGCTCAACAAATACGTGAACCTCGGCATAGACTTCCGCTACTTCTTTGTGCGCAAAACCATGTTCGTTAAGTACAGCTCGGGCGCCATCGTATTTCCCGGCGGCTTTGGCACGCTCGACGAGATGTTCGAGGTTCTCACGCTGGTGCAAACGCACAAGGTCAAGCGCATGCCGCTCGTGTTGGTGGGCAGCGAGTACTGGCAGGGCCTGTTCGACTGGCTCAACGGTCCGGTGATGGACGCCGGCATGATCAGTCCGCTCGATCCGGATCTGGTACACATTACCGACGACCTCAACGAGGCCGTTGACATTGCGCTCAGCGGGCTGATGTAGATCAATCGTGCCCACGCGACATGAATACGCATGGCAATCTGATGTTATCTAACATCAGATTGCCATTTATATTGGGTATACTGGTGTAAAAGACGAGGGCGAGGAGGTCGCAAATGTCTACAGCAACAGTTAAGCCTACGACGGTTCGAATCGAAGAGGGGCTCAAGGAGCAGGCGACTGAGTTCTTGGATTCGGTCGGCCTCAGCCTCAATTCCTATCTCAATCTTGCCGTTCGGCAGCTAGTAAATCAGCGAAAGATTCCTTTTGAGATTGTAGGAAGGGCGGAGGTGCCCAACGAGGTGACGAGGCGCGCCATGGTGATCGCCGAGGCTCATGAGCTGGGGATTTTGCCGGACGATAGCCTGTCATTCAATAACGCTGATGAGCTTATGTCATTCCTCGATGAGGAATAGCGATGTTCGAGATTAAAGTCGAGGCTCAATTTAAGGTGGACTACAAACGAACGATGCGCATGCATCCGCAGCTAAAAAGTGAGTTTAAAGCGGCGGTTGCAGAGCTTGTGGCTCATGGGTCACTTCCGGCGGAGTATGGCGCCCACGAGCTCTCAAACCCGGGCGGAAACTACAACGGCCACATCGATTTCCACCTATCCGATGGCTTGGTCGATGTGGTCGTTCTTTATCTTCCCCATAAGACTAACCCAGTGATTAGGCTGGTGAGAATGGGCACTCATCAGGAACTGTTTCAGGGTCCGCTGGGCTGATCGCCGATTTCTAAGTTGCGGTGGAATAGGGATTGATTTGCGGCTGATAAGCCAAAAACAGTTCCTATTCCACCGCAAGTGGTAAAGGTGCCCCTAGTGGATGGGCTGGTAACGAGGACAGTAGCTGATGGCGATGGCGTCGACGCCTACATGGGTGGCGATGGTGCAGCCGATGGGGCCAGTGCCGGCGTCTACGTAATCCTGGCCCGCGAGTGCCTCGTTGACAAGCTCCTGCTCCTCGGCGGCGCCGGTCGTGAGCACACGCACGCTTGAGCCCGGGTGCTCGTCCAAAAACGCGAGGCAATCTGCCATGGTGTTGGCGACGATGCGCTTGGCGCCGCGGCCCTTTTTGATGGCCTTGATCTCGCCCGATTTCCACTCCGGCGAAACGGCCAGGCGAATGTTGAGCATCTGCGTGAGCTGGCCGGCGAGCTTGGGCGCGCGGCCGTTCTTAACGAGGTTCTCGAGCGTGCGGGGAATCAGCAGCAGGTGGGCGTCGGGCAGGGCCGCGCGGATCTGCGCCTCGGTCTCGTCCAGGCTGCGGCCGTCCTCGCGCATAGCCAGCGCGTACTCCACCAGCAGGCCCTCGGCACCCGAGCCGGTGCGCGAGTCGATGCAGCGCACGTCGAGCTCGTGCGTTTCGGCCGTCAGGCTGGCGTTGGCATAGCAGGCGGACCACTCGCTGCACAGCGAGATGAAGATGGCGCTATCGTGGCCGTCGGCGAGCACGCGGTCAAAGAGCGCCTTGAACTCGCCGGCGCTCGGCTGCGAGGTGTGCGGCAGCTGCTCGGAGCCAGCCATGCGGGCGACGTACTCCCGGGCGGTGATCTGTACCTGGTCGAGCAGGTCCTCGCCCTCGATAATCACATGCAGCGGAATCACGTAAATGCCGAGCTCTTGGGCGCGGGCGGGGGAGATGTCCGACGTGGAGTCGGTTATGATGGCAAAAGACATAATTGCACCTTTCGTTGGGGCGCTTGCGCGCCGCCTTCTGAGAGCAAAGTGCGACAAGTATAGTGGAGTCGTTCCACATTACTAGGTTCAATTGTTGAATAGTCAACAGTTTGAAGTGTCGGTGTGGAAATCATCAACTGGGGAAGAGGAATGCCGATGGAGGCGTTGGAGATAGGCAGACGGCCGGTCGTGCTGTTCGATTTTGACGGCACGGTGGCCGATACGGGCCGGGCGGTGATGACCTCGACGCACAAGACGCTGGCTGCGCGCGGGTTTTCGGAGGCGCAGATGGGTGATCTGCGCCGCATGATCGGGCCGCCCCTGTGGAAGAGCTTTCACGACTTTTACGGCTTTTCCCGCGAGGAGTCGCTTGTGGCGGCCGATGAGTACCGCGCCTTTTTTGATGAACTGGGACCGGAGGAGTATCCTGTGTTCAATGGGGTCCCCGAGCTGCTGGATGGGTTGGTCGCCCAAGGCAAACGTATGGCCGTGGCGACGTCGCGCATGGAGGCCAAGTGCATCGACATGGTGCGTGAGCTCGGGCTCTCTCAGTTTGAGGCGGTGATTGGCATGAATCCGCCGCAGGGACGCGAGACCAAGGCCGATTCGGTCCGCGATGCCCTGGCGGCGCTCGGCGCGACGGCCGACGATGCCGTGATGATCGGCGATCGCTTTAACGATGTGGAGGGCGCGCACGCAATTGGCGTGCCGTGCATCGGCATCTATTCGGGCGCGGCGGCGCCGGGCGAGCACGAGGCGGCGGGTGCCGATGCGGTGGTGCACTCGGTGGCCGAGCTTGCTAAACTTTTCGCTATCTAATGACGTAATGTGAGGGGCGAGCGCGCTCGCCGCTCATTGGTAAGGAGGTCGTCCATGAATCAGGTGGAGCAGAGCGTTGCCGAATATGTCGACGAGGTCTGGGAAGATGTCGTCGCCGATATCGAGCAGTTGGTGAGCTACCCGTCCGTGGCAGTTTCTGCCGATGCGGAGCCCGGCGCGCCGTTTGGCCGCCCGGTCCGCGACGCGCTCGATTGCGCGCTCGGCATCGCGCAGAAGCTCGGCTACCAGACGAGCGACGACGAGGGCTATGTGGGCATTGCCGATATCCCGGGCCGCGGCGACAAGCAACTCGCGACCATCTGCCACGTGGACGTGGTGCCCGCAGGCCCCGGCTGGAACACCGACCCGTTTGCGATGGAGCGCCGCGAGGGCTGGCTGCTCGGTCGCGGCGTGATTGACGACAAGGGCCCGGCGGTGTTGTCGCTCTACGCCGGCGCTTATCTGCTCAAACACGGCATCGTGCCGCGCTATACCTTCCGCGCGCTGCTGGGCTGCGATGAGGAAGTGGGCATGTCCGACGTTCACCATTATCTGGAGAACCACGCAGACCCCGACTTTCTGTTTACGCCCGATGCCGAGTTTCCGGTCTGCAATGCCGAGAAGGGCCAGTTTGGGGCGACATTTGTGAGCTCCAAGATCGACGGCGGCCGTATTGTGTCCTGGAGCGGTGCCGAGGCGAGCAACGCCATTCCGTCGCAGTCTATCTGCGAGCTTGCGATTGACGCCGATGAGCTGCCGGCACCGGTCGAGAACGCCGACCGCCTGGAGATCACAGCACTCGACAACGGACATGCCCAGATTTTCGCCCACGGCATTGGCGGTCATGCCTCGATGCCAGAGGGAACGATCAATGCCGTCGGCCTCATCGTGACGTATCTGCGCGAGGCCGAGGATGCGTTTGGTGCGCGCGACGAGCGCCTGCTGAGACCTGCCGAGCACGAGTTCGTCAAGTTCCTGGCTTTTGTGCATGCGGACGCCTATGGCCGCGGCTTGGGCATCGATGCGACGAGCCCCGCGTTTGGCCCGCTCACCTGCAATCCCGGCGTCATCCGTGTGGTGGATGGCCACATCGAGCAGGTCATCGACGTGCGCTTCCCCGACAGCACGAGTGCCGATACCATCCGCGAGCAGCTCGATCCGCTCGTGGGCCGTTTTGGCGTGACGTGCCGTGTGGGTCGTGCGAAGGTGCCGTTCTCGGTCTCTGCCGACGATCCGGCCGTGAAGGCGCTTATTGATACCTATAACGAGTTTACGGGCAAGCATGCTGAGCCCTTTGCCATGGGCGGCGGCACGTACGCGCGCAACTTTGCCCGCGCCGTCTCGTTTGGCCCCGAGGAGACCGGTCTGGAGCTGCCCGAGTGGGGCGGCCAGATGCACGGTCCCAACGAGTGCGCCAACGAGGAACAGCTCAAGCAGGCGCTCAAGATCTACATCGTGGCAATCTTACGTTTGAACGAGCTTGAGCTTTAAAGCTGCGGCGTTTTAACAACTTAGCACCCCTTTCGTCCGGGCTTTTTAAGTTGCGGTGGAATAGTTCCTAGAATGGGCCATTTGATGGCCAAGCAGGAACTATTTCACCGCAACTTTGTTTTTATTGGTGTAAAAGGCGCGCCATGTTCGGCGCTGGATTGTTATCCGTTTGTAAAGGCTGGGTAGAGCTTGCGGTAAGGGTCTATCAAATACCCGTAAGAAACCGCAGTTGGCGCGGGCGCTGCCCGATCGGGGCCGTATCGTTCCTAACAGCAAAGCGGGCAGGGTGCCCGCGAGTCGCATGTACGAAAGGAAGATCATGCTCGATCAGGCTTATTCTCGTCGTCAGTTCCTCGGCCTCGCTGGTGGTCTTGCCAGCATCGTTGGTCTCGGTCTCGTTGGTTGCGGCGGCTCCGGCGCATCCGACGCCGCCGACAAGGGTAGCGCCGCTGCTGCCAAGTCCGTCTCCGGCGAGGTGACCTACGACGGTGCCTCCTCGTTCCAGGCTCTCGTCGAGGCCGCTGCCGAGAAGTTCATGGATGCCAACCCCGACGTCTCCATCTCCGGCTCGGGCAACGGTTCGGGCAAGGGCCTGACCGCTGTTGCCGCCGGCACCGTCACCATCGGTAACTCCGACGTCTTCGCCGAGAGCAAGCTCGAGGCCGATCAGGTCAAGAACCTCGTCGACCACGAGGTCGCCGTCGTGGGCATGGGCCCCGTCGTCTCCAAGAACGTCAAGGTCGACGACCTGTCCCTCGAGCAGCTCAAGGGCATCTTCTCCGGCCAGATCACCAACTGGAAGGAGGTCGGCGGCGACGACGCCACCATCGTCGTCCTCAACCGCAAGGCCGGCTCCGGCACCCGCGCCACCTTCGAGGCTGCCGTCTTTGGCGACGAGGCTGTCGACTTTAAGGGCGACGCCGAGCTCGACAAGTCCGGCGACGTCCAGACTCAGATCGCCAGCACCGACAACGCCATCTCCTACCTCGACTTCTCGCACTTCGATGACTCCAAGTTCAACGCCGTCAAGGTCGAGGGCGTCGAGCCCAAGAGCAAGAACGTCACCGACAACTCCTTCAAGATTTGGGCTACCGAGCACATGTACTGCTCTAAGGACGCCGACGAGGCTACCAAGGCCTTCCTGGAGTTCATGCTCTCCGACGACGTCCAGGGCAAGCTCGTCGAGGAGCAGGGCTTCATCCCCGTCTCTGCCATGAAGGTCGTCAAGGACGCCAGCGGCAAGGTCTCCGCTAAATAAGTAATCGCCCCCGGAAAGGTTTGCAATGGCAAAACAGCTGCCAAAGCGCGACCTTGAGAACGTGGGCCTGGGCGTCACGGGCGCGTGCGTAGCGCTCGTGACGCTTGTCGTTGCTGCGCTCATCTTTATGGTCGCCCAAAAGGGCCTCTCGGCTTTTGTCAAGGACGGCGTCTCGGTCATCGAGTTTTTTACCGGCACCAAGTGGGACCTGGCCAACACGGCCGAAAACGGCCTGCCTTATACCGGCGCCCTGCCCCTGATCATCACCTCGTTTTCGGTCATGGTGCTCTCTACGCTCATCGCGCTGCCCATCGCCATCGGCTCTGCCATCTTTGCGGTCGAGATCCAGCCCAAATTTGGTTCCAAGATCTTTCAGCCGCTTATTGAGCTTTTGACCGGTATTCCCTCGGTCGTCTTTGGCCTGATCGGTTTCCACGTGGTCGTCGGCCTTATGAAGAGCGTTTTCCGCGTGAGCACGGGCCTGGGCATCCTGCCCGGCGCCATCGTGCTGGCCGTTATGATCCTGCCGACGATGACCACACTTTCTGTCGACGGCCTGCGCGCCGTGCCCGATAGCTACCGTCAGGGTTCGCTCGCGCTGGGCTACACTCGCTGGCAGACCATCTGGCACGTGGTGCTCAAGTCCGCCATGCCATCGCTCATGACCGCAGTCATCCTTGGCATGACCCGCGCCTTTGGCGAGACGCTCGCCGTGCGCATGGTCATCGGCGGTATCGAGGCCATGCCGACGTCGCTACTGTCGCCGGCGTCGACCATCACCACCACGCTCACCACGTCCATGGCGGTCTATGCCGAGGGCTCGGCCCAGGACGACGTCCTGTGGGCGCTCGGTCTGCTACTGATGGGCATGAGCCTCATCTTCATCCTGATCATCCATCTCATTGGCCGCAAGGGGGCGAAGGCTCGTGGCTAGCACGCGCATCCACATCGACGAGGCGAGACTCGGGCGTGTCCAAGAGCAGGACCGCATCGCCACGGGCGTGCTGACGGCGATCGTTGCCATCGTCATGCTCATCGTCGTTTCCATGGTGGCCTATATCCTGTTCGAGGGCATCTCGACACTGTTTAAGCCGGGCTTCCTCACGGAGCCGTCGCGCGCCAACGGCACCCAGGGTGGCGTGCTCTATCAACTGTTCGACTCGTTCTACCTGCTGCTAATCACCCTGGTCATCTCGGTGCCCATCAGCTTGGGCGGCGCAGTCTTCCTGGTTGAGTACGCACCCGACGGACCCGTCCGCGACATTGCCTCCACTGCCATTGAGACGCTGTCTTCGCTGCCTTCCATCGTCGTCGGCATGTTCGGCTTTCTGGTGTTCTCGGTGCAGCTGGGCTGGAAGTACTCCATCATCTCCGGTGCCGTCGCGCTCACCATGTTCAACATCCCCATCCTGGTGCGCGTGATTCAGCAGGCGCTCGAGGACGTGCCGCAGGCCCAGCGCGATGCGTGCCTGGCCATGGGCCTCACCCGCTGGGAGGCAACGCTGCACATCTTGATTCCCGAGGCCATGCCCGCCATCGTGACCGGCATCGTGCTTTCGGCCGGCCGTGTCTTTGGCGAGGCCGCAGCATTGCTCTTTACCTCGGGCATGAGCTCGCCAGTTCGCCTGAATTTCTTGAGCTTTAACCTGTCGAGCCCCACTTGCGCCTGGAACGTGTTCCGCCCCGGTGAGTCGCTCGCCGTGCATATCTACAAGATTTACGGCGAGGGCAGCCCCGAGGCCCAGCAGATCGTTTGGGGCACCGCCGCTCTGCTGATGGTCTGCGTGCTGCTGTTTAACGTAATCGCCCGCATCGTGGGCAAGCAACTGGCGAGGAAGATGACGGCCGAATGAGCGAGATGAATGCAACGCCCGCAACCGAGGCGGCCACGTCCGAGACCCAGGACTTTTTGTCGAGTGTGGGGGAGAGCGAAAAGCGCGTTCGCGTGAGCGGCAAGGCCGTGAGCGACGAGGTCGTGATCTCCACCAAGGACGTCAACGTGTACTATGGCGACCACCATGCGCTGCACAATACGTCGCTCGACTTCCACAAGGGTGAGATCACGGCGCTCATCGGGCCTTCGGGCTGCGGCAAGTCGACCTTCTTGCGAAGCCTCAACCTAATGAATCGCGAAATTCGCGGTTGTCGCGTGGAGGGTGAGATCAACTACCGCGGGCGCAACGTGAACACCAAGACCGAGAACACGTACGAGCTGCGCCGTTCCATTGGCATGGTGTTCCAGCAGCCCAACCCGTTCCGCAAGTCCATTCGCGACAACATCACGTTTGCGCCTAAGCGCCACGGCATCACCGACCGTGACGAGCTCGATCGCATGGTCGAGGAGAGTCTGCGCGGCGCGGCGCTGTGGGACGAGGTCAAGGACAAGCTCGACAAGAGCGCCTATGCGCTTTCAGGCGGTCAGCAGCAGCGCCTGTGCATCGCACGCACGCTGGCGCTTAACCCCGACGTGATTCTGTTCGACGAGCCCTGCTCGGCGCTCGACCCCATCTCGACGCTGGCGATCGAGGACCTTATGTCGTCGATTGTGGCCGAGCGCGCCATCGTCATCGTGACGCACAACATGGAACAGGCGTCGCGCGTGTCCAACCGCACGGCGTTCTTCTACATGGGCGATATGGTCGAGTACGACGAGACTGACGAGATTTTCCAACGGCCCAAGGATCAGCGGCTGAATGATTACCTCACCGGCATGTTCTCCTAGTCCGGGACATGCTTGAGGCCCGTGGCGGCCACGGTCGCCACGGGACTGATTGGAGAGGCGGGTCATCTCTTGCGGGAGATGGCCCGCCTTTTTGTGCCGTGTGCGGCCGTCGACCTGCCAAAAAGGGACAGGTTTATCTTGGCAGGTTTAACGTTTTACCATAGTACGCACTTGGGTGTTCCGGCGTTTGACCAGATAAAACCTGCCAAAATAAACCTGTCCCTTTTTGGTAGGTTTTCGGGTGGGGCTCGCTGCTATCATGGACAACGTTGAATTTCTACGAAGGAGCAGGGCATATGGCGATTCTTTTGGGATGCGATTCCGTCAGCCTAGAGTTTCCCACCAAGCATATTTTCGATAGCGTAACGCTCGGCGTGGCCGAGGGCGACCGTATTGGCATCGTCGGTAAAAACGGCGACGGCAAGTCGACGCTGCTGAGTGTGCTCGCGGGCACGCTGGAGCCCGACGATGGCCGCGTGACGCATCGCCGCGGCACCACGATCGGCCTGCTCGGTCAAAAAGACCAGCTTGTCGACACCGATACCGTGCATCATGCCGTTGTGGGCGACACGCCCGAGTACGAGTGGGCCTCGAGCCCGCGTACGCGCCAGATTCTGGCCGGCCTCATGAGCGATGTGCCCTGGGAGGGCACGGTGGGCGAGCTTTCGGGTGGCCAGCGCCGCCGTGTGGACCTCGCGCGCCTGCTGATCGGTGACTACGACGTGCTCATGCTCGACGAGCCCACTAATCACCTGGACATGCGCACCATCAACTGGCTCGCGCGTCACTTAAAGGCCCGTTGGCAGCGCGGTCAGGGCGCCATGCTCGTGGTCACGCACGATCGCTGGTTCTTAGACGAGGTCTGCACCAGCATGTGGGAGGTCCACGACGGCCAGGTCGATCCCTTCGAGGGCGGCTACTCGGCATACATCCTGCAGCGTGTGGAGCGCGACCGCATGGCCGCCGTTACCGAGGAGCGCCGTCGTAACATGGCGCGTAAGGAGCTCGCGTGGCTGAGCCGTGGCGCCCAGGCCCGTTCCACCAAGCCCAAGTTTCGCGTGGATGCCGCCCGCGAGCTGATCGCCGATGTGCCGCCCGTGCGCGACGAGCTGGAGCTCAAGCGCCTCGCCGTGAGCCGCCTGGGCAAGCAGGTCATCGACGTGATCGACGTTGACGCCGGCTATGCGGATGCCGGCGGCGCGCCCAAGCAGGTGCTGACTGACGTGACCTGGCTCATTGGTGCGGGCGACCGCTATGGTCTTTTGGGCGAGAACGGCGCCGGCAAGTCGACGCTGCTCGATGTGATCAGGGGCAAGATTGAGCCCCTGCGTGGCCGCGTGAAGATCGGCCAGACAGTGCGTTTTGGCGTGCTATCGCAGCAGCTCGAGGAGCTCGAGCCCTACATGGGCGACACGATCCGCGAGGTGCTGAGCAACTATAAGAAGTATTACGTCATCGACGGCAAGGAGACCTCGCCCGAGAAGCTTTGCGAGCGCCTGGGCTTTACGACGCAGCAGCTCTGGAGCCGCATCGGCGACCTTTCGGGTGGGCAGCGCCGTCGCCTGTCGCTGCTGCTGACGATCCTGGACGAGCCTAACGTGCTTATTCTGGACGAGCCGGGCAACGACCTGGATACCGACATGTTGGCGATTGTCGAGGACCTGCTCGACGGCTGGCCGGGCACGCTGATCCTGGTGACGCACGACCGCTTCTTGATGGAGCGCGTGACCGACCAGCAGTGGGCGCTGCTTGACGGTCATCTGACGCATATGCCCGGCGGCGTCGACCAGTACCTGCGCCTGTGCAACGCCACGGCCGAGGGCGAGCCCGTGGGCGCGCCGAGTGCTAAGACCGGCACGTTCGACACCGGCGCTGCAGCGGTTGCGGCTGAAAAGCCCAAGACGAGCGGGCAGCCCAACGGTCTTTCCAACGCCGAACGCCAGAAGCTCCGTCGCGAGGTGAGCTCGCTCGAGCGCAAGATGGAGACGCAGCGCGCTCGCGTGGAGGAGGCCGAGGCCGCGATGGCTCAGGTCGATCCCACCAACTACACGGCACTGGGCGAGCAGCAGGCAAAGATCGACGAGGCTCACGCCGCCATGGATGAGCTGGAGATGGCGTGGCTCGAGGCGAGCGAAAAGCTCGAGGGCGAGGAGTAGACGAGGATGATCAAGGCCGCGTTTTTCGATATCGATGGCACGCTGCTGAGCTTTAAGACCCACCGGATTCCGGCGTCGGCGCAGCAGGTACTCGACAGCTTTCACGAGCAGGGGATTGCGTGCGTGATCGCCACGGGCCGTCCGACCTACCAGATGCCGGACTGGCTGTTCGACCTGGGCTGGGATGCGTACATTACGCTCTCGGGCCAGCACTGCTTTGATGCCGGGGGCGTCTACCGTAGCTGCCCGATTGATCCGGACGATGTTGCGGTGATTGTGGACCAGGTGGCGCAGGGACGCTACGACTCGCTGTGCATGCAGGGCGAGAACTCGTTTGTGAACCGCCTGTCCGAGCGCGTGGTGACGGCCGGCAGCAACGCGGGAATCGTCTACCACGAGGAGCCGTTTGATCACGCCTTCGATGCGCCGGTTTACCAGTTCTGCGCCTTTGTGGATCCGTCCGACGAGCATATCGTGACCGATGCCGTGTCGCATTCGCTCACCACGCGTTGGTGCGATCTGTTCTGCGACATTATTCCGGCCAACGGCGGCAAGGACCTGGGCGTGGCGGCGACGCTGGAGCGCCTGGGCATCGACGCGAGCGAGGCGATCGCCTTTGGAGACGGCGAGAACGACCTGTCGATGTTCTCGGCCGTGGGCACAAGTGTGGCCATGGGCAACGCGCAGGAGACCGTGAAGGCCGCAGCGACCTACGTTACGACCGCCGTGGACGACGACGGCATCTACAACGCCGCCAAGCACTTTGGGCTGATGTAACTGCGGGCCGGCACCCGGCGCCTGGGGACACTCCTTGCGGGGCGTCCCCATTTTGTTTTCGTCCCGCACGTTTTGTGAAACACGGCTAACTTTTAGGCAAAGTAGTAAGACATGGGCAACTTTTGCGGTAAAGTAAATCAAGCAAAAGTATCCAAAGGCTAACTAGAAGCCATCGCGAAAGGCGGCCCATGGCCCTGCGTGAATCCGGAGAAGACTATCTCGAATCGATCTACGTTCTATCGGAACGTCAGGGCATCGTGCGCTCGATCGACGTTGCCGAATACTTGGGCGTAACCAAAGCAAGCGTCTCTAAAGCCATGGCGGCCTTGGAGAGCACCGGCTACGTGGAGATGGGCAAACGCGACGTGCATCTGACGGAACGCGGTCTTGAGGTTGCCCGTCAAATGTGGGAGCGCCACTGCTTTTTTGTAGGTCTGCTAGAGGACGCAGGCGTAACGCCCGAGGTTGCCTCGCAAGAGGGCTGTCACATGGAGCACTGCCTGAGCGAGGAGAGTTTCGAGAAGCTAAGGTCGATGCTGAGGCGGGAAGATGTAGCGGGTCCAAAAACAGAAGCCTAACTGACCCACAGTAGCGCGGAGTTCACGCAAAGCGCGAACCAGCGACCGGGACCAGCGGCCCTTTCGGCCAAGTCCATTTCAGCAAAGGAACCCCGCCAGCAAGCGATGCCCAAGAACCGCCAGCTGTGTCAATGCAGGCCGGGGCCGGGCTTGGTTTTGAAAACACTCCGCAGCGCGAGGCCCGCCTTTCCGTTGCTCCGCAGGAGCAGGAAAGACGGGCCTCA
>URKC01000044.1:0-16842 GCA_900548295.1 uncultured Collinsella sp.
GTTCGGGGCTCTCCTGCGAGGCGGCGCTCAGAACGGTCAACACCGCGCTCATCGCCAAGAGCGAAGACGAGAGCCTTGCGACCCTCGACATAGCGTCGCTCGACCTGTATTCGGGCGAGATAAGCTTCTTCAAGGCCGGCGCGGCGCCCTGCTTCATAAAGCGCTCCGGGCGCACCGCGATACTCGAGCTGCCGTCGCTCCCGGCGGGCATACTCAGCCGCATAGGGTTTTCAAAGGCGGGCGCGGAGCTGCGCGAGGGCGACACCGTTGTCATGATATCCGACGGAGTGGCGGCGGACGGCAGCGAATGGATAACGAAGCTCATCCGCTCCTGGCGCGGGGACGCGCAGGGGCTCGCCGAGGAACTGACCGCCGCGGCACTCAGCCGCCGCAACATGGAGGCATTCTACTGTCCCACCGCGATTGAGGGCGTGCAGAAGGTGCTCGAGCTGATCGCGCCGGAGGACGTCGTCTCCTGGGGCGGCGCCATGACCGCCGACGAGATGAACCTGAAGGAGTTGCTGCGCCGCCGCGGCCAGCCCGTCATCGACCGCGACACCGCCGCCACCCCCGCCGAGCGGCAGGAACTCATGCGCAAGGCGCTCACCTGCGACACGTTCCTCATGAGCAGCAACGCCATCAGCGAGGACGGCCAGCTCGTGAACATCGATGGCAACGGCAACCGCGTGGCGGCGCTGTGCTTCGGCCCGCGGCGGGTCATCGTCATCGCCGGCATGAACAAGGTCGTCGGCACGCTCGACGATGCCATCGCCCGCGCGCGCCATATCGCCGCGCCCGCGAATCTTCAGCGCTTCGACGTCAAGACTCCCTGCAACACGACCGGCTGCTGCGCCGACTGCGTCAGCCCCCAGTGCAGCTGCGCGCAGATCGTCGTCACGCGCTTTTCCATGAACCCCAACCGCATCAAGGTCGTTCTGGTGGGCGAAAATCTCGGCCTGTAAGGCACAAGAAAGAAGAATCTGCATTGAAAACACTCCTACTGCGCCCCGATACCGATCCGCAGGCCACCCAGACGGCCGCCGACATTCTCCGCCGCGGCGGGCTCGTCGGCATCCCGACGGAGACGGTCTACGGTCTGGGTGCGAACGCCCTCGACGGCGAGGCCGTGCGGCACATCTTTGAGGCCAAGGGCCGTCCGCAGGACAACCCCCTCATCATCCACGTTCCGGATGCCTCGTGGCTCGAGCGGTACTGCCATGACGTGCCGCCGCAGGCGTATCTGCTCGCGGAGCGCTTCTGGCCCGGCCCGCTGACGATGATCCTCCCCTGCCGCGATATCGTCCCCGCGCAGACGACGGCGGGTCTGCCGACGGTCGGCGTGCGCTGCCCGAACCACCCGGCAACGCTGCGCATCATCGCCGCGGCGGGCGTTCCCACCGAGGGCTATACCGTGATTGATATGTGGGAGGTCGTGCGATGATCTACCTGGATAACGCGGCGACGACCATGCACAAGCCGCAGACGGTCATCGATGCCGTGACGCGGGCGATGTGCTCGCTCGGCAATGCCGGGCGCGGCGCCACGTCGGGTGCCCTCGATGCCGCTCGTACGATTCACGGTTGCCGTGCCAAGCTCGCGCGCTTGCTGGGCTGCCCGCGGGCTGATCATGTGTGCTTTACGCCCAACTCTACGGCGGCGCTCAACACCGCCATCTGTGGCGTGGTGCGCCCCGGCGACCGCGTGGTCACGACGGTGCTCGAGCACAACTCCGTGCTACGTCCGCTCAATCGCTTGGCGGCAGAGCAGGGTGTGACGGTTGAGCATGCGGGTTGCGACGCGAACGGCGCGCTCGACTACGACGAGCTCGAGCGGCTAGTCACGCCCGGTACGCGTGCCGTGGTGGTGACGCACGCCTCAAATGTGACCGGCAACGCGGTCGACATTGCGCGCGTGGCGGCCATGGCCCATGCGGCCGGTGCGCTGGTGATCGTCGATGCCTCTCAGTCTGCCGGCACGGCGCGTATCGATATGCATGCCATGGGGCTCGACATTGTGTGCTTTACCGGCCACAAGGGGCTCATGGGACCCCAAGGCACCGGCGGCCTGGCCGTGGCGGAGGGCATTGACGTGTCTCCGTGGGCCATGGGCGGCACGGGCGTGCACAGCTTTGACCCACTGCAGCCACTTGAGTGGCCCACGCGTCTTGAGGCGGGCACGCTCAACGGCCACGGCATCGCGGGACTTTCTGCCGGTCTCGACTTTATCGAGGCGCAAGGCGGGGTCGAGGCGATTGCGGCGCATGAGCGCTCGCTTGCAGAGCGCTTCCTCGCCGGTGCTCGCGAAATCCCCGGCATTGCGCTCTACGGTGCGTTTGACCAGCCCGTGCGCTCGGCGATCGTCTCACTCAACGTGGGTGATATCGACTCGGCCGAGATCTCGGACGCGCTCATGCAAGGGTGGGGGATTGCGACGCGCCCCGGTGCCCATTGCGCTCCGCTCATGCACAGCGCGCTCGGGACCGAACGCCAGGGTGTCGTTCGCTTCTCGTTTGGGTATTTCAACACGGACGAGGAAGTCGACACCGCGATTGACGCTTTGCGCGATTTAAGCAGCGATTAGACCAACCTTCTGCGCCCTTAGATAAACCGTTTGCGCTACCTTCCCGCATTGTCGCTTATACAGGGTAATGTGAAATGATGGCCTACTCTGGGACTCTGTATCTTTGCGAATTGCGGGAAGGTTCCTATGAACAGGATCACTGCTGCCCTCTATAGGTTTTTGGTTGTCTATCTTTCGATCGCGATGGTCGTGACCTCGATACCGCTTGCGCCCCGCGCGGCTTATGCCGATGACGCCGGGGCGGTCGCTGTCGAGAGCGAGGCCCAAGAGACCGACTCGGGCTCCGATACCGACGCGGTCGATGAATCATCACCTTCGGACGAAAGCGCTTCATCCACGTCTTCCGACCAAACGAGTAATACGCAGGACGACTCATCCAACGCGGCATCCGACGCCCCCGGGACGAGCCTGGCGCAGGACCTCACAAGTGCTGCGACTGATTCCGATGCTGCAAAGAGCTCGCCTGCAACGTCAGAGTCCTCGTCCGATGACAGCGAGGTCAATCCCCTCGTGTATGAGGACCCAACGGTCTATGAGTATGCCAAGCTTATGCCGAACGGCTATGTGTATCCGTGCGATGCAAGCGGAAGCGTTACGGTAGAGATTGATGGAAACGACCCGTATGGGAGCTCTGTCGACGGTAAATTAGTAACCAATCTGATCGTTGATTACGGAGCGGATGGGGTCCCTGGATATATTTGTGAGTATTCCTCCAATCTGCGTTCGGTGCGTTTTGAGAACAGCTTTATTTCTTCAATTGGACTACACGCCTTTTCTGGGTGCTCCAATCTCGCCGATATCAGCTTTTCCGGTATGACCATTGGAAGTATCGGAACAGAGGCTTTTGCTGGATGCGGATCGCTTACGAGCCTAAATATTGACGACGCCGCTACCATCGGCACGATGGGCGATGCCGCGTTTGCCTGGAGCGGGCTGCGGTCTACGGGGCTCGACAAGGTCGTTGGCCTTAGTTCGATTCCTGAGAACGCTTATAATGCCTGCAGCGCTCTGACCGATACCGGTCTGGGCGGGAACACATCCATCACGTCAATCGGCGTTAATGCGTTCAAAAACTGCTCCCGCCTTGCGACGACCGGACTTGAGAGCAATACGACGATCAAGACGCTCCGCGAAGGCTGCTTCTACGGGACCAATATGAGCGGCGGGCTGACGCTGCCCCTTTATTCCAAAATCGAGGAACTGCCGAGCCGTGCGTTCTATGGCTCTAAGCTCGAAACCGTGTACCTTGGGTGCGACCATGTTGTGCTCATTAATTCCACCACGTTTCCCAAGCAATACATGACTGTCATGATCCCTGCCAAGATGGTTTCGCAATACGAAAGCGGCCACCCTAAAGAGGTTTGGGAGAGCTGCAATGGTAGCCTGCCCGTCCCCGTGGGTAAGGTACTCCAAAAGATAAAGATTTCGCGCGATCCCGACAAGATGGCCTATCAGCAGGGGGAAAAGATCTCCCTCGAGGGCATGAGTGCCACGTTTCAATATCCTCATTCGACGATGGATAGCGACTACGAAGCCCTCATAAAGGAAGAACTCGGCGAGTACCTTACGGCGACTCCCTGCGACGGCGACGTCTTCGATGGCTCGATGGACGGAGAACCCATACAGCTGGTGTATGACGATGGCTACACGCGCCTTGTCGCGTACAGCAAGGGCAACCTGCAGCAGGCGGCCTACGAGTATGCCAAGCTCATGCCCAACTACTATCTGTATCCGTGCGACGCAAACGGAAATCTTACGGTAGAAATCGATGAAAACAACCCGCGCGAGAACTCTGTCGATGGTCGAATGGTAACGAATTTGATTGTCGATTACGGGGTTGATGAAGTCGACGCACAGCTCTGCGCCGACTCTTCCAATCTGCGCTCGGTGCGCTTTGAGAACAGTTCCATTTCCAAAATCGGATTGCACGCCTTCTATAACTGCCCGAATCTCACCAATATCAGCCTTTCCGGTATGACCATCGGCACCATCGGAAAAGAGGCGTTCTATGGCTGCGAGTCGCTTGCGAGCCTGAACATCAGCGAGACAACTACCATTGGCTCGATGGGCTATGCCGCGTTTGCCGGCAGTGGGCTGGTGTCCACGGGGCTCGACAAGGTTGTCGGCCTCACATCGATTCCCGACAGAGCCTACGAAGGCTGCAAGGCTCTGACCGATACCGGCCTGGACAAGAATGCCTCCATTACATCGATTGGCGTTTGCGCGTTCAGGTTCTGCTCGAACCTTGCTACCACAGGGCTCGAGAGCAACACAACGGTCGAAACGCTTGGCCACACCTGCTTCTACGGCACCGACTTGAGCGGCGGGCTGACGCTGCCATATAACTCCAAGATCGAGGAGTTGCCGGAAAAGGCGTTTGGCAGTACCAATCTCGAGACCGTGTTCTTTGGATGCAACCATGCGGTGCTCATTAACACCGACACGTTCCCCAAATACAACATGACCGTCATGGTCCCCGCAAAGATGATTCCAAAGTACAGCAAGGGAGAGCCCAAGGCTGTTTGGGAGAGGTGCAACGGCTGCCTGCCCGTCCCGGTGGGCAAGGTGCTCGAGAACGTTGAGATCTCATGCGACCCCAACAACATGACCTATGAGCCGGGGGACACCATTTCGCTCGAGGGCATGAGCGTCGAGCTCGATTACCCGCATTCGGTATCGATTTGGGACTACGAGGCGCTCATACAGGAAGAGCTCGGCGAGTACCTTACGGCCACCCCCTGCGACGGTGACGTCTTCGACGAGTCGATGGACGGACAACCCGTAAAGCTCGTGTATGACGACGGCTATTCACATTTTGAAACCCAGACCAAGGGCACGCTACAGCTTAAGAAGCCTGAGCCGACGTCGTTCCAGATCTCCTATGCCCAAACGATCGATAAAGGCGAACACAAACTGATGGACGGCGTTGAGCTGCCCGATGTTTCCGGCGCGACGACGATCGATGCGGGCGCCGAGGTCACGCTCGATGCCGGTGCTTTGGGGATGCTCAATGACAACATCACGTTTAAGGGCTGGTATGACACCGAGTCCGGCAAGTACATCTCCAAGGAAGCGGTTTGCACGTTTACGCCAGATAAGGACCTGTCCCTGGAGGCTCGCTTTAAGCTCAAGGACTATGCGGTGCATGCCAACGATGCGCAGGCGACCGACTCGTCGCAGGACTTTGCGCACCTGAGCGTTACCGCGCAAAACTGCTATCGCAATGCCGGCGAGACGGTTGAGCTTTCCGCCGCCACGGATAACGCTCTCTTCCTGGGCTGGTATCTGGGCGAGGGCGATGATGCGTACGCCGCGAGCGATCAGCTCGACTTTACTTATACGGTGGACAAGGCAGATGCGATTGTGTCCGAGGACAAGACTGACGCTAGGATCGAGATCACTCCGCGCTACTGCGCTCCGCAGGCGAACGTTGTGCTGAGTGTGGACGGGGTCGATGAGAACGGGCAGCCGCTCGGACAGTTCCTCTCTACCGGTCTGTACGGTATCGGGTCGCGCGTAACGGTCGTGGCGGTGCCAATGCCTGGCTATGTGTTTGACTACGCGACCGATGCCCTCGGCAACGTTGTCTTTACCGGCGACGATGGTCCGTCCTACACGTTTGTGCTCGAGGGGGATGTGCAGTACACCGCGCATTTCCGCGAGGCGACTGACCCCGACGAGTCACTCGCGGCGCTTAAGGCCGCGCTCATCGCCGCGATTACGGCTGCGGCCTTTCTCGCTACCATGTATGGCTTGGGCGAGATCGTCGACCCCATCGCGGCCGATGCAGTGATTGAGATCGGTATGGCCGACAACATCGAGGATGTTGCCGCTGTGGGCACCAAGGTGCTCAAGGAGATTAAGGACATCATCGACGACCACAAGAAGCCCAAGCCTCATGGCGACCATAAGATCGAAATAATTGCCACCGCGCAGCCCGAGCTGGGCGGCGTCGTTACCGGAGGCGGTATCCACTATGAGGGGACGGTCGCCACGCTCGAGGCTGTCGCAAATCCCGGCTATCGCTTCGTATGTTGGAAAGAGAACGGCGTCGAGGTCTCGACATCTCCTCTCAAGACGATGACGATCACGGACCTGACGCCCGAGGTCGTAAAAATGACGGCCGTTTTCGAGAAAAAAGTCGAGATTACGGCGGTTGCCGAAGCCGATGGCATTCAGGCCGATTTTTCGACAGGCTGTACCGCAAGCCCCGTAAAGCAGAGCATTACGCGTGGCGATCAGGCTATGGTCACTGCGAGCGAGGGTCCTGACTATGCCTTTGTGGGATGGTTTGAGGACGGCATCGAGGTTTCGCCCGAGCGTACGTATATCTTTAAGGCCGAGGTCGACCGCCATCTGGTTGCACGCTTCCGTAAGGCGGATAAGACCATCCTGGTGAATACCGATCCCTTCGACAGCGCCGAGGTTCTGTGCGATGGTGTGCCGGTCGTGGATGGCAAGGTTCGCGCGAAGGATGGGGACATTCTCACGTTTACGATGCGGCCCAAGGTGCGCCCCGACAATCCGGAGAAGACGTACCGGTTTGTAGAGTGGCGAGAGACCGATGCGCAGGGTATCACGATTGCCAACAAGCAGGAAGTTTGCGAATACCGCGTTAACGGGAATGCCCGGATCGAGGCCGTAATGGACGGCAGGGATGCGCATACTGTGCGTGCCGAGGCCGACCCGCTCGAGGGCGGTACCGTTACGCTGAAGCGCGGTGAGACTGCCGGCATGGTACTCGAGGTTCCCGAAGGCGAGCGCGTGACCGCGGAAGCCACCCCATCCGAAGGCTATATCTTTGACGGCTGGTATCTGAGCAACGGCGGCTCGGATGCCACCTCGACGCTGGTTTCGAGCGAGCGCTCCTATACTTTTGAGCCCATTACCGACTGCGTGATCCAGGCAAAGTTTACGCGTGCCTACAAGGTGGACGTTGTCGTTGAGCCGGCCGCGGCCATGGCGGGCAAATATTTGGTGCACGGCGAGGGCTACTGCATGAAGGGCGAGCCTGCCACGCTGAGCATTGAACTCACGGCCGAGGCGAGCAAACAATTTACCTTTAAGGGCTGGTACGACGCCAAGACGGACCTGCTTTTGGGCACCGACCCCAGCTACCTTGAGTTCTATCCCGAGGACGTGGAATGCACGGTGCGTGCGGTGTTTGAGGAAAACACGTATACCGTGACGGCGAAGGCAAAAAAGACCTTTGTGGAGCGCGGTGCCGTTGAGATCGAGGGGCACCCGGGGGCATCTTCTGTTACCTGTGGCTACGGCGATACGGTGATGCTCAAGGCAAAGGCCAACGACGGCTATCGTTTTGACCATTGGAAGGATGGCTCCGGTAAGGAGTACGATACCGCCGAGCTGGTCGTCAAGGTCACCAAGAGCGATACCTATACCGCGATTTTTACCGACTCAAAGCCCGAGGTCATCGTCACCGCCGATTCATGGCTCGGCGGTACCGTGACGTGCAATGGGACTGTGGTGAAGCCTACGACCGATAAGTTCAAATTAGGGGAAACCCTTCATTTGACGGCCAAGGCCCATCCTGGCTTTTTGTTCTGGGGTTGGTACGTCAATGGCCGCCTGAAGAGCCTTAAGCACGAGACCTCGTTGGTTGCGAAGGCTCGCGGTAAAACCGGGCACTGCGTTATTACCGCGGGCTTTGTGCCTATCGATACCGTCTGCGTGCCCCTCGCTGATCCTGCGGAGGGCGGCACCGTCAAGGCGAGCCGCGTTCTTGCGGACCGCGGCGCGGAGGTTGCCCTTAAGGCAACGCCCAATCCCGGTTATGTCTTTACTGGTTGGTATACGGCAGACGGCACGTTTGAGTCTGCCGATGCGGAGTTCACCTGCCACCAGGAGCGCAGCCATGTGCACGTCGCTCGCTTTATGGCGAAAAGCTATGACGTCGACGCCACGACGGTAGTCGATTCCGGCACCGGCTCGCTGGTCGAATCGAGTGTCGCCGGCTGGGTCGAGGGCACGGGTACCGTTGAGGCGGGGCATGCCGCCACGCTGACCGCGCATGCGCTTTCGGGCTATGCGTTTGAGTATTGGGCCGATGCTTCGGGCGCCGTGGTAAGCCGTGATAGCACCTATCACGTGATGCCAACGTCCGACACGACGCTCCAGGCCGTGTTCTCGGCAAAGCAATATACGGTGGACGTCTCCTGCGAAGAGAACATGGGCACGGTCGAGGGTGCGGGGGCGTATGCCGCCGGGCAGGTCGCAACCGTGCGCGCGGTCGCCGCCGAGGATACGGCTTTTGTGGGCTGGTTCCGTAATGGCACATGCGTGAGCTCCAAGAAAACATATCGATTTACCGTGCGTGAGGACACGTCGCTCTATGCCGTCTTTGCGTCGGGTTCGTATGTTGTGCATACCGTTGCTTCGCCTGCCGAGGGCGGAGCCGTGAGCGGCTTTGGTGGCTATGAGGCCGGCGACCGCGCAACGCTTCGTGCGATCGCCAACACCGGGTATTCGTTTGCGGGTTGGACGGACGACAAGGGCGAGTCAGTCAGCGAGAACGCCGACTATACCGTTAAGGTCACGGGTGACGCCACCTATACGGCGATCTTTACGCCTAAGTCCTATCAGGTCGTTTTGAGCGCGAGTGACGATAGCGTTGGCACTCTGAGCGGCGAGGGCTCCTATCAATTCGGTGATACGGTCGAACTCAACGCTACGCCTACGGGAACCAAACGTTTTGTCGGTTGGTATGTCCTGGATGCCGAGGGCAACAAGTCGCTGCTGACCTGTGACGCCCATTGTTGGGTTAAGCTCGACAAGGATATGGTCGAGGGGCTCGAGGACGATACGTTGGAGCTCCAGGCCGTGTTTGCCGATCCGTACGAGGTGACCGTTACGGGCGAGGTCGTGGTGAAGGACAAGGCATCGAGCAGGGGCTGCCGTGTTACGGGCAGCGGCAGCTTTGCCGTGGGCGATCAGGTGGAACTGACCGCTGTTGCCGGTATGGGCTATCGCTTTGTGGGCTGGAGCACCGATAAGGAGGGCACCTCGATTGTCGAGACCGCGACGACTCTCGATGTGACCGTCACGCAAGACATAACGTACTACGCGCAGTTCGAATCCGATGGACAGGTGACCATTACCGTCAACGGCTCGTCCATCTTCCGCGGTACGGCCCTTCTGGTCGACGGCATTCCTGCCGGTAGCAGGTCATACGACAGGGGCGATATGTTTATGGCGATCGCGATCCCGTGGAAGAAGTACCACTTCTCGCATTGGGTCGACGATGCGGGTGTCACAGTGAGCTACAGCGCGTTCTATATCGGTACCGCAAAGGAGAATAGGCAGCTTACGGCCGTGTTCTATGAGACGGGCTGCGATGTTCAGGTCGCTACGTATCCCAAGGACGCGGGCTTTAGCATGGTTGCGCTTGGTACCGGCGGCTCCTACCACTCCGCGGCGATTATGTTTACCGTGCCGCACAAGGGTTGGAAGTTTAAATACTGGGCCGACGAGAACGGCATGCCTGTGGGCGCCACACCGGTGATCAACCGCGTTGTGTTTGGCAACCGTACTTTTACGGCCGTTTATGAGCGGGCGTCGATGACGGTTACGGCGGTGGATTCGCGTCAGGGAGGACACGTCGAGGGTTCCTCCGAGGATGAATCTCTGGGCTATGCCGTGACCAACGAAGTCGAGAACGGTGAGTCCACGACTCTGACTGCCGTTCCCGATGCGGGCTATGTGTTCGATGGGTGGTATGCACGCAACGACGACGGGTCGCTGGGCGATGAGCCGCTGAGCACGGATGCTACCTGGACGTTTGTCCCCGAGGACAACATGACTGTCGAGGCGCGCTTTGCGGAGGCGCCTAAGTACAAGGTGACGGCCCGAGCGGTCAACGGATCGGTTGATCCGGAGTCTGCTTTGGTCGCCACGGATGGCAAGGTGACGCTTTCGGCGGCGCCCGATGAGGGCTGCTACCTGACGCGCGTGACCGTTGCCGAAGAGGCCGGTGATGACGGTTCGGCCGGCAATGCCTATGACCTTGATATTTCTGACTATAAGGGTGGGGCGTATGAGGTCACGCTGAGTGGCGTGAGTGCTCCGCAGCAGGTCACGTTTGAATTCGCAAAGGCTGCGACTCCGGAGGTGCTCGCTCAGCCGCAGGATGCGAGTGCTTACGAGGGCGATCCGGTTGAACTTTCGGTTGCCGCCGAGGCGGGGCGCAACGTTCGCGTCCATGCGGCCGTGTCTTCTGGATCCGCTGCAGACGTCAAGCTGAGCTACCAGTGGTATCGCGTGTCTGACGATGGCGGCAAGGCGGTGGCGCTGAAGGGCGAGACGGGGGAGACTCTTTCGATCACCCAGCTCGACAGCGACGGCGAAGGCGAGTACTTCTGTCGCATTACGCAGAACTACCTGGGCACGGTGACAAAGACGGATACCGAACATGCGAAGGTATCCATCGTGCCGCGAGAAGCACTTGTGTTTAACGGGCGCGTGCTGCCGGTGGCGACCGCTCACGATGAGTACCGTGCAGAGATTGCCGGCGCTACGGGCGGCAAGGCACCGTATACGTACAACTTGGATGATGTTGAGGTTCCTGAGGGCATGCAGCTGACGCTGGCAGATGACGGATCGGGCGCCTTGGTGCTCTCGGGCGTGCCTGCGGCTACGGGTGTGCATAGCTTCAAGATTAGGTGCACTGATGACCTGGGCAACAAGTGCGATGCGCACTTCGCGCTGCTCGTGAAGGCGAAGGAAGCCCCGCTTACATTTGAGGGCCAGACCTTTACCTACAACGCGACGGCGCAGGCCCCGGAGCTTTCGGGCGTGCCCGAGGGTTGCGAGGACGATGTCAAACTGACCTATGTTGGCACGGGCGACACACATTACTCGTCGGATCAGGCGCCGGTGGATGCCGGCACGTATCGTGCGGTGGTGACGCTCGACGCCAAGGGATATGTCGGTAATGCCTCCTGGGACTTCACGATCGAGAAGGCCCCGGTCGATATTTCGATCGAGACGTCCGATGTGACATACGATGGCGCACGACACGGTGCGTCGGTTGCGGTTGCCGGCCTTGATGCGTCTGGCTATTCCGTTGCCTATCGCGGTATAGATGGAACGTCCTATGGTCCGACGGCGCTGGAGCCGTGCGACAGCGGTAACTACCGCGTCACGGTTAAGGTGACTGACTCCAACTATCAGGGTAAAGAGTCCGCCGAGTTCTCGATTACAAAGGCGAGCCAGGTCATTACGGGAACGACAAGCTATTCGGGCGTGTACGGTGGAGACCCCATTGTGTTTAACAACGTTGCCCAGACTCCCGTGACTTTTGAGCTGGTCGATTCCGATGGCGATGCGAGCCCGGTTTCGATTAAGGGACGTTGCGCGACGGTGAAGGCTGCCGGTACGGCACGTGTCGTCGCCCATGCCAAGGCGTCTCGAAACTATCTTGCCGCCGAGGACGTCGAGTTGACGGTTTCCGTTGCACCTGCCCAGTTGCTGGTGAAGGTCGACGATGCCGAGCGCTTTGAGGGCCAGGAAAATCCCGAGTTTACCTCCAGCTTGGTGAGCCGTTGCGACACCTCGGACGTTAAGGTTACGTACTTCTGCTCGGCGAATAAGAAATCGCCGGCGGGTGAGTACCAGATCGACGCGGCGGTTGCCGATCCGAACTTTGATGTCGCGGTCGACCCCGGCACGCTGACGGTCAAGAAGAAGCCCGAGCACTACAAGGTGACGGCGAAGGCAGTCAACGGTTCGGTCGACAATGCTTCGGTTTCGGTTGTTGAGGGCGGGGATGCGACCCTCTCGGCGACGCCCGACGAGGGCTGCTACCTCGAGCGCGTGACGGTCGCGCAGGCCGGCTCAGATGCGACCGTTGACCTCGACATTTCTGATTACAAGGGCGGGGCGTACAAGGTCACGCTGAGCGATGTCACCGCATCGCAGGAGGTCGCGTTCGAGTTTGCGAAGGCGGACGCTCCGCGTGTGGTCGCGCAGCCGCAGGACGTGAGCGTCCATGAGGGCGATTCGGCTGTGCTCTCGGTTGTGGCCGAGGCAGGCAAGAACGTCGCCGACCACGCGACCTCGTCCACGGGGTGCGCTGCCGAGGTTGAGCTTTCCTACCAGTGGTTCCGCATGGTGAATGGCAAGGCCGTGGCGCTCGAGGGCGAGACGGGGGAGACGCTCTCGCTCGCGGACCTCGATGACGAGCAGGCCGGCGAGTGCTTCTGCCGCATCACTCAACGCTACCTTGGCACTGAGAAGCGGACGGACAGTGATTGCGTCTCCGTCTCCGTCGTTGCCTGGGACACCCTTGTGTTTAACGGCGACCTGCTGCCGGCAGCGAGCGCCCACAGCACGTACATCGCCACGATTGCCGGGGCCGCGGGCGGCAAGGCTCCGTACGAGTACGCATGGGATGAGACGAAGCTCCCCGACGGGCTCAAGCTCTCCCGTACTTCGGGCGGTCTGACGCTCTCTGGTGTTCCGTCCAAGACGGGCGTTTCCGCCTTCGATATTACGTGCACGGATGCCCGTGGCGAGGCCATGACCGCCCGCTTTGCGCTCGTTGTCCAGGCAAAGCGCGTAAAGCTTACGTTTACGGATGACGACTTTACCTTTAATAGCGCGTCGCAGGCCCCCGAAGTTTCCGGTGCTCCCAAGGTCTGTAAGGGCGACCTTAAGGTCTGGTACTACGGATGCGGAAGTACGCAATATTTCTCGACGGATGCCCCGACCGATGCCGGCACATACCGCGCTGTCGCCACGCTGCGCAGCCACGGCTACATCGGTGCCGCTGCCTGCCAGTTCGAGATCGCTCCGGCAAAGCTCAAGGTGAAGGTTGACGACGCCGAGCGCTTCGAGGGAGAGGCGAACCCAGCGTTTACCTCGAGCCTGGAGAGTGCGGTTGATACTTCGGGTGTGAAGGTCGAGTACTCCTGCGATGCCGATGAGAGCTCTCCTGCTGGCAAGTACCAGATCGGCGCGACGGTCACCGGCCCGAACTTCGATGTCGAGGTCGTGCCCGGAACGCTGACGGTGAAAAAGAAGCAGGGGCCCGTCGGTCCCGACCCGGTGGTTCCGGACCCGGACAATCCGGATAACCCCGACCCGGACAACCCGGATCCCGATCAGCCTGATCCTGGTCCCAACCCCGGCCCGGATAATCCCGACCCTGATAACCCCGAGCCCGATAACCCGGACAAGCCCGAGCGCTTTGAGGTGACGGCAAAGGCGGTCAACGGTTCGGTCGACAACGCTTCCGTCACCGTTGATGCGGGCGGCGACGTGACGCTCTCGGCGACTCCTGACGAGGGCTGCTACCTCGAGCGGGTGACGGTCACGGAAGCCGGCTCGGACAAGGCCATCGATCTCGATATTTCCGGCTATGAGGGCGGAGCGTACGAGGTCACGCTGAGTGGCGTCACCGCGTCGCACGAGATTACGTTCGAGTTCGCGAAAGCGGACGCTCCGAAGGTGATTGCACAGCCACAGGACGCGAGTGCCCACGAGGGCGATGCTGTTGTGCTCTCGGTTGCTGCCGAGGCGGGCAAGGGCGTCCTCGACCACACGTCCTCGTCCACGGGTTCCGCCGCCGATGTCGAACTTGCCTATCAGTGGTTCCACATGGTGGGCGGCGAGGCCGTGGCGCTCGAGGGCGAGACGGGGGAGACGCTCCTCATCGAGGGTCTCGATGAGGATTGCGCCGGCGAGTATTTCTGCCGCGTCACTCAGCGCTACCTTGGTACCGAGGCGCAGGTGGAAAGCGATCGCGCCGTCGTGTCTGTTGCGCCCCGGGATGCTCTCGTGTTCAACGGCGGTTTGCTGCCGGTCGCACGTGCGCATAGCACGTATCGCGCGACGATTGCAGGTGCCGCGGGTGGCGAAGCTCCATATGAGTACACGTGGGACGTAGCTAAGCTCCCCGACGGGTTTAAGCTCACCCGCACAGCGGGCGGTCTGACGCTCTCGGGCACCCCGTCCAAGGCCGGAGTGTCTACCTTTGACATCACGTGCAAGGACGCTCAGGGCAAGACCGTGACCGCGCACTTCGTTCTGGTCGTTCAGGCGAAGCGGGTCGATCTCGCATTTGCAGGCGGCAACTTCGTCTATAGCGGTGACGCCCAGGCGCCCGAGGTCACGGGGGTTCCCAAGGCCTGCGAAGGCGACCTGAGGGTCAGGTATTACGGGACGGGCGGCACGCACTATTCGTCGAGTGAGGCCCCGTCCGATGCCGGCACATATCGCGCCGTTGCCACGCTGCGTAGCAACGGGTATATTGGCGCCGCCTCGCGCAAGTTCAAGATTGCGCCGGCGAAGCTCAAGGTAAAGGTCGACGATGTTGAACGCTTCGAGGGAGAGATGAATCCCGCCTTTACCTCGAGCCTAAAGAGCTCGGCCGATACCTCGGGCGTGAAGGTCGAGTACTCCTGCGTCGCCGATGAGAGTTCCCCGGCGGGCGAGTACCAGATCGAGGCGACGGTCACCGACCCGAACTTTGATGTCACGGTTGAGCCCGGTACGCTGACGGTGAAGAAGAAGCAGGAGCCTGTCGACCCGGACCCGGTGGTTCCCGACCCGGATAAACCCGATGGACCCGATCCGGACCAGCCGGGGCCTGACCAGCCTGACCCGGACCAGCCGGACAAGCCCGAGCCCGACCAGCCGGACAAGCCCGAGCCCGACCAGCCGGACAAGCCCGAGCCTGACAACCCGAGTAAGCCGGAGCCGGAAAAGCCCGAAACGCCCGATTCCGACCAGCCGGATTCAAAGGATCCGACAAAACCCGGTAGTTCGGATGACTCCGCAGTCGATAAGGCAAATGCATCGGGCGCGGAAAACTCCGGCAAGAAGGAGTCTTCCAAGTCGAGCGCTCAGCAGCTCGCCGATACGGGCGATCACGCGCCATTGGCCGTCGCCGTGGCTGCGGGCGCCGTTGCGCTTATCGCAATAGCGCTCGAGCTGCTGCTTCGTCGTCGCTCGGACGCGTAACGGCTCAAAAGGGGTGGCTAGATTGAAGCTTTGCGCGATTTAGTCTGCTAAAGCGTATATACTTGCGGGACGGGTCTTTTGCCCGTCCCGTTTTTGTCTCGACTCGAAAGGTGGTCCCATGGCCTCATCCGCTCCCCGCGGCCTGCGCTCCGACCATGTTCTCACTGTCGGCATCGCCCTGTTCTCGATGCTCTTTGGCGCCGGCAACCTCATTATTCCGCCGCTGCTGGCGCTGCAGGCAGGTTCTGCCACGCCGGTCGCCATGCTTGGCTTTCTCATCGCCGCCATCGGCTTGCCCGTTATGGGCTTTATCGCCGTGGCACTTGCCGGAACGGCGCGCGAGCTTGCCGGCCGCGTGCACCCCAAATTTGGCGAGTTCTTTGTCGCGGCGGTGTATCTGGCTATCGGCCCGTGCCTGGCCATTCCGCGCACGAGCTCCACAGCCTTCGAGATGCTGGTGCCGCTGCTGCCCGAGGGCGTCTCGCTCGCCACGGCTCGCCTGGTGTTTGCCGTCGGATTCTTTATTGTCGCATTTGCGCTCACGCTGCGTCCCGGCGTCATCACGCGCGTGCTCGGCCGCATTACGGGCCCCGCGCTCATCGCCCTTATCGTGTTGGTCGTGGGCGCAGCCGTGGTTTCGCCGCTGGGCCCTGCTGCCGCGCCGCAGGCTCCCTATAATGCCGGTGCTGCCGTGCAGGGCTTTTTGACCGGCTACCAGACCATGGACCTGCTCGCCTCGCTCGCCTTTGGCATCATCATCGCCGAGACTATCCACGAGCTGGGGGTTACCGATGACAAGCGCGTTGCCTTCGAGATTTCGCGTTCCGGTGTGATCGCCGGCGTACTCATGGCCATCATCTACTGCGGCTTGGGCCTTGCCGGTATGCAGCTCGGCACCGTGATGCCCGACGCTACCAACGGCGCCGCCATCCTCGCCCGTTCGGCCTCCATGCATTTTGGG
The DNA here is from genome assembly GCA_900548295.1 of uncultured Collinsella sp. GTDB lineage: Bacteria > Actinomycetota > Coriobacteriia > Coriobacteriales > Coriobacteriaceae > Collinsella. The sequence continues at coordinate 16,523 of URKC01000044.1, forward strand.
CTTGCCGGCACGGTCGTGGTCTTTGCGATCTTTTTCCTCGCCTGCATGAACGTGTGCATCGGCCTCATCAGCTGCTGCTCGCGTTACTTCTGCGAGACGTATGTGGTCGAAGGGGGAGCGGAGGCTTCCGAGGAGGCCATGCGCCGCCCCTTTGCGGTTCTCGCCTTTGTGTTCGCAGCGTTTTCGTGCGTGCTCTCCAACGTGGGCCTCGACGTGATTCTTATGTTCTCGGTGCCCATGCTCAATGCCTTGTATCCCGTTGCCATTGTGCTGGTGTTCCGGCAATGGCTGGCCCGGCACATCCGCTGGACGGTTGCCTT
>URKC01000045.1:0-16717 GCA_900548295.1 uncultured Collinsella sp.
GGGTGGCACCCGCAACATTGGTCGCGGCGGCAAGCCGACCGATCGTGTCGCGCACGTCCTCGTTCACCACGTCGGCTGCCTCGTCCTGAAGTGTCAGCAGCACGTCGCGCATGAGCGTCCGCGCGCTCGCCAGCGCTTCCATGATACCCGAACGCTCGCGCGCGTTGAGTTCGCGCTTGTTGCGGTCCTCAAGCTGCTTCAATGCTCCACGCGACAGGTAGTCGGCGTTTTGCTCGAGTACCTTTTCCTGCGTGGACTTGACCTCGGCAAGCGGCGCCTTGACGGCGACGATGAGCGACTTGGCGCGACTGAGCACGTCGGCCTCGTCGGCGGCAATGAGTGAGTCGATGGCACGGACCATCTGACGGCGGGCGTCCTGGCGCTCGGCGCTCTTAAGAAACTCGATGCCGCGTGTGGGGCTTCCCGCCACGGCGACCGCCATGCGGCAACGCGCAGGGTCCTGACCGGTGGCGCGGCTCACGGCCTGCGCGGCGACGGCGGGCGATACCAGCCGAAACGGCACACACTGGCAGCGGCTCACGATGGTGGGCAACATCACGTCTGCCGAGGTGCCCAGCAAGATAAACATAACGCCCTCGGGCGGCTCCTCGAGTGTTTTGAGCAGTGCGTTGGCGGTGTTGGCGCGCAGTTGCTCGGCACGGTCGATGATGTAGACCTTGGCCTTGGCGCGAATGGGTGCCAGCGGCACGTCATCGAGCAGCTCGCGGGTCTGGGCAATAAGGTAGCCCGTGGCGCTCTCGGGCGTGTAATAGTGCACGTCGGGATGCGTATGCCGAGAGACGCGCACGCAACTGTCGCATGCGCCGCAGCCGTCCTGCTCGCACAGGAAGGCTTGGGCGAGCGCCCACGCGGCATCGAGCTTGCCCGCGCCGGGGGCGCCCAAAAACAGGTAGGCGTGCGATGCACGGCCGCTGGCGACGGCATTGGTCAAAAAGTCGCGCACGCGCTCTTGGGTGTCGGGCTTGGCCAGCAGGCTTGCCTGAGCGGGGGCCATGTTACTCGGCCTCCTTGGCAAGCGCGGCGGCGACAGCATCCTGGGGGATATCGAGACCGTACGCGCGAACCTGCTCGACCGTCTTCTCGAAAACTTCCTCGACGGTCGTAGTGGCGTCGATGAGCTTTACGCGGTTTGGCTCCTCGGCAGCAATGGCACAAAATCCCTGGTACACACGCTCCTGGAATGCCATGCCCTTAGCCTCCATGCGATCTGCCGCGCCACGGGCTGCCATGCGTAGCGCCGCCTGCTCGGGCGTGATGTGGTAGACGAGTGTGAGCGCCGGGTGCGTTCCCGCGACGGCCAGGTTGTTGGCGTCGCGCACCATCTGGCGGTCGAGGCCATCGGCAAACGCCTGGTAGCAGGTCGTGGAATCGTAGAAGCGATCGCACAGGACCACCTTGCCGGCCGCAAGGGCGGGGGCTATGACCTCGTGCACCAGCTGGGCACGCGCAGCCTCGTAGAGCAGCAACTCGCAGGTGTCGCCCATCGCCATATTGGCGGGGTCGAGCAGCAGGGCGCGGATCTTTTCGCTGATGGCGGTGCCGCCCGGTTCGCGCAGGCTCACAACCTGATAGCCGGCAAGGTCGAGCGCGCGGGCCAGCAGGCGCGCCTGCGTGGACTTGCCGGCGCCGTCGACGCCCTCGAGCGTAATGAAGCTATGTTGAGCGGGCTCAAAAGCCATGGGCGCAGCCCCTTCCTACAAGGCGCGAAAATGCAAGTTATAGCAACCAAGCCATGATACCCCAGTGCTCGGTGCGTCCCAAATCCCACCTAGCCATTGGGGACGTTCTTAAATGACTAGGTGACAGTTAGGGACGTTCCTAAAGTGCCGGCAGAAAAGGAACGTCCCTAACTGCCGGCTTTTTGGGATGCTGGGTATAATCGTCGTATTGCATTGAAATGTGGCGAAAGGAGTGGCAATGTCTCGGTATTGCGCCTCGTGCGGCAAGCTTCTTGCAGATGATGCCAAGTTCTGCACCTCGTGCGGTGCACCCGTTGAGCAAACAGCCGCGAGCGATAGCCAGCCCGCTTTTGAGCAGACCGGCTCCCTTGATACGCCGCAAGCCAAGGCGGACGACTCCCTCGCCTATAGCCCCGACCCCGCCGCAAGGACCGAGGCCGTCGAGACCACGCAGCGCATGCTCGTCGCGAGCGGCTCGCCCCAACAGCAGCCGGCTCCCGCATACGCGCCCGCTTCGCCACAGACCCCCGCTCCCAAAAAGAGCGGCACCGGGCCGCTTATCGCCGTTATCGTTGTGCTGGTGGCGATCATCATCGCCCTGGTCATCTTCTTTGCAATCAGACCGTTCGACAACGCCGCCACGCAGACGACTGCCGAGGTAGCCAAGCTGCACCATGACGTCGACGACGATGACCTAAAGCCTCTCGGCGATCCCAACAGCCTGTACGACGATGATGACGATGATGACGAGGATGGCGGCGAAGCAACGCTCTCTGAGCAGAACCTCTACCGCCGACTGAGCGAATACTACGACCTGCTCGAAGATCTCGACAGCCAGGTCCGTGGCTGCGCGCAGAACTTCAACGGCAACTATCTGGAAGAGGATCGAACCACCCGTCAAAATCTCGCCGACGTCGCCGAGCGCACGGAGGACACCATCGAGCAGTATTACGACATCGTCGAGGACCTGGACGTCCCGACGAGCTCCAAGAACTACAGCTCCTGGAAGGACATCATCGCTCTGTACGACGACCTGGATCACCGCATTGACGCAATCTGTGATGCCTGGGAGATCAGCCTGAAATACGCCAAGCCTGCGGACCACAAGAATGAGATCGTGGCGCCGCTGTCGCGCGACAACGTGGCGGGCACCAATGACAATAAGTACCGCCTAGACTTTGAGGAGCGCTATCCCGGCGCCAAGCCTGTCGAGGTGAACTAGCGCTTTGTCGTTCCCGAGCCGGCAGTTAGGGACGTTCCTAAACTGCCGGCAGAAAAGGAACGTCCCTAACTGCCGGTCAAAAAAACGAGCGAGGATCGCGGGGTCCTCGCTCGTTTTTTTTGGGCAATGTTTCGACTGCGCCGTTACTTGTCGGCGGCTGCTTTCTTGGCAGTCGACTTCTTCGCGGTCGTCTTCTTGGCGGCAGTGGCTTTCTTAGCCGTCGTCTTCTTTGCCGTGCTCGCCTTGGTTGTGGTCTTGCGACCGCGGGCGGGCCTCTTCTCCTTGGTCGGGCAGTCCATGTTGACGCAGATACGCCACGGACCGCGCGCCGTGTTGACCACTACGATGGGGGCGCCGCACTCGGGACAGGTCTCGCCCGTCGCCTCGAGCTTGCCGCGCGCCGGCAGCGGATAGCTCACGCCGCAGTCATCGTAGTTGGTGCAGCGGATAAAGCGCTTGCCGCTCTTCTCGCTCTTGTGCGCGATCAGGTCGCCGTGACGTCCGGCCTCGGCACACACCTTGCACTCGCCCACCTTAAGATCGGGCTCGTAGTTGGTGGGGCACGTGGGGTTCACGCAGATCTCGAAGGCCTTCTGGCGGAATGGCTGGCACTTGATGCGCGGCGCGCCGCACTCGGGGCACACGGCGGCCTCGCCCTCGAGCGGGCTCACCTTGACGCCACTCGGCACCGGATAGGTCACGTCGCAGTCGGGCCAACCCATGCAGCCGATAAAGCTGCCGCGGGTCTTGGCGCTCGTCTTCATAACCAGGTCCTTGCCGCACTTGGGGCAGGCGCCCACGCGCGCATCGGCCGTGACGGCGTCGCTGATGGCGTCGCCCAGCTCCTGCGTATGCTTGAGCAGCTCGTCGAGCACGCCGGCCAGCAGCGCGCGCGAGTGCGTCACGACATGCTCTTCGGTGTCCTCGCCGCGCTCCACGCGGGTCATGTCGCCGTCGAGCTCGCTGGTCATATCGGGGCTCGTGATGCGCGGGGCAAACTGCGACAGCGCGTCGATGATGGCGATGCCCAGCTGGCTCGGCTCAACGGGATCATTTTTGAGATAGCGCACGGCATACAGGCGCTCGATGATGCTCGCGCGCGTGGACTTGGTGCCCAGGCCGCGCTTTTCCATCTCCTGCACGAGCTTGCCCTGGCTGTAGCGCGCGGGCGGCTCGGTCTGCTTGGCCTCGAGCTTAATGTCGAACACGTCGACCGTGTCGCCCTGCTCAAGCGGCGGCATCTGCTCGTCGCGCTTGAGGCCGTACGGATATGCCTCGCGGAAGCCCGGGGTCACGAGCACGTCGCCCGAAGCCACGAACGGCTCGCCGTTGACGTCGAGCTCGAGCTTGGTGTTCTCGATGGTCGCGGGCCCCATGAGCGTTGCCAGGAAGCGACGGGCGATGAGGTCATAGAGTTTGCGCTGGCCGCCGTCGAGCGTGGACGGATCGCCCTCGCCCGTGGGGTAGATAGGCGGGTGGTCGGTGGTCTCGACCTTGCCGCGCGTGGGCTTCATGGGGCCGGCGAGCACCTTTTTGCACACGGGCGCCAGCGCCGGGTTGATCTTTGCCAGGTCGCTCACCACGGCGCCCAGATCGAGCGTCGCGGGATACACGGTGTTGTCGACACGCGGGTAGCTGATGAGACCGGCCATGTAGAGGGACTCGGCGATGCGCATGGTACGCGCAGGCGAGATGCCCTCGGCAGCGGCGGCGGCCTGCAGCGAGGTGGTCGCAAACGGCGTGGGCGGCTGCTGCTTACGCGAGCGCTTGGTCACCGCGGCGACGGTTGCCGTCGTAGCGCCGTCAACGTGACCGTACGCCGTCTCAGCAGCATCCTTGTCGGTAAAGCGCGCCGTCTTGTGCGCGATCTTAAAGCGATCGTCCTCGGCAGCGCCTTGCGCGGCGCCCATGCCGCGAATCTGCCAATAGTCCTCGGGCACAAACGCCATGCGCTCGCGCTCGCGCTCGACCACCAGGGCAAGCGTCGGCGTCTGCACGCGGCCGGCGGAACGCACGTTGCCAAAGCCGCCAAACTTGGCGAGCGTCAGGTAGCGCGTGAGCACCGCACCCCAAATGAGGTCGATGTGCTGACGGCTCTCGCCGGCGTCGGCCAGGTTCTGGTCGAGCGAGACAAGGTTATCGAAGGCCTGCGTGATCTCGGCCTTGGTAAACGAAGAATACTGGGCGCGGGCGACCGGCAAGTCGGGCGCCACCTCGCGCACCTTGTTGAGGGCGTCCGAACCGATCAGCTCGCCCTCGCGATCGAAGTCCGTGGCGATGATGACGCTGTCGGACTTTTTGGCGAGGTTCTTAAGCGAGCGGATGAGCTCTTTCTCGGCCGGAAGCTTAATGACGGGCGCCCAGGTGAGATAGGGCAGGCTCTCGAGCTTCCAGCCCTTGATGGAAATGCCATCGGCAAGGAACGGCTTGCGCTTGGTGTCGTACGGCGGGCGGGCCAGGCCATCGGGCATATCGGCCGGCAGCATTTCGCCGTCCTCCGTGACCGAATACCAGCCCAACTTTTTATCGAACAGCACACTGTCGCAAAAATCGGGTGCCAGGATGTGACCGGCAAGGCCGATCGTCACGCACTCCTCGCCCTTCCACTCAAAACGGTAGATGGCGGTGTTGTACACCTTGTCCTTTTTGGGCTTGCCCGTGGACAGACGCTCGGCGATCTGACGCGCGGCGTCGTTTTTCTCAGCGATGATGAGCTTCAAAAGAGGCTCCTATCTCGTGTGTCTGCGGCTGCGCCCGCCCTCTTGGCGGCCGACTTACGCCCTTGCTTGCTCAATCTGCCCGATGAGCCAATCGCACCAGGCATCCATGCCCTCGCCCTTGCGCGCGCTCACGGCAAACCGCGGCGCCTGCGGATTGAGGTCATCGAGTGTCTTAGTATACCTATCCATGTCAAAATCGAAAGCCGGGGCCACGTCGACCTTATTGAGCAGCTGCGCGCCGGCGTGCTGGAAGATGCCCGGGTACTTGATGGGCTTGTCGTCGCCCTCGGGCACCGAGAGGATCATGATGGACAGGTTCTCGCCCAGGTCAAAGTCGACCGGGCAGACCAGGTTACCCACATTTTCGATAAAGATGACGTCGATGTTCTCCAGACCGACGGCCTGGTCGAAGGCGTCGACGGCCTCCATGATCATGTTGCCCTCGAGGTGGCACAGGCCGCCCGTGTTGATCTGGATGGCGGGCATGCCGGCTTCCTTCATGATGATGGCGTCGACGTCCGAGGCGATATCGCCCTCGATAACGGCACAGCGCAGGCTGGCTTTGTCACGCAGGCGCTCGTTGGTGCCCAGAATCGTGGTGGTCTTACCCGAGCCAGGGCTCGACAGCACATTGATCACGTAGGTGTTCGTCTGCTCAAACCGCTGACGCAGCTGATCTGCCAGGCGCTCGTTGCGCGACAGAATCGGCGACGCGATATCAATCGTTTTCTCGGCCATACTTAGCGCTCCTTACTTTGGCCCTTTTATACCCCATCGCTAGATGGCGAGCGTGCTAATCGTCGGGGGTCTCGATCTCGATACTTGCGATGTCGAGTTCGCGGCCATGCAGCAGACGCACGTTGGCACCGCCACATTGGGGACAACGGCAATGGAAACGGTCGTGCTCAAAGACCTCACCGCAGTCCAGACACTCGCTTTGTGGATGGACTTCCTCCACGGCAAGCTCGCAGCCGCGCGTGAGCGGGTCCTCGTCGCGAAACGTCTCCCACGCAAAGTCAAGCGCCTCGCGCACGACCTCGGTCATATCCCCGATACGCAGCGTTACCAAAACGGCGCGCGAGGCCCCCGCCCCACGCGCCGTGCGAATCACTGTATCGAGTATGCCGTTGACAATGCCAACCTCGTGCATACCGATTTACTCCTCGTCGTCCTCGTCGTCCGAGAACAGGTCCAGACGGCTCACGAACAGGCCCTCCTTGCCCTCGCGCGCGGTAATGACCACGCGAGCGATGGCGAGCGAAATCTCGTAGAGCGAGAGCAGGGCGCCATACATGAGACCCAGCGTAACGGGCGAGCCGTCGGGCGTAATCACAGCCGAGCCCACAAGCAGGCCTACGTACACGTAGCGCCAGGCGCTGCGGAAGGCCGCATAGGACACGATGTGAAAGACGGACAGATAGAAGATGATGAGCGGCAGCTCAAACGCCACACCAAAGCCGATCATAAAGAGCAGCTCCATGTTGACGTAGTTCTCCAGGTCGGGCAGCGCCGTAGCGACGGCCGAGGTCTCGCCGATGAGCCACTCAAAGCCCGCCGGGATGATGATGAAATAGCAGAAGATGGCACCCAGGAAGAACAGCACCGTCGAGGCGAGCACCGTGGGCACGACCCACTTGCGCTCGTTGGGGCGCAGCGCCGGCAGGAAAAATGCCAGGATCTGCCAGATGATCATGGGCGTGCACATGACCACGGCCATCTTGATGGCCAGCGAGAAGCGCAGGCCAAAGCCGCCGAGTGTGGTGGTGATGTAGAACTTACCGTCCGGCACAAACGAGCGGATGGGGTCTTCCAGGATATCGAGCACCACGGGCGTGGCAAAGTACAGCACGATGGCGGCGGCAAACACCGACACGACCACGATGGTCAGGCGGCGACGGAGCTCTCCCAAGTGATCGAAGAGCGGCATACGAGCAGGTCCGATAGGCATTACTCATCGCCTCCCTTCGGGGCGTCGGCGGCAGCAGTCTCGGCAGCGTCCTCGGCCTCGAGCTCGCGAGCGAGCTGGTCGACGACGGCCTTGCGCTTACGGGGACGACGGGCGTAGAGGTCAGCCGTCGTGGGCTCTGCCGGCTCGGGCTCGGGCTCTGCAGCAGGCTCGGGCTCGACGGCAGCAGCAGGCTCTGTACCCTCGGCCTCATCAACAGCGCCTTCGCCCTCAGCAGCACCCTCGCTTGCGGCCTTCTCGGCAGCAAGACGGGCGCGACGCTCGGCAAAGGTCTCCTTCTTGGCGGGCGCTGCCGTCTCGGCGGCATCCTCGTCCACATCGGAATCGTCGTCGGTCGCAGCAGTCTTCTTGGGCTTGACCGGGGCCGACGCGGCCTCGCTCACCGGATCGATAATCTCGGACTGAACAACGGCCGTCATCTTTTCCTGCGTCTCGCGGAACTGACGGATGGCACGGCCGATCGTGCGGCCCATCTGCGGGAGCTTATCCGGGCCAAACAGCAAAAAGCCGAAGACCACGATGATCGCGAGCTCACCCTCTCCAATACCAAACACACATACCTCCAAGGCTCGATGTGAGTCGAGCCCGCACCGCGCCATTCGGCCGGAACTCGTCTATTCATTCGGTCAAGTATAGCGCCCGGACGCCAAAACGTCCGAGCGCATCACAAACATATGCCAAACGGCACGCCCTTTTGGGGGCAAAGATTATGCAGCGGTGATCGAAATCTCCTGGTCGACGCCCAACAGCTGAACCACGCGCATCACCGGGGGCTGCACGTTGACGCAGCTAAAACGCTTACCATGATCAGCTGCGTGGTGTGCGGCGCCCACAAGCACGCCAATGCCCGTCGAATCGATGTAGCTCACCTGGGCAAAATCGAGCTCAACGGCCTCAGTGGGCTGCTCGAGCGCCAGGTCGATGGCATTGCGCAGGCTATCGGCGTTAGAGATATCGATCTCACCGGTCACCTTAATGGTGTAGAGCTCTGGCGTGGGGTTGGTGGAAATACCCAAATCCATGTATACGCTCCTTTACGTATCGAAAGTGCGGATAGTACTAGGCGCGGACTTGCGGGGCCCTACGCGTTAGGCGCGCTCGGCACGCGCAAGCTCGGCAGCGACGAGCTTGACAGCCAGCACCAGCACATCGAGCGCAGCCTCCAGGTCCTCGACCGTGGGATAGCTCGGCGCGATGCGGATGTTGGTGTCGCGCGGATCCTTGCCATAAGGCCAGGTGGCACCAGCCGGCGTGAGCTTGACGCCCAGGTCGGCACAAAGCGCGGCGACCTTCTGGGCCGAGCCCTCGGGGCCATCGAAACTCACAAAGTAGCCGCCATGGGGATGAGTCCAAGTGGCGCAACCCGTGTTACCCAAGCCCTCGGTGAGTTTACGCTCAACGGCCTCAAAGCGCGGGCGCAGGAACTCGGCATGCTTTTTCATGTGCTCCTTGACCGCCTCGATGGTGGGAAGGAAACGCACGTGACGCAGCTGGTTGAGCTTGTCGGCGCTGATGAGACCGGCCTTCAGGCGCTTGGAGAACTCGGCGATAACCGCGGGGCTCGCACCGATAAAGCCGATGCCGGCGCCCGGGAAGGTGATCTTGGACGTCGAGGCAAAGGCCACCACGCGATCCTCGGTGCCCGCCGCGCGAGCGAGGTCAAAGATGTTTGCGAGCTCGTCGGTCTCGTCGTACAGGTCGTGCACGCAGTAGGCGTTGTCCCAGAAGATGCGGAAATCGGGCGCGGCCGTGGGCATCTCGACCAGGCGACGCACGGTGTCCTCGCTAAAGGTGATGCCCGTGGGGTTGGAATACTTGGGCACGCACCAGATACCCTTGATGGAATCGTCGGCGGCAACGAGGCGCTCGACCTCGTCCATGTCGGGGCCGTTGTCGGTCATCGCGACGGGGACGTTCTCGATACCCAAGTCGGCGGTGATGCCAAAGTGGCGATCGTAGCCGGGAACGGGGCACAGGAACTTGACCTTCTTGCCGTCGTGCGCGGCCTCGTAAGCCTCCCAGGGCTCGCTGCCGCACGAGCCACAACGCCAGAACATGCCGGCGATGTCATGCTCGATCAAAAGGCTCGACGAACCCAGCACAAGCGTCTGCTCGGCGGGGCAGCCCAGGAACTCCCCCGCCAGCTTGCGTGCCGAGGGAATGCCCTCAAAGCAGCCGTAGTTGGAACAATCGACGTTGCCGTCGTGCAGATCGGCGTCGGCATTGAGGATATCGAGCATGGGGCGCGAGATGTCCACCTGGGAGGGCGACGGCTTGCCGCGGGCCATGTCGAGCGCCAGGCCCTTGGCCTTGACCTCGGCGACCTCGGTCTTGAGCGCCTCGATGGCGGTATCGAGTTCGGTGGTTTCCATCTTCTGGTAGATCGTCTGCATGGGTGCGACCTTTCGCGAAGCGGTACGTTGCAGTTCGTCTAAGTATAGACCGCCACCGCCGCAACGTTATGAAGCCGTGATAGATTAAGTTCATCGCAATCAATTACGAATCGCCGCGCATGCCGGCGTGGGGCGCCCAAGGAGGCACTATGGAGTACGGATCGTTTCAGGCCGAGGAATTCGGCGACTTGCAGCGCCTGGTCGACGGACTGTTTTACGACCGCCACGCCATCGACCGCCTGGATCTGATCGTACAGGCCGAAATCTTGGACCTGGCGCCCGACCTCATGGAGATCGTGAACCTTTTGCCGCCCGGCTACTACGACCGCCAGTCACTTTGCGACCAGCTCAACTCCGCCTTGGCCGCCCACGGCTGGGGCGCCGTCTACGGAACGGTGGAATAAACCTCGAGGCCGGCGATTTGGCCCGCTTCCCGACCTTGGCGAGGCTTGTTTTAGGGCTTGTGGCCAAAAAAGGGCAAATATGAGTACTGTTACCTTTTTAGTAGCAGCGATTCTTGGTCGAAATCGGCAAAACTCGACTTGAAACTTCCTAATCACCGTCAGCTAGCGCCAAATTGGAAGTCGATGGTCACTCATTAACGTACAGTTCTTATAACTTTGTTCATTATTTTCCGCACCTAAAATGATACGCCGTTTGTGACAGTACTCACAAACGGCGTTTTTTGACCACTGGCGTGTCTGGCAGGCGGCAAGCACCGCCCGAATCCGCATTTTGAACGCGCCCGAATCGGTTCTGGAGCCGGTTTTCGCGCTCTTACTCGTCTTTGGGCGAGGGATGCTTGCAGACCACGCTCATGTAGATCATGCCGAGCACGGCTGCGGTGACCGAACCGGCGAGAATAGCGGCCTTGGCTGCAAGAACCTCAAACTGGGCCGTCGGGAAGGCGAGGCCGCTGATGAGGATCGACATGGTAAAGCCGATACCGCCCAAAATGCCCACACCGGCGATCATGTGCCAGTTGACATTATGCGGCAACTCGGAAATCTTGAGTTTAACCAGGGCAAACGTCATGCCAAAGATACCGATCGGCTTGCCCAGCAGCATGCCAAAGTACACGCCGAGCGTCACCGGGTCGGTGAGCAGCGTGCTCATGTCCACGCCCACCAGGCGAACCTGCGCGTTCACGAACGCAAAGATCGGCAGGATCACGAAGTTGACCGGCGTGGAGATCAGACGCTCCATGCGGATGAGCGGCGGGGTTACGCGGTGCATGACGCGCTCGACCTTGGTGGTCGAGACGGTAAAGTCATGCTGGCCCAGGATGTGCGCCTCGTCGTCGTAGCGATCATCGAGCAGCGGCAGGCACTCGCCCAGCCAATCGGTGAGGCTATCGAGCTTGACACCGCACTTGGCCGGGATGGTAAAGGCCAAGATGACGCCAGCAAGCGTAGCGTGCACGCCGCTCTTGAACATGCAAAACCACAACAGCAGACCCAGTACCGAATACGGGGCAAGGCGGTAGTGCTGCGTCTTGTTGAGCCACACGAGCGCGCAGGTCACAAGCGCGGCGGCGCCCAACCAAAACGGATTGGGGCTCTGACCGTAGAAGATGGCGATGGCGGCGATGGAGATGAGGTCGTCGGCGATAGCGAGCGTCGAGAAGAACACGCGCACGCCGTTGGGCACGCGATTGCCCAAAAGCGACAGCACGCCCAGCGCAAAGGCAATATCGGTTGCCATGGGGATGGCCCAACCGTTGCGGGCGCCGGCATGGTTAAAGATCAGGTAGATGCAGGCGGGAACGACAACGCCGCCCACGGCCGCCAGCATGGGAAGCATGGCCTGACGCGGATTCTTGAGCTCGCCGACCGTCATCTCGTACTTAAGCTCAATGCCCACCAACAAAAAGAAAATCGCCATGAGGAAGTCGTTGACGAAAAGCTCAACGGTGAGACCGGCCGTAAGGTTTCCCAGACCCACATACAGCGGGGTCTCCAAAAAGTGATGGACGGCCTCGTAGGCATCGGTATTGGCGCAAATGACGGCGGCGATGGCGGCGAAGACCATGACGGCGGCGGAAATCGTGCCGTTCTCGGCGATGCGCTCCCAGATGTCGTAACGTTCAAAGCGCTTGCGCTCACGGACGTTGACCAGCTGCTCGGTTGCTGCCATGGGCGGCTCCTTTCACGGGAAAGCTCCCGTCTTAAAAAAGCACGGCCCGCCCAAGTGGCGGCGCCGCGCTCTAACGTATTACGCTTGCATCTAGCCTACCCTGCACGACAAGCACGCAGGCGTGGCCGAAAAGCGGAACCACAGGTTGAACATTATTTGTTCAACGGCACGGGCATACCTGTCCAAGAGACGACGCGGCGCCGTGCACAAAAAACGACCGGAGCGCGGGGCGTCCGCGGTCCGGTCGTGGCGTTTGGTCAACTAAACCTAGCAGGCGGCCATGATGGGGGCAGCGACCTGCTTCTTACGGGAGAGGACGCCCGGCATCCAGACGCCGTCGTGCTCGTCGGCAATGCCCAGGCCCTTCTGAGCGGCCTCGGTCTCGCCCTCGAGCAGGACCTGCGAGCCCTCCTCCATGATGTCAGTGATGCACAGGACGATGCCGTCGGCACCTTTCTCGGCGGCGTAGGCGCGCATGGCCTTGCGAATCTCGTCGATCATGCCGAGTGCGCGGGTCTTGTCGACAGTCTCGTACTGGCCGATGAGCAGCTTCTTGCCGGCGGGCTCGAACATCTTGATGTCGTTGCCGACCATCTCGGCTGCGGTGAAGGAGCCGGACGGACGGGTGAGGAAGACCTCCATGCCAAACTTGACCGGGTCGACGCCCACCTGCTCGCCGAGCTTGGCGGCGACGGCGCGGTCGACATCGGTGGTGGTGGGGCTCTTGAGCATGAGCGTGTCGGTCATCATGGCCGAGAGCAGCAGCTTGGCCTGGACGTCGGAAAGCTCAACGCCGAGCACGTCGGCGAGCTTGGTGACGATGGTGCAGCTGGAGCCCCAGGGCAGGCAGATGTAGTGCAGCGGGCCGGCGGTCTCGAAGTCGCCGATGCGGTGATGATCGACAACGCCAAAGACCGTGGCGTCCTTAAGGCCGGCGACGGACTGGGCAGACTCGTTGTGGTCGGTGAGGACGACGAGCTGACCGGCCTCGACGGACTCGATCACGCGGGGCTCGGCGATGCCGGCGTCGGCGAGCAGCTTGGCGGACTCGGCCGGAAGCTGACCAAGGGCGCAGGCCTCGTAGGTGTTGCCGGCATACTCAACCTGGTTGAGCAGCTTGGACAGGACGACGGCGCTCATGATGGCGTCATTATCGGGGTTCTGGTGACCAAAGACAAGAACGTTTGCCATGGATATCCTCCACTTGATATGTGTACTTGGACGTAGCTATGGTAGCACGCCGATGCCGAGCCTTCGCAGACGGAAGGGGCACGGCATATTTTGGGGCAGGCATGGAGGCCAAGGCTGTCCCTTTTGCGCCATGTTGGTGCAAAGTAACCTGGCCCCCCTTGCACCAGCTATTTGCCGGCGGCGCGCAGGGCTACGTAGGCGGCACCGATGATGCCGGCGTCGTTGCCGAGCGAAGCGACCTTAATGGGCGTCTCGCGCGAGGCGGAGAGCGCGTACTGCTTAAAGTGCTCGCGGACCTTGTCGAGGTAGACATCGGCCGAGGCGGAGGCGCCGCCGCCGATCAGGAACATCTCGGGATCGACCACGTTGGCAATAAGCGCCAGGGCGCGGCCGAGATAGTCAGCCATGGTATCGGCCGCGGCCAGCGCGAGCTTGTCGCCCTCGCGGCAGGCCTGGAACACGTCCTTGGAATCGGAGGGGCCGGTCAGCTCGATGGGCTCGACGCCCGCCTTTTCGCACTCGGCAAGGTAGTTGCTCACCACGCCGGTGGCGCTGGAATACTGCTCCAGATGGCCATGGCCGCCGCAGCCGCAGGTGCGCTCCTCGTCGGGGTTCAGGCACATGTGGCCAATCTCGCCGCCGGCGCCCACAACGCCTGATACCACGTCGCCGTTAACGATAACGCCGCCGCCCACGCCGGTACCAATGGTGACCATCACCACGTTCTGTACGCCCTTGGCAGAGCCGAGCCAGGCCTCGCCCATGGCAGCGGCGTTGGCATCGTTCTCGTACTTAACGACCGCGTCGGGGCAGTGCTCCTGAATGGCGACTCTCAGCTCGGGCAGGTTAATGGCAATGTTGGCCTTGACCTTGGCATCGCCCGATGCCGGGATGGGGCACGGAACGGCCAGACCAATGCCCGCCACAAAGGCACGCGGAATCTGGGCCTTGGCGACCACCTGGTCGATAGCTTCGGTCACCGCGGCAAAGCCCGCAGCGTCAACGATGGGAGGCGTGGGCACGCTGGCCTTGGCCAGCAGGTTGCCGTCCTCGTCGAACAGGCCCTCCTTAACCGAAGTGCCGCCGACGTCAATGCCGATGTAGTACTGCTTAGGTTCCATGGGAGCCCGCCTTTCTCGTTTAAACATTGCTTGTATGGTACCGCTCCCCAGGCAAAAACCTGCCAAAAAGGGACAGGTTTGTTTTGGCGGGTTTTTGCCTGGGGAAACTCAAAGCATGAGATTCGGTTCGCTGGGCGGCAAAACAGCCCAGCCCCGTCCTCGAGCCAATCAATTTGCTCAATACCACATTATTCGAGTGCATATTCATTTAGAGCGCTCTAGTTTTTAAAGAGAAGCGTTTTTTAATTAAACCTTTCTCGAACTTTTCAAAAACGCAATAGGGATGCTTAGGTGTTGACTATACTTTCTTCTGTACTCAATCAAGCCGGAAAGGAGGTTCCATGATTCCCAAATACGAGGCGATAGCTGCAGATATCCGTCGAAGCATCGAGGATGGCGCTCTTAAACCGGGCGACAAGCTACCCACCGTCGTTGAGTTCTGCGAGCTCTATAGCGTTTCCAAGATCACCGTCAAGCGCGCGATCGAGCAGATCACCGAGGAGGGTCTTGTTACCAGCCGTCGCGGGTCGGGCACCTACGTTAAGGACACGGCGGGTCTTCCCGACCAGGCGTTTTTCCAGGGCAAGAACGATCGCTCCCAGGGCTTTTCGTATGAGCACCGCGGGGAGAAGGTGACCTCGGTGGTCTACGATTTCTCGATTGTCAATCCGCCAGCAGACGTCGCTGCCCAGCTGGGAATTGCCGAGGACGACTTTGCCTATCACATCGTGCGCGTGCGCCAGGTCGACGAGAAGCCCATCGTTATCGAGTACACCTACATGCCCCTCGAGCTGATTCCGGGCCTTAAAAAGAAAGACCTGTATGGATCGGTCTACAGCTTCATCCGCAAGCAATGCGGGCTGAAGATTTCGAGCTTCCACCGCACCATTCGCGCTGTCGCGGCAACTGAGGAAGAGGCTGAGCGCCTGGACACCAAACCCGGCTCTCCCCTGCTCGAGCTCAACCAGATTGGCTTTTTGGATAGCGGCACCGCCTTTGAGCATTCGATCTCGCGCAACGTTGGTGACCGCTTTGAGCTGCACAACGTAACGTTGGCATAGGTTTTTGTAGTCATGCGGGCGCTCGTTACGGCTCGTTTAGAGTGGGCGGCCGCGCAACACCATGGGGGTATGAACATGTCCGATTTGATTAAACTGACGCCGATCTTTCACGAGAAGATCTGGGGCGGCCGCCAGCTCGAAACCGTATTTGGTTATGACATTCCCGAGGGTCCCATCGGTGAGTGCTGGGCCATCTCGGCACACCCCAACGGCGACTGCCAGATCGCTGAGGGCCCGTACGCCGGTCACACGCTGTCATGGCTGTGGGCCGAGCACCGCGAGCTCTTTGGCAACTGCGAGGGCAAGGAGTTTCCGCTGCTCATTAAGATTCTGGACGCCAAGGACGACCTTTCGATCCAGATCCATCCCAACGACGAGTACGCCGCCGAGCACGAGAACGGCAGCCTGGGCAAAACCGAGTGCTGGTATGTGCTGGACTGCGAGCCCGGCGCCACAATCATCGTCGGCCAGCGCGCCAAGGACCGCGCCGAGGCTGCACAGATGATCGAAGACGGCCGCTGGGACGACATGCTCAACGTGCTGCCGATCCACAAGGGCGACTTTTTCCAGATTGATTCCGGTACCGTCCACGCCATCAAGACCGGCACGCTCATTTTGGAGACGCAGCAGTCGAGCGACGTGACGTATCGCCTGTACGACTACGACCGTCCCGGCACCGACGGCAAACTGCGTCCCCTGCACATTGAGCAGAGTCTCGACTGCATCGACTTTGATTCTCAGGCCCCGACCGACGGCACCGTGACCGCGCCCGAAGTCGACGGCGTGACCGAACTCGAGTCCAACCCCTGCTACACCGTCGATCGCGTGCGCGTCAACGGCAGCAAGACCTTGGAGCAGCACTGGCCCTTCATGTGTCTGTCGGTCATCGACGGCGAAGGCACCGTCTGCGGCGACCCCGTCCACAAGGGAAGCCACCTGCTAGCCCCGAGCACCGTCAGCTCCATCGACCTCGAAGGCAAGATGGAACTGATCATCAGCCACCTCTAGGTCGCAACAACAATCACAACGCAACAAGGGGCTCCCCCGTTCATCAACGGAGGAGCCCCTTGCCATATCTAGCTATCAGCCCACCCGGCTCTCCAGACCAAAAAACGAACGAGCAAAGCGACGTTCGCAAGCAGCGTTATCAAAGGACCTGGGAGGGCGTATGGGGCAACATCGCCTGCTCGGGCAGTCCTGCGCAAGA
>URKC01000046.1:0-16631 GCA_900548295.1 uncultured Collinsella sp.
ATGCTCGTGGCCCCCGAGGCGCTCCTGTGCCTGGACGAGCCCACCAACCACCTGGACATCGACTCGGTGGACATGCTCGAGAACGCCCTGCAAAACTTCCCCGGCACCATCGTGCTGATCAGCCACGACGAGCACTTGGTGCGCGCTGTGGCCAACCGCATCATCGACATCCGCGACGGCAAGGTCACGGTCTACGACGGCGACTACGACTACTACCTCTACAAGCGCGAGGACCTCGCGGCCCGCGCCGCCGCCGAAGCGGCAGGGGAGAGTGCGCCGGCCGCGACCAAGTCCGCTAAGGTCACCGCGGCCCAGCCCGACACCCCCGCCACCGCTTCCAAGCCTGCCGAAGGCAAAAAGACCAAGGAGCAAAAGCGCGCCGAGGCCCAGGCCCGCGCTGCGCTCAACAAAAAGCTCAAGGGCGTGCGCAACCAGCTCAAGAAGATCGAGACGGAGCTCGACAAAAAGCGTGCCCGCTATGACGAGCTTATGGAATTGATGGCAAGCGAAGAGCTTTATGCCGATCAGGACAAGTTCAACACCGCGCTGGGGGAATATAACGGCCTTAAGCAAGAGCTACCCAAGCTCGAGGACGAATGGCTGGAGCTTTCCACTCAGATCGAAGAGGAGATCGCGCGTGAACTCTCGTAAGGCCGCCGCCGTGGCGATGAGCATCATCGCCATCGCCTGTCGCATCTGCGGCATTTTTATGAGCGCGATGACCGTGCTGCTGTGCTTTAGCGGCCTCACCGCCAAGCTGCAGATCGTGGGTTTTGTCGTTGAGCTTTCGCGCTCGCTTCCGAGCGCCATCGCCGGCTACGGCGTCATCACGTCGCCTTTTGGCGGCGTGTTCCGCCTGGATTATGCCATCGTTGCCGTAATTCTGTTTGTAGCCGACTACCTGCTCACGCGCGCCTCGCGCAGCGTCCGCTAGGGGAGCGCCATGTCCAGCAGCTACCTCATGAACCTGCTCGCCAGCGCCGTCGCCGTCATCGTGGGCATTGTGATCCACGAGAGCGCGCACGCCGCCGCGGCCTGGGCACTCGGCGATAAGACGGCCCGTTCGCGCGGACGCGTCTCGCTCAACCCACTCAACCACATCGACCCGTTTGGCACCATCATCCTGCCGCTGCTCATGCTCGCCGCCGGAGGCCCGGTGTTCGCCTTTGCCAAGCCGGTGCCTGTCTACCTCAACAACCTCAAGCACCCCAAGCGCGACGAGGTCCTGGTGAGCGTTGCCGGCCCCGCATCGAACATCGCCCTCGCGTGCCTCGCTGCCGCCCTCATGCAGGCGGCATATGGCAGCCTCTATACCGGCATGTCCTTTGCCCTGGCGTCACAGATCATGAACTTCGGCGCCACCTTTATCGTGGTCAACCTATCGCTCGCGTTCTTTAACCTCATCCCGATTCCGCCGCTCGATGGCTCGTCGATCATCGTGCCCTTCCTCAAGGGCAAGGCACTCAACAACTATTACCGTCTGCAGCAATACGCTATGCCCATCCTCATCCTGGTTCTGTACCTGTTGCCCATGTGGACCGGCATCGACGTAATCGGCCGCTATTTCGACGTTACCGTGTATCCGCTCGCTGAGCAGCTGCTCAACTTCGCAATCGCCGGCATCTAAGGTAAACTTACAGGTCGACCGTGCAAAACGGTCGTAACATGCACCCAAACCGCGCCGCGAAGGCGCCGTCAAAGGAGGTCGAAGATGTCGTATCGCGTGTCGACGCAGGTCTACAGCGGACCGTTCGACCTGCTGCTGCAGCTGGTAACCCGCCAAAAAGTAGATATCGGCGCCATCTCCATAAGCGAGGTGGCCGAGCAGTACCTTGCCGAGGCCGAGCGCATCGAGGCGCTGGACTTGGACGTGGCGAGCGACTTTTTGCTGGTCGCGGCAACCCTTTTGGACATCAAGGCTGCCTCTCTGGTGCCGCAGGAGGCCCCGCGCAAAGCCGATGACGACGATGACGAGTTCGACGAAGACCTCGAGGAACTTAGCGCGCTCGACGGCGACGCCCTGCGCGAGGTCCTGATCCAGCGCCTGATTGCCTACAAACAGTTTAAGGGCGCGGCTGCGGCCCTCGGTGCGCGCATGCAGGCCGAAAGCCGCATGCATCCGCGCGTGGCCGGCCCCGACCCCGAGTTCCTAGGCCTTATGCCCGACTACCTGGCTGGCATCACCCTGCGCGGCCTGGCCGTTATCTGTGCCGACCTGGATGGCAAGCGCCAGACCTTCCTGCTGGAAGCCGAGCACGTGGCGCCGCATCGCGTGCCGCTCGACCTGACCGTGGCCTCAGTCGACCGCTTTACCATGGCGCACCAAACCTGCACCTTCCGCGAGCTACTGGACGGCGATGCCACCACCGAGCAGCTCGTCGTCACCTTCCTAGCTATGCTTGAGCTCGCCAAGCGCGGCTCGCTCACGCTGAGCCAGGACGAGATCTTTGGAACCATCTGCATCAACCGAGTCGAGGGCGCCGAGGCATACGTGCCCGGCGAGGGCCCCGAGCTCACCGAATAGGAGCCGCAATCATGTCAACCCTTTCCACGCTGGAGGCAAACAGCCTCAAAGGCGCCCTCGAGGCGCTTCTGCTGGTGTCGAGCGACCCGGTGAGCGCGCCCGCGCTGGCAGGCGCGCTGGATATCGCCCCCGGCGAGTGCGCGTCGCTGCTCGCCGAGCTCAAGGTTGAGTACGAGGAGGCCAACCGCGGCTTTCAGCTGCGCGAGGTCGCCGGCGGCTGGCGCCTGTTTACGCACCCCGCCTATCACGACGTAGTCGAGGCCTATGTGTTGAGCTGGGACACGCAAAAGCTGTCGCAAGCGGCGCTCGAAACCCTGGCCGTCATCGCATACCACCAGCCTGTGACGCGCGAGGTGGTCAAGGGTATCCGCGGCGTCAACTCCGATGGCGTCATCGCGTCGCTCGTCGACAAGGGTCTGGTGCGCGAGCTCGGCCGCGACCCCCAGCGCGGTCAAGCCATCATCTACGGCACGACCAACGCCTTCTTGGAAAAGTTCGGTCTGCGCTCCACCCGCGACCTGCCCGACCTGGAGCAGTTTGCCCCCGACGAACAGTCGCGTCAGTTTATCCGCGAGCGCCTGAGCGGCCGCAGTATTCAGTCCACGCTCGAAGAGCAGGCTGAGGACCTGGACGAAGAGCGCGAACTGCTCGATACCGATGTTGAAGATGTTGAGGCAGTCGAGGACTTGGAGACCCTGGCCGTCGACGAGACCTCGGAGGATTTGCATGACGAGGACTAACGAAGTAGGGGAGACGCGTGCCATGGGCAACGCAGCACCCGCAACCGACGCACAGCCCGTCTACCCACACACGATGCGCCTACAGCGCTTTTTGGCTCGCGCGGGCGTGGCGAGCCGCCGCGGCTCGGAGGACCTGATGACCGCCGGCCGCGTGACCGTCAACGGCCAGGTCGCGACCGAACTGGGCACCAAGGTCGACGTCGATCGCGA
The DNA here is from genome assembly GCA_900548295.1 of uncultured Collinsella sp. Taxonomy (GTDB): domain Bacteria; phylum Actinomycetota; class Coriobacteriia; order Coriobacteriales; family Coriobacteriaceae; genus Collinsella. The sequence goes on from URKC01000046.1 coordinate 3,475, forward strand.
CCATATCGAGGTCGACGGCATGCCTGTCAAGCTCAACCAGGGCGCCGTGTACCTGATGCTCTACAAGCCGACCGGCTACCTCACCACCATGAGCGATCCGCAGGAGCGCCCCTGCGTGGCAGATCTGGTTCCCCGCGACCGATTTCCGGGTCTGTTCCCGGTGGGTCGCCTGGACCGCGATACCACGGGCCTTTTGCTCTTTACCACCGACGGCGACCTGTCGCAGGACCTGCTGCACCCCAGCAAGCACGTCTACAAGACCTACCAGGCGCTCGTGGACGGGCAGCTGACAGACCGCGATCTCACGCCGCTCCGCCGTGGCATCGAGCTCGACGACGGCCTGTGCCAGCCGGCAATCTGCCGCGTCATCACCGCACGCGAGGCCGAGGCCGTAGCTCCCCAGGGCGTAAAGCCCGGTACCACCGCCGTGGAGGTCATCATCCGCGAGGGACGCAAGAACCAGGTCAAGCGCATGCTGAGCAAGATCCACCATCCTGTAATCCGTCTGCATCGCTGCAACTTTGCCGGCCTGGAGCTCAAGGACGTGGCCAAGGGCTCGTGGCGCGAGCTCACCGACCGCGAGGTGCAGATCCTTAAAGCGGGCGGCATCCCGCCCAAGCAGGCGAGCGCCATGCGCAACGGCGGCAAGCCCCAGGACACGCCCGCGGCCCGCACGCGTCACCACGGCAGCCACGGCTCCGCACCCAAGCGCAACACCTACCGCGAGCGCTACACGGGCTAGGCAACCCGCCGCGCCCCAGCGCCCGCGAACCATAGCAGCACGTCAACCATCGAAAGGAAGCATTGCATGATCGTCGCCATCGACGGCCCCGCCGGTTCCGGCAAGTCCACCATCGCCAAGGAGATCGCCCGCCAGCTGGGCTTTAATAAGCTCGACACAGGCGCCATGTATCGCGCCGTCACCTTCGCCGCGCTCGACCGCGGCATCGATCTGGACGACGAGGCGGCCATCGACGCCCTCGCCGAGCAGATCGAGATTCGCTTTACCAACGGCACCGGCGAGGACACGCGCCTGACCATCGACGGCCAGGACGCCTCAGCTGCCATCCGCACCCCGCAGGTCGAAGCCAACGTGTCCAAAGTCTCGGCCTACCCGGGCGTACGCGCGGCCATGCTCATCCACCAGCGCCGCGCCGCCGAGGACCGCGATATCGTCGCCGAAGGTCGCGACATCGGAACCGTCGTGTTCCCCAACGCGCAGGTCAAGATATTCCTGACCGCCGACCCGCGCGAGCGCGCCTGTCGCCGCGTGTTGCAGCGCCACCAAAACGACGCCCAGCCGCTCACTACCGAGCAGCTCGAGGCCGAGGTCGACGAGACCCTCGACGCCCTCAAACAGCGCGATAAGCTCGACAGCAGCCGCGAGGTCGCGCCGCTCGTTCCCGCCGAGGACGCCGTGCACGTCGACTCCACCGCCCACACCATCGACGAGGTCGTCTCGATCATCGAGGACCTCATCAACCAAAGGAGGTAGGCCATGCGCCTGTTTAAGCAGACGCCCGAGGATTATTACAACGCTCCTTATGCAGAGTTCCCAGCGCTCATCCGCGGCACCGTCGTCGTAGTCATGGCCATCCTTTGGGCCTTCTCCAAGCTCATGTGGCATTGGAAGGTCGAGGATGCCAATCTGCTGTTTGAGCGCAAGGACGGCCGCGGAAGCGTGGTCATCTGCAACCATACCTCGATGGCCGAGCTCTTGGCCGTGGAGACGGCGCTGTTCTTTGGGGGGCGCCGCATTCGTCCCATCTTTAAGTCCGAGTTCGCCAAGAGCAAGATTGTGCGCTGGGCCTTTAGCCGCGTTGGCGGCATCCCCGTGGAGCGTGGTACTGCCGATATGAAGTGCCTGCGCGCCGCCCAGCATGCGCTGCAACGCGGCGAGGACGTCCTGATCTTCCCCGAGGGCACGCGCATCCGCTCGCGCGAGATCAAGCCCGAGGTCCACGGCGGTTTTGCGCTCATCGCCCAGATGGGCAAGGCGCCCGTCAACCCGCTCGCCATCTGCGGTTGGTCCGACATCACGCCCGCGGGCAAAAAGCTCATGCGTCCCAAGAAGTGCTGGATCCGCGCCGGCAAGGCCATCTCGCTTTCCGACGCACCGGCCGGGCTTAAGCGCACGGAGCGCCTGGAATGGTTTGAGTCCGAGGCCATGAACCGCGTCTACTCCATGCGAGACGATCTGTGCGCCGAGCATCCGGGCAGGTTCTAGCCATGAACGAGAACGTGACGAACACCGCCGCGACTGCGTTCGACCAGGCAACCGCGCCTACCATCGAGATCGCCGCCCACGCCGGCACTTGCTATGGCGTACAGCGTGCGCTCGATATGGCGCTGGCCGCCGCGCCGCAAGCAGGGGAGAGCGCTCAGGTCCACACCTTGGGGCCGCTCATCCATAACCCCATCGTGGTACGCGAGCTCGCCGAGGCGGGCATCGGTCTGGCAGAGACCCTGGACGACGCCGCATCGGGAACCGTGATCATTCGCGCGCACGGCGTGGTGCCGCAGGTCATCGATGCCGCTCGCGGGCGCGGCCTTACCGTGGTCGACGCCACCTGCCCCTACGTGAAGAAGGTCCATGTGGCGGCCGAGCGCCTGGTGCGCGAGGGCTACCGCGTGATCGTCGTGGGTGAGCCGGGTCACCCCGAGGTTGAGGGCATCCTGGGCCATGCCGGCGATGACGCACAGGTCGTGAGCTGTGCCGCCGACGCCGACGAGCTGTCGCTCAAGGGCAAGGTAGGTCTGGTTGTGCAGACCACCCAGACCGCGCAGAACCTGGCCGAGGTTGTGGCCTCCATCACCCCACGCGTGCAGGAACTGCGCGTGATCAACACCATCTGCGCCGCCACGAGCGAGCGACAGCAGGCAGCCGCCGCCCTTGCCAACCGCTGCGACTGCATGGTCGTCGTGGGCGGCAAGAACTCGGGCAACACCCGCCGCTTGGCACAGATCTGCGCCGATGCCTGCGAGCGCACGCATCACATCGAGGAAGCTTCCGAGCTCCAGACCGCGTGGTTTACCGGCGCTCACCACATCGGCATCACCGCCGGAGCCTCCACCCCACAAGAACACATCGAACGCGCCGTCACGCGCATCAAGGAGCTTTGCCGCTAACCATGGACCAGACCGTACCCGCATACGCCTCCGAGGTGGCCGATTACGGGCGCAGCCGCGACCCCGAGCCGGGTGAGGGCGCGCTCGTAAAGAACGTGCGTCCCGAATCACCCGCGTGGGATGTGGGTATCGAGCCGGGCATGCGCGTGCTCACGGTCAACGGCGAGCAGCTGACCGATATGATCGTGTGGCTCTGGGAGGCAGACGACGACACCGTCGAGCTGGAGGTATTCGACCCGCGCGACAACACCGTCAACCCCGTCGAGCTCGACCGTTTTCCCGGCGAGGACTGGGGTCTGGAGTTCGATGGCCCCATCTTCGACGGCATGCGTACCTGCGTCAATGCCTGCGTGTTCTGCTTTATGACGATGCTCCCCAAGGGCGGCCGCTCCACGCTCTATATTCGCGACGACGACTATCGCCTAAGCTTTTTACAGGGCAACTTCGTCACGCTCACGAACCTCACCGACAAAGATGTTCAAAACGTCATCCAACGCAACATGAGCCCCATGAACGTGTCGGTCCATGCCGTAAGCCCCGACGTCCGCCGCCGCATGATGGGCCGCAACGCCCAGCGCGGCATGGACGTACTCGAAGCCATCATGGCCGCCGGCATCGAGATTCACGCGCAGATCGTGTTGTGCCCCGGCATGAACGACGGCGAGGAGCTGGAAAAGACCCTGCGCTTTTGCGAGGAGCACGAGCAAATCACAAGCCTGGGCATCGTGCCGCTCGGCTTTACCAAGCACCAAAACCGCTTTAGCTGGTCATACAGCGACAAGCCCGAGCTAGCGCGCGAGACCATTGCCATGATCCGACCGTTCCAGGACCGCGCCTACGAGCGCTTTGGCCGCCACACCTTCCAGATGAGCGACGAGTTCTATCTGGACGCCGGCATCGATCCTCCCGAGGCGGACTTTTACGACGGTTACCCGCAGTACTACGACGGCATCGGCATGATCCGCTCGTATCTGGACGAGACCGACGACGTGCTGGCTACCGATGCCGAGCGACTGGCCCGCGTCCGCGAGGCCATCGCCGCCCGCAGCCAGCACCTGCTGTGCCTCTCCGGCGCCAGCGCGCGCGACACCGTGGCGCGCTTTGTGGAGTCGCCGCATGGTCTCGGCGGCACTGTCACGGCCATCAAGAACCGCTACTTTGGCGGCAACGTGGACGTGACCGGCCTCATCGTCGCGTGTGACATTCTGGAGCAGCTGCCACAAGACCTGTCGGGGGTTATGCTCTTTGTGCCTAAGCTCATGTTCAACGCTGACGGCATGACGCTTGACGAGTATCATCGTGACGATTTACTCGCAAGCCTTACCAGTCGCGGCGCCGAGGTTCATGTGGTGTCGACCATGCCGCATGAGCTGCTCGATACCCTGGAGCACATCCTTGGCATTGTGCCCGCGGACTCTAACACTTCCACTGACCCTACCCATTAAAGGAGAGCAGATGAAACCTATCGTCGCCGTCGTCGGACGCCCCAACGTGGGCAAGTCCACGCTCGTTAACCGCCTGGCCCAGACCTCGGACGCCATCGTCCACGAGTCCCGCGGCGTCACGCGCGACCGCTCGTACCATACCGCCGATTGGAACGGCCGCGAGTTCACCATCGTCGACACGGGCGGTATCGAGCCGCTCAAGAGCGACGACGTCTTTGCCACGTCCATCCGCGACCAGGCGCTCGCCGCCGCCGAGGAAGCCGCCGTCATCCTGTTTGTGGTCGACGGCCGCACCGGCGTCACCGAGGAGGACGAGTCTGTCGCCCGCATGCTCAAGCGCTGCGACAAGCCGGTCTTTCTGCTGGTGAACAAGCTCGACAACCCCGATCGCGAGAACGACAGCATCTGGGAGTTCTATTCGCTCGGCATCGGTGAGCCCACGCCGCTCTCGGCCCTGCATGGTCATGGCACGGGCGACCTGCTCGACGATATCGTGGCCCTGCTTCCCGAGGAAGAGGATGAAGTCGCCGACGAGTTCCCCGATGCGCTGAACGTGGCCATCATCGGCCGCCCCAATGCCGGTAAGTCCTCGCTGTTCAACCGCATCCTGGGCGCCGACCGCTCCATCGTGTCCAACATTGCCGGCACCACGCGCGATGCCATCGACACGGTCGTCGAGCGCAACGGCAAGCACTACCGCATGGTCGATACCGCGGGCATCCGCAAGAAGAGCACCGTGTACGAGAACATCGAGTACTACTCCATGGTCCGCGGTCTGCGCGCCATCGACCGCGCCGACGTGGCGCTGCTCGTCGTCGACGCCTCCGTGGGCGTCACCGAGCAGGACCAGAAGGTCATGGGCTTGGCCATCGAGCGCGGCTGCGCCATCGTGGTGCTGCTCAACAAGTGGGACCTGCTCGACGATGACCGCAAGCGCGAGGCCTGCATGGAGACCATCGACCGCCGTCTGGGCGTCATGGCTCCCTGGGCCCAGTACCTGCGCATCTCTGCCCTCACTGGCCGCAGCGTCGAGAAGATCTGGGCGATGGTCGACGCCGCCGAAAAGACGCGCTCGCAGAAGATCAGCACCTCGCGCCTCAACACGTTCCTCACCGACCTGCGCGAGTTCGGTCATACCGTGGTGGACGGCAAGCGCCGCCTGCGCATGCACTACGTGACCCAGACGGGCGTCAACCCGCCGACGTTCACGTTCTTCGTCAACCATAGCGACCTGGTCAACGACACCTACCAGCGCTATGTGGAAAACCGCATGCGCTCGACTTTCGATTTTTCCGGCACGCCCATTCGACTCTTCTTTAGGAAGAAGGAGCAAAAGGATGCATAATCCGATTCTGCTGACCGCCATCTGCGCCGTGGTCTCGTTCTTTATCGGAGCGATTCCGTTTGGCTTGATCCTGGGCCGCGTGTTTAACCACACCGATATTCGCAAGGCGGGTTCCGGCAACATCGGCACCACCAACGCCCTGCGCGTAGCCGGCCCCAAGGTGGCTGCGCTCACGCTGCTGCTCGACTGTCTTAAGGGCGCCATATGCGTCCTTATCGCCCGTCCGCTTATCGCGGGCGTGGGCTATGGCTTCCCTGTGAGCATCATGGCGCCTGGAGCCCCCGGCGACTGGATGCTCGGCGTCATTTGCCTGGCTGCGGTGTGGGGGCACATCTTCTCGCCCTACCTCAACTTCCATGGCGGCAAGGGTATCGCCGTGGGCTTGGGCGTCATCCTCGCCTGGTACTGGCCCATCGGACTTTCGCTGCTGGGCATGTTTATCGTGGCCGTCGCCATCACCAAGTTTGTGTCGGTGGGCTCGCTTGCCGCGGCCATCGGTCTTCCCATCGCCGTCTGCGCTGTCTTTCCGTACAGCAGCCTGGGACTTAAGTTTTGCATGGCGATGATCGGCATCACCGTGGTGTGGGCCCATCGCGCGAATATCCAAAAGCTCATGACTGGTAAGGAGTCCAAGCTCTCGTTTACCAAGCGCGTCACCGAGCCCGACGATAAGTAGGAGAGAGTCATGAATGTTGCGCTGATTGGCTCCGGCTCCTGGGGAACCGCCGTCGCCGGCCTTGCCGCCGCGCGAGCCGAGCGCGTGACCATGTGGGCCCATAGCGAGCAGACGGCCGCCGGCATTAACGGCGAGCATCGCAACCCCCGGTATCTGGTGGATTACGTGCTGCCGGAAAACGTCGTCGCCACGACGGATCTGGCCCAGGCGCTCGACGGCGTCGAGGCCATCATCTTTGCCGTGCCCTCCACGCACCTGCGCAGCGTATGCCATCAGGCGGCACCTTGTATCGCCACCGACACCCCGGTGCTCTGCCTCACCAAGGGCATTGAGCCCGAGTCTGGCCTGCTCATGAGCGAGGTCATTGCCAGCGAGATCGGCAACGAGCGGCGTGTGGCGGCCCTCTCGGGCCCCAACCATGCCGAGGAGATTTGCCGCGGTGGGCTCTCTGCCGCCGTCATCGCCAGCAAAGATCCGCAGGTAGGGGAGACCTTTAAGGACCTGCTCCTATCCACGGCCTTCCGCATCTACCTGTCGCAGGACATGACCGGCGTCGAGGTATGCGGCGCCATGAAAAACGTCATCGCCATCGTGTGCGGCATTTCCGCCGGTTCTGGTGCGGGCGACAACACGCTTGCCCTTATCATGACGCGCGGCCTGGCCGAGATCAGCCGTCTGGTGCACGCCCGCGGCGGTCAAGCCATGACCTGCATGGGTCTTGCTGGCATGGGTGACCTCATTGCCACCTGCACCTCCGAGCATTCGCGCAACCGCACCTTTGGCTACGAGTTTGCCCACGGCGTCTCGCTCGACGAGTACCAGGCACGTACGCATATGGTGGTCGAGGGCGCCGTCGCGGCCCGCAGCGTCAGTGAGCTTGCCCGTTCACTGGGCGTAGACATTCCGCTCACCTTTGCCGTGGAGCAAACGCTCTACAACGGTGTTACGTTGGATAGGGCGCTCGAGATTCTTACCGACCGCGTACCCTCCCAAGAGTTCTACGGACTCACCGACTAGTGCAGAAAGGCTACTACCATGGGTTCCATTAAAATCGCTCCGTCCGTCCTCTCGGCCGACATGGCCAACCTCAAGGGCGAACTCGACAAGATCGCCGGTGCCGACTACGTGCACTTCGACGTAATGGACGGCCACTTTACCGGCAACCTCACCTTTGGCGTTGACATCCTCAAGGCCGTCAAGCGCTCCACCGACGTGCCGGTCGACGCGCACCTGATGGTGTCGAACCCCGACGAGACGGTCGATTGGTACGCCGACGCCGGTGCCGACATGATCACCGTGCACTACGAGGCTTCCACGCACCTGCACCGCACGCTCACGCATCTGCAGCAGCGCGGCGTCAAGGCCGGCGTGGTGCTCAACCCCGCCACCCCCGTGTGCGTGCTCGAGAGCATCATCGACGTCGTCGATATGGTGCTGCTCATGAGTGTGAACCCGGGCTTTGGCGGCCAGAGCTTTATCCCGGGCACGCTGCCTAAGCTGCACGAGCTTACGGCCATGTGTGAGCGTCACAGCGTGTCGCCCCTGATCGAGGTCGATGGCGGTATTTCTTCCAAGAACATCGCCGAGGTCGTCAAGGCCGGCGCCAACGTGCTCGTAGCCGGCTCCGCCGTTTTTAAGTCCGAAGATCCCGCCGCCGAGGTTGCGCTGCTGCAGAAGCTGGGCAATGAGGCCGCACAGGAGGCATAAACCCTTATGACCGCAGGTCAAAACCGCATACCCGTGAATCTTGACTATGCCGCCTCGACGCCCATGCGCGCCGAGGCGCTCCTTGCGCAGCGTGAGTACGATGATAGCGAGCTCGCCGGCGTCAACCCCAACTCGCTGCACTCACTTGGCCGCAAGGCCGCCGCACGCCTGGAAGTCGCCCGTCGCGAGATCGCCCGCAGCTTTGGCGCACGCGTTCGCCCGTCCGAGATCATCCTTACCAACGGCGGCACCGAGGCCAACCAGCTGGCGCTGCTCGGTCTTGCCGAGGGCGCTCGTCAGCGCGATCGCAAGCGTAACCGTGTGATCGTATCTGCCATCGAGCACGATTCGATTCTGGACAACCTGCCGCTGCTGCGCGCCGCCGGCTTTACCGTCGATCTGGTGCAACCCTGCCGTGCGGGCTACATTGAACCTGCCGCGCTCATCGAGCTGCTCGGCGACGACGTGGCGCTCGTAAGCATCATGGCCGCCAACAACGAGACCGGCGTGGTACAACCTATCCGCGAGCTTGCCTCGGCCGCGCATACCGCAGGCGCCCTGTTCCACACCGATGCCATCCAGGGCTACTTGCATATTCCGCTCGATGTCACCGAGCTGGGCGTCGACGCTATGACCGTTGCCGCGCACAAGATCGGCGGCCCCGTGGCTTCCGGCGCTCTCTACCTTAAGACCCGCACGCCACTGCGCCCCCGCATTTTTGGCGGTGGACAGGAAGCCGGACGTCGCGCGGGCACGCAGGACCTGCGTACACAGCTGGCTTTTGCCGCTGCCGCCCGCACGCTGGCGCCCCATGTGGCCCAGGAGCGTGCGACGCTGCAAACCCTTTCCGACAAGCTCTATGCCACGCTTACGGCCCATCCTCGCATTCACGCCACGATGGGCGACTACGCGCAGGCCGATCGTCTGCCGGGTATGGTTTCGATCTACATTGACGGCATGGACTCCGAGGAGCTCATCATCAAGCTCGACGCCGCCGGCTTTGAGGTATCGGCAGGCTCGGCATGCTCGAGCGGTAGTATGGACCCCAGCCACGTTATGAGCGCGATGGGCATCGGTCGCGAGCAGGCATTGGGAGCATTGCGCATTTCCTTTGATGACCGCGTAAATCCGAGCGATCTGGACGAGTTCGCCCAAACGCTGCTCTCGATCGTGGGTGCCGTATGATCGTCGCCGAGCTTGAGCGCGCGCTGCTGGCACGCTATCCCAAGACCAATGCCGAGAGTTGGGACCATGTAGGACTCTCCGTCGGCGACCCTGCCGCGGAGATTACCGGTGTTGCCTGCGCACTCGATGCGACCGAAGCCAATGTGCACCGCGCCCAGGAGGCCGGAGCCAACGTGCTGCTGACGCATCATCCCATCTATATCAAGGCGCCCGAGGCGTTTTGCCCGCCCGGCGCGACGCGCCCCCAATGCAGCGCGGCGCTCTACGAGGCAGCCCGTTGCGGCGTGAGCATTATCTCGCTCCACACCAACCTGGACCGCTCGCACGAGGCACGTATCTGCCAAAGTAGGCTTTTGGACGCCGCGCCCGCAAGCTCGTTGGAGCACGTGGACGACCCCGAGGCCTGCGGACTGGGCGCACTCGCGACCCTCCACGACCCCTGCAGCCTGCGCAACCTTGCCGCACGCGCCGCAGCGGCGTTTGGCAGCGACCCGCGCGTGTGGGGCGAGGCCGATCACCCGTGCCGCACCATCGCAATTTTGGGCGGTTCGCTGGGTGACTTTGGCGAGCTTGCCATCGCCGCCGGTGCGGATGTCATCGTGACGGGCGAGGCGGGCTACCACGTGGCACAGGACCTTGCCTTGCGCGGGCTGCCGGTGATCTTGCTCGGCCACGACCGCTCCGAGGAGCCGTTCGTTGATATATTGATGAACTCTGCAGTTGACGCCGGGGTCGACCCCCGTCATGCGATTAAAATACTGAACCCTTGCCAATGGTGGACTGTGACAAAAGGAGAGAACTTATGAGCGCCGGCGCTACGCTACTCAAGCTGCAACAGATCGATTTGGAGCTCGCCCGCAACAAGAGCGAACTTGCCAATATGCCGGAGCTCAAGGAGCTCGCTTCCAAGCGCAAGACCTACGTTAAGCTCAAGGCCGAAATGACCAAGCTCTACGCCCAACGCAAGGACCTGGATATTGAGCTCGACGATCTCAACACCACCGAGATCCAGACCAATAACGCCATCGAGGCCGCTAAGAAGCGCCACGTTGACGGCTCCGACTACCGCGAGGTACAGGACCTGGAAAACGAGCTCGCCACCCTGGCCAAGCGCCTGGACAAGATTGAGCACACCCGCAAGGATGTCGTTGTCGCCCACAAAGAGGCGCTCGACCGCGAGACCCGCGCGCAGGCCATCATCGCCAAGTTCGAGGAGGGCGTGAAGGCCGATACCAAGGCCGCCCGCGCCAAGGCTGCCGACCTGCAGGCTCAGATCGAAGCCGCCACTAAGGAGCGCACCGCTCTTGCCGCCACGCTGCCGGCCGACGTGCTCACCGACTACGAGCGTCTGCTCAAGCAGTTCCGCGGCTTGGCCGTCGAGACCATCCAGGGCAACATCCCCACGGTCTGCCACACCGCGCTGCAGGCATCGTCCATGAGCGACCTCAACCACGACGGTAGCGAGATTACGCACTGTCCGTACTGCCACCGCCTCCTGGTGCTCCCGAGCAAGGAAGCCTAGCGATGACGGCGGCATCCAACAATTCAATGCAACTTGAGGGAAAAACGATCCTGCTGGGTATTACCGGTGGGATCGCCGCCTATAAGTCGTGCAATATCGTGCGCCTGCTGCAAAAGCGCGGCGCGCACGTCAAGGTCGTCATGAGCGAGCATGCCACTGAGTTCGTGGAGCCGCTCACCTTCCGCGCGCTCACCAATGAGCCGGTCGCGGTTGGGCTATTCGACGACCCTTCTGACCCCATCCACCATATCTCGCTGGCGCAGGAGCCCGACTTGGTGGTCGTGGCGCCCGCGACGGCCAATATCATCGCCAAGATGGCCAACGGCATCGCCGATGACCTCATCTCCACAACGCTGCTTGCGACACCGCGGCCCGTCGTTATCGCGCCGGCCATGAACAATGGCATGTGGAAGGCGTCGGCCACGCAGGCCAATATGGCCACGCTGTGCGAGCGCGGCGTCCACGTGGTGGGACCCGGCAGTGGCTACCTTGCCTGCGGCGACGTGGACACGGGCCGCATGAGCGAACCCGAGGACATCGTCGAGGCCGTCTGCGAGGTGCTCAATCCCGTGCCGCAAGACCTGACGGGCAAGCGCATCGTCATCACCGCCGGCCCCACGCACGAGCCGATCGACCCGGTGCGATTCATTGGCAACCGTTCTTCGGGCAAGATGGGTATCGCCCTGGCGGGGGAGGCCGCACGTCGCGGTGCCGCCGTCACGCTCGTGCTGGGACCGACATCGCTCGACGTTCCCCACGGCGTGGAGTGCGTGCGCGTGCAGACCGCCGCTGAAATGCTGCAGGCGGCGTTAAACGCCTTCCAGACGGCCGACGCTGCCATTTGCGCTGCGGCCGTCGCCGACTACACCCCCGCGGCCCCTGCCAACCATAAGCTCAAAAAGGCCAACGAGCGCCTGGATCGAATCGAGCTCGTCGAGACCGTTGACATCTTGGCCGAACTTTCACGCCAAAAGGGCGATCGCCTCGTAATCGGCTTTGCAGCCGAGACTGATAACGTCGTCGAGTACGCCGAGCGCAAATTGACCCGCAAAGGCTGCGATGCCATTATTGCCAATGATGTCTCACGCGCCGATTCGGGCTTTGGAACCGACACCAACAAGGCTTGGATCGTGAGTATAGCGGGTACGCAAGAACTACCCGTACTAACAAAACCCCAGCTCGCAGATACAATTTTGGACTTGCTTCAAAATTTGTAAAAAAGTTCTTGCACAAGGACAAAGTTTCGGGTTAATATACTCCCTGTTGCGAGCGAGAGCAGAGCAACAAACAAAAGCTTCGGGACGTGGCGCAGCTTGGTAGCGCACTTGACTGGGGGTCAAGGGGTCGCTGGTTCGAATCCAGTCGTCCCGACCAGAAGTTTGCAGGTCAGGCACTTAGTGCCTGACCTTTTTTGTTTTAAGCAATTGCTTAATTTTCAGTAAGCAACAGGGTGCCAAAAATCTACCTACGCGATAATCGCCTTTTGCGGCTACTTGCGCGTTTTGCACGCGCTTGAGCCGATTTATTAACGCGATATGATTCTACATACGCGCAGCAGGTACACGCCGAGAAAGGGCTGCATTTATCGCGGCGATTAACACAGATATAGCGACTATAACGGACAAGCGTGTCGCTGTATTTATTCCAGTAGTTCACTTGATCGGTGGACGAGTGGGCTGTTGCAGCGAAATGCCAAGCAGGATGAGCTCTACACGAGGACCCCGCAGGGTAATGGCGGGGGAGTGCGGCGGGCGCTCTGAGAGCCGCTGTATGAACCCATGTCTCCTTAACTCGATAATTTGTGTTTCAAGCCACGAATCGGTCGAGCAATTGCCAAAAGAACGGCCCATGCAGGATTGCACGAGCCTTACATCAGATCAAATTTGAGCTAGAAGCACCAAGCGGGGCAGACGCAACACCATCTCGTCGCGGCCTCGGCGAGCGACATATCGCAGTCGAGGTAGACATCGAGGAAATCGTCAGATCCCGCACAGGGGGACCGCGATGGTGGCCACCGCGCCGCCCGAGGGACTGTTGGCGAGCGAGACGGAGCCCCCGTGGGCGCTCGCAGCCTCGGAGGCGGCGTGGAGGCCGAGCCCGTAGTGGCGGCCCCCGTCGCGCAAGGAGCGGGAGGAGTCGTCTGTGAAG
>URKC01000047.1:0-16616 GCA_900548295.1 uncultured Collinsella sp.
AAGGCCGCGCTCGATGCATAGGGTCTCGCACCCCATGGCGGCCGCCGTGGTAGGAAACGTGATGACAAGCGCAGGGCGCTTCTCCCTCATGGCAACTCCAACCAATACGCTACGGGCGCACGACGCGCACGGCCTGCTCCATCTTCTCCACGATCACATACATGTTCGTGACCTCGCCCACGGCAAGCTGGTCCTTAATGCCATAGTGGTCGAGGCAGGTGCCACAGGTGAGGATTTCGACGCCCTGCTCAGCCAGCCCCTTCAGGTCGTCGAGCACCGGAGAGCCCTCGACGGTGAGCTTGGCACCGCCGTTGTAGAACAGCATGGTCGCGGGCAGCTCCTCCTGCTGCGTCACGGCAAAAATGAAGGCCTTCATGAGCTTGTGGCCCAGCTCGTCGTCGCCGCGGCCCATGCAGTCGGTGTAGACGGAAATGACGAGCTTGCCCTTGCCGGCGCTGGCGTCGCAAAAAGCGGCACCGTCCTGCTCGGGGTCCGCAACTGCCGCGGCACCGGCGGTCGCGACAATCACGTGCCACTCGGCGTCCGAGATCTTCTCGACCGAGGCCGTGCAACCCTTCTCCTGCGCCATCTTGGAGATGTTCTTGACGGCCGTCTCGTTGTCGACCGAGGTCACGACAGCGCCCTCGCCATCGAGCTGCTTGAGGGCCTTGAGCGTCTTGACGACGGGCAGCGGGCAGGCATCGCCCATGGCATTGACTTCAATCTTGGTAGACATAGTAAATTCCTTTCGAAAGAACCGTTCTAGAGAACGGTAAACAGTTACATAAACGTGCGGGCTAGCGAACAACGCGGACGGCAGGACCGCCCGGCTCCGCCTCGCACACGCGCCCAACAACGGCAGCGATGCACCCCTCGGCATGCAGACGACGCGCAAGCTCATCCACATCCGCCGCGGGCGCCGCGATGAGCAAGCCACCCGATGTCTGTGGATCGTACAGCGCATCCAACACACCCGGCTCCAGGTCCTCGTCGGCGGTCACACGCGGGCCAAAGAAGTCCTGGTTGCGGTAGGAGCCCGCGGGGATAATGCCCAGACGCGCCATGTCGGGCACCTGGTCAAAGAGCGGCACCGCCCCCGACACAAGCTCAATCTGCACACTTGAGCCCTCGGCCATCTCGCACGCGTGCCCGATCAGGCCAAAGCCCGTGATGTCGGTACAGCCGTGAAGCTCGAGGCCCTCGGCCAGACGAATCGGGGCCTCGTTGAGGGTGCGCATCGAGTCAAACACGGCTGTGGCCTCGTCCTGCTCGATGAGTTCGCCCTTAATGGCCGTGGTGATGATGCCCGAGCCGATCGCCTTGGTCAGCAGCAGAACATCGCCCACGCGTGCGCCGCTGTTGGCGAGCATGCGGTCGAGCGCGACAAAGCCGCTCACAGACAAGCCGTACTTGGGCTCGTCGTCGTTGATGGTGTGACCGCCCGCGATGGAGCAGCCCGCCTCGACGCACTTGTCGGCACCGCCCGCCAGAATCTGGCCGGCAACCTCAACACCCAGGCAACTGGGTATGCAGAGCAGGTTCATGGCATGGCTCGGCCGCCCGCCCATGGCGTAGATGTCCGACAGCGAGTTGGCCGCCGCGATCTGGCCAAACAGGAACGGGTCGTCGACCATCGGCGGGAAGAAGTCGATGGACTGCACGAGACCCAAGTTCTCGCCAACGCGAAAAACGCTCGCATCGTCGGAGGTATCGAACCCCACGAGCAGGTTATCGTTATGCACATTGGGCAAGTCGCCCAGGACCTGGGCGAGGGCTCCAGGAGCCAACTTAGCGGCTCAACCGCTCGCGGCCGTCATGGACGTGAGCTTAATCTGATCGTCAGGCATCGATGCCCCCTCTCATCGGTCAATCATTTTCTCTCAGTATACGCATGAATACGAGCCCAAGGCGGATGCATTAATTGAGCGCCTGTGCGCGAATCGCCGCGCCGATCGCTCCGGCAAAGCGAGCCTGGGGCGAGGTGGTCACCGGCGACCCCAGTAGCTCGCCCAACCGCTCCACCACGAAGGCGTTCTCGCACAGGCCACCGGTCAGGTAGTACGGGGCGCCCGCGGCCTGCCCGGCCATGGTCGCCACGCGCGAGACCACGCTGTCGATCACGCCACGCGCAATGTTCTCGCGCGGCTCACCGCGACCGATCAGGCTGATAACCTCGCTTTCGGCAAACACGGTGCACATGCTGGAAATTTTGGTAGGCTCGCCGGTGCGGGCGAGGTCTGCCATCTGCTGCTGGGTAATGCCCAGGCGGTCGGCCATGATCTCCAAAAAGCGCCCCGTGCCGGCGGCGCACTTGTCGTTCATGGCAAACTTGGCCACGCGGCCACTTTTAAGCTGAATGACCTTGGTGTCCTGGCCGCCCACGTCAATCACCGTGCCGTGATCGCCAAACAGGCGCACAGCACCGGTGCCGTGGCAGGTGATCTCGGTCACGACCTTGTGCGCATAGGGCACGGCGACACGGCCGTAGCCAGTCGCGATCACGCGCACGTCGTCGGCTGTCACGCCATAGCCGGCCGCTGCCAGTGCCTCGCTCAGCCGCTCGGAAGCATCGACCGAGGAGAACCCGGTGGGCTGCACGCACGTCCACGCCACCGAACCCTCCCCATCGACCACGGCAGCCTTAGCCGCCGTAGACCCGATATCGATCCCGATCCCCATCATGGCCCTCTCTCCTAATCTAAACATCAAAGACAGCAGCGCGTTCAGGCGCCTTAGCTCTAGGTTTCTCAGGTGCCGGAGGTTGCCCCGAAAGAGGAGCGCAGCGTACTTTGGTACGCAAGCGACGGTTTGAGGGGCAAGATCCGGTGCCTGAGGAAGCTAGAGCGTCTCGATAAAGGCGGCGATGCGGGTCTCAATCTGGCCCATGTCACCGTTGCTGTAGTCGGTCTCGATCTTCATATACGGAATACCCGCACCCTCGACAGCCTCCTGCATGCGCGCACTCTCCACGTTAAAGGTGTGGCATGCCTGCAGCACGCTCTCTACCACGCCATCGACATGATACTTCTCGCACATGGCCAGCGTGTTTTCCATACGACCGTCATTGGGTGTCATGACCGAGCAGTTGATGTCAAGGTAGCGGTCGGCGATGGCGCGCAGGATGTCGGGCGCGTCCGGGTCGATCATCATGGCCGCCGTACGCTCGCCCGAGCAGTCGTCCATGCACACGACCACGCCGCCGTTGGACTCGATGGTGCGGCCGATTTTGTTGATTACGCCGCCCACCGGGCAACCGGTGATCAGGATGCGCTTGGCATCCGCCGCAACCGGGTGCTCGCCGGCCTCGTAGGCCTCGCGCAGGTTAGCGACCTTTTGCTCCAGCTGCTGCGTATAGGCCTCGATATCAAAGCTGAACGTACCGGCAAACATGGTGCTCATCAGATCGACGCCGCTCATGGCCGCCGGCTGGTTGGCCTGCAGCGCAAACATCTCGAGCTGGGCCGCACGCAGGCGATTGCGACGACGGACGGCAGCGCGCAGGTCATCGTCGGTAATCGTGATGCCGTAGAAGCCCTCGAGCTCCTCCTTGAGCAGGCGGCACTCCTCGTACCAGCCTTCACGCTCGTAGGCACGATCGCGACCCTGCGGAAGATGCAGAATGTGCGTGCGCTTGAGCTCGTTGAGTAGCTCGTACATCTTCTTCTTGCCGTCGCAGGTGGTCTCGCCGATGATCATGTCGCTAAAGTACGTAAACGGACACTTTTGCGAATAGGCAAAACCATACGTAGACTTGATGAGCGGGCACAGGTTTGCCGGCAGCACCTTCTCGGCCTCGGGAATCACCTCGTCGGACGTACCACACAGAGCCACGCTCGAGGCGCCCGCGGCATCGATAATCTCGAGCGGCGTATAGCTGCACAGATACCCGACAAGACGATTGCCCGCCTGCTTGTAATCCTTAACGCGAATAAACGCGGCCTTGCGCTGCTCGTTGAACTCCTCAAACGTGGACGGCAACGGCTGCTCAATATTTTCCGACATATAACTCCTTAACAAACCTTTTAACCAACCAAGGAAACGGCTTTCCCAGGTGCCCGAGGTTGCCGTGAAAGAGGAGCGTCGCGTACTTTGGTACGCAAGCGACGGTTTGAACAGCAAGATCGGGTGCCCGGGGAAGCCGCCGGGACGAATAGTCCTAAATGGTTTCCAAGAAAGCCTCAATCCTGGTTTGCAGTTGGCCTGCATCCTCGCCGGCGTAGTCGGTCGTGATGTGCATAAATGGAATGCCTGCCTCCTCGGCGGCCTTCTCCACGGCAAACGACTCCATCTCGTAGAGCGTGCAGAACTGCAGGGCCACGTCGACGATGCCGTCGGCGTGCAGGTCCTTGGCCATCTGGACAATGTCCTTCATACGCTGGTCGTTGGGCGTAAAGACGGCGCAGTTGATCTTAAAGTAGCGCTCGGCGATGGCATCGAGCATCTCGTCAACCGTCTCACCGGACTCGTCGACCAGGTCCTTGTAATAGCGCGAACCCGTGCAGGACTCCTCGCCTACCACAACGCCGCCGGCCTTCTCGATGAGGTTGAACAGCTTCCAGTTGGGCACGGCCATGGGCGTGCCGGTGTACAGGATGCGCTTGGTCCCCTTGGGCGCCACGCCCTCGCCGGCCTCGACACGCTGCTCGCACTCAGCCGCCATATCGTTGATGGCCCCGGTCAGACGCGGCGTGTCGTCCATAAAGGCGGCCTGAACGGTCAGCAGGCTGTCGAGACCGCTAATGGGCGCTGGGTCGGCAGCGCGCGTGGCAGCGAGGCGCTGCAGGGCGCGACGCTTCTCATTGACGGCGCGGATGGCGGCCTTCAGACGCTCAGGCGTAATCGTGACGCCGCACTCTTCCTCAATCTTGGCAGCAAGCTTTTTAACCTCGGCCTTCCAGGTCACGAGCGTCGACTCGTCGTGCACGTTGGGAATATCCATGACGTACATGTTCTTTTGCGTGGCAAAAAACTCGTAGGCCTTCTTCTTGCCATCACAGGTGTTCTCGCCTACCACCAAGTCACTCGACTCGATGTAGGGGCAGACCTCACCCAGCTTAAAGCCGGCAAAGCTCTTGATAAGCGGACAAGTGTTGCGCGGCAAGTGCTCCTCAACCTTGTCCGTTGCCCAATCGGCACCCGAGCACAGACCAACGGGAATGCCGTCACAGGCAAGCACGATCTCCTCGGGCACGTACACGCAGAACGAGCCCACGATTTTGGTGGCCTCGCCAGCCTCCTTCTTGTCGAGCATCTCCTTAATGCGGCCGCTATGGATGTTGGTGGCCACAAAGTCCAAGTAGGACGTGGACTTGGGGCGGTTGTTCTGCGACAGGAACATGTCCCCGTACATCTGGCCCACGGCGCCCAGCAGCATATCGTGGTCGGCAAGATTCATGCCGAGGCTCTCCCACATCGGATGAAAATCGAATTCTTCAGCCATAACGGTTCCCCTCTCGAACCAAAAACGGATAACAGCGGTATCGATGCACGACGGACGGCGATTGCCCGGCCGTGCTCAAACCCGGAATTTTAGGGAACCTGCTTTGCGGTCGATGATTTAGTTGTGCGTCGTCTCTCCCGGAGCCGTGAACATACCTGCTCATATGCGACTCCGAGCCATATGCTGGGCGCGCGCGGCAACGCGGCGAATGTATGTCGTCTGCGGCATGTGCGCACCCTCCTTTACAAGTTGAGGTCAACTATATCAACGGTCATCGACCATGCGAACACCGTTGACATTCGTACGACAGCGTCGTGTGCCGTCGTCTAATAAATAATTATCTTGATTGATAAGAGTTTGTCATTCCTCATTCGGGGAACGGCAAAACAAAGCCGCGGAGGCTTATATTCCCCGACGGCATTACCCGGCGCTATCGACAAACCAAATGGATCCTGCTGGCATCAAAATGCATGCGCAGCGTCTCGCCTGCTTGCGGCAACTCGTCGACAGGTATGCCCACCTTGTTGACCTTCCACTGCAAACGCGTGGGCGCATCGGCACGCGGCACATCCAGCAGAACCAGGCGCTCAAAACGCGAATCGCTCACGCGGGCCACATGCAGATCGTAGCTGTTACGACCGCGCTCAGCGCGGTTGTCCACATGGAAGTAGCTCGCACGAATACCCAGGTACGCCACGTTATCGGGAACCTCGCGACCCACGTTAAAGGTCATGCCCCAGTCGAGGGCCTCAACTTCTTCGTCGCCGATCTTGCGCGCGCGGCTCGTATTCTTACAGCCCGTTAGGCGCAGCGCCGCCAACGTCTGAGGGCGGCGGACCACGTCCTCAACGGAGCCGATCTCCTCAACATGCCCGTCGTGCATCACGCAGATGTGCTGGCATAGGCGGCAAGCTTCGTCGATGTCGTGGCTCACGTAGAGCACGGTACGCTTACAGACGTCGAACAGGTCGAGCATGTTCTGCTCAAGCGCGCTCTTGAGATACGCGTCGAGCGCGCTCATGGGCTCGTCGAACATAAAAATGCCCGGGTGTGCCGCCACCATGCGAGCAAGCGCCACACGCTGCTGCTGGCCGCCCGAGAGGCGCGCGGGATAACGGTCGGCAAAGTCGGCCAGTCCAAAGATACCCAGGTAGCGCTCGGCAAGTTGTCTGCGCGCTGCGGCGTCGCCTGCACCCTCAACGCCGGCGCACACGTTATCGGCCACCGTCATATTAGGAAACAGCTGATAGTTTTGAAACATCAGGGCGCTTTTTCGCTCCTGGGGCGAAAGGTTGATGCCCGTCGCCGAGTCAAAAAAGGTCACGCCGTTGACGACGATCTTGCCCTCGTCGGGTGTCTCCACGCCGGCAATGCAGCGCAACGTGCAGCTCTTGCCGCAACCCGAGGCACCCAGGAGCGCCACACGCTCCTCGCCGGCCTCAAGCTGCATGTCGAGCACAAACCCGGGATAACGTTTCTTAATATCCAAAACGAGCGACATGATTTATCGACCTCCCTGCGGTGCTACGTCATCGCGCATAAGCTCGGCCAACGCCTCGCGATCGATACGCAAGGCATCGCCGCCCGCCGGGTCGAGTGAATCGCCCTGTCCGGCGAGATCTTTGGCCTGCTTGCGCTCCGCACGGGAAAGGCCCCGCTCGCGGTACTTTTGCGAATGAGCGGTGTACATATTGATGAACAGGATGACCAGGAAACTGAACACGATAACGATGGCGACCCAAAAGAGGGCCACCGACGTGTTGCCGCCCATCCACTCAAAGTAGATGGCGATGGGGATGGTCTGGGTAATGCCGGCGTAGTTGCCCGCAAAGAACAGGGTGCAGCCAAACTCGCCCATGGCACGCGCGAAGGCAAGCACCGCGCCGGCGGCGATGGAGGGCCAGCCGAGCGGCATCATGAGCTTGGCAAAGATGCGACGCTCGGACCATCCCAGGGTTCGTGCGGCGTCGAGCATCTGCGTGTCGAGACTCTCGAAGGCTCCAAGCGCCGTGCGGTAAACCAGCGGAAACGACACAACGACGGCCGAAATGACCGCCGCAGGCCAGGTAAAGACGATCGAGATGCCGTGCGCGATGAGCCACTGGCCCACCCCGGTCGAGCGGCCAAACAGCATGAGGAGCAGAAAGCCGCAGACCGTGGGCGGCAGCACCATAGGAATCGTAAAGACCGAATCGAGCAGGCCCTTGATGCGACTCGAGGTACCCATAGTCTTCCACGCGGCGAACAAGCCCAGCGCAAAGGAGATCAGCAGGGCAAGGCCGCTCGTTTTTATGGACACCCAAAACGGGCGGTAGTCGATGCCGCCTAAAAAGGAAGCCAGAGAGGCCAAGGGCCCCTGCTCATCCCGCAACACGACAGACGATGCCTCTATCATTTGAGCGCTATCAAGCCAACGCGCGCCGCCCTTGGCATCACCCGAGGCTGATGCAATCACCACATAGCGGTCCCCATCCGCACCGCGCTCGTCAAAGCCATAGGTATACCCGCCGGCATCAAACGTTGTTTCCGCCGTAACATACCAAGGAAGATCCACGTCCCCCAGCTGCGCACCTCCCATGCAGTTTGCGCTGTCGAGCTTACAGACGAGGGCCTTGAGACCCGATACGCATTCGTTGTCCTGCGGATCCAATCCATACTTCTCGACCACCTTGGGCGATATCCACACCACAACGCGATCGGCAGCGGGCGCCACTACAAGGTCCACGTCCTCGTCAACGGGAAACCGGTAGCCCTCAGGCTGACCCTCCATGGCACGAGCGGTCCCCTTGGCCAACCGCTCAAAACCCTCGATCCCATAGGAAAGCCCATGAGCGGTCGCAGCAACCCGGGCCCCGTCCTCAGCGTCCCCAGCAAACGCAAATCCCGGCACCCAGCAAAGCGCGAAGGTCAAAGCACAGGCGACAAGCATGCGGAATCTATTAAGCACGAAAAGCTCCAAGCGAATACAAGGACGGAGTGAAACACATAACGATGGAATTATCGCGCCAAGCCGCACTACGCGGAAAGCTCAAAGCCGTATTTGGCCCAAATCTTCTGAGCCTTCTTGTTGGTCAGACAGAAGTCGATAAACGCCTTGGCCTCGTCGGCGTGCTCGGAGCTCTCGGCAACGGCGCCCGGGTACACGATGGGCTTGTGCGAATCCTCGGGGCACACGAAGGCCTCCTCGATGCCGTCATAGCGGAAGATATCGGAGCTGTAGACAAAACCGGCCACGCAGTCGCCCGTAGAGACGTAAGACGCAGCGGTACCAACTTTGTCGGCCAGTGCGACCTTGTCGGCGATCTCGGGTGCGTACCCGCCGTCGTCACCCTCGGTACCGGTGTAGAGGTCCACAGAAGCCAGCGCCTGGTTGGCGTACTTACCGGCAGGAACGGTCTTGGCGTCGCCGATGGCGATCTTGCCGTCCAGATTCGCGACGTCGGCGATGGCCTCGACCTTGGTGTCGGAGCCCTCGGCGCGAATGATCACGAGGTCGTTGACGAACATGTCCTCACGAGTGTCGGTGTCGACGAGCTCGGCGGCCTCGGCGTCGTCCATGGTGCCCTTGGAGGCCGTGATGAGCACGTCGACGGCGGCACCGGCGCGCATCTGCTCAACGAGGTCGCCGGAGGCCTTAAACTGCGAGTCGGCAAACGTGGTACCGGTCTGCTCGGTGTAAAGCTCCTGAACCTCGGGCAGAGCCTTCTCGAGCGAGTTGGCGGCAAAGACCTGCAGCTCGACGGTTTCCTTCTTGGAAGAGACCTTGGCGGAGCCGGCATCGGAGCCGGTCGCCTCAGGCTCCTTGTTGCCGGAGCAGCCGGCAAGCCCAAGGCCGGCAGCGGCGACAGCAGAAAGCGAGACGAATCCGCGGCGAGAAACCATATCGAACATGTTCAACCCTTTCGGACCTTATGCCCGGGTACCCCACCGCGGGCTTTATTCTGTAATTAGATTATACTTCGGTGCGAATAATGATTATGAGAAATTATTCTCGTCTGAGAATATAGTTTCAGGCATGTCTACAGAATGTCGTCCCCTTGGGCGCAAATAAAAGGTGGAGCAGCCGTTCAGGTCGCTCCACCGCAGGTAAACCCGCTTAGTTGGTATGTCCGCCGCCCGCTGTCATCTGAGCCGCATGCTCCAGCTGGTCCGCTATGGCCTCCCAGCTTTCGCGGGCGGCCTTCGTAGAACCGGGAAAGTTTACGACAAGTGTATGACCTCGTTGCATGCAAATAGCGCGCGAGAGCATGGCGTGACGCGTCTTGGTCATGGAGTACGCACGGATCGCCTCCGCAATACCCGGCACATCGCGGTCGCAGACGGCACGCGTCGCCTCAGGCGTCACATCGCGCATCGAAAGTCCCGTGCCGCCGCAGGTGAGCACGACATTTGCGTGGCACTCATCGGCGGCTTCCACAATGGCATCACCGATCTCGCTGACGTCGTCGCGCACGACCACATGCGAGGCAACCATCCAGCCCTGCGCCTCGATAAGTTCCTCGAGTGCGGCTCCGGCCTCGTCCTGGACAAGATCGCGCGTATCCGAGCACGTCACGATCGATATCTTCAGCTCCATAGCATTCCTCCTACAGCACGGCGCCCTCAGGCAGGTCGACACGCACGACATCCACGACATCGCCCGCCTTGAGGTCGCACGGTCCTTCGTCAACACGCAACAGGCAGTTCGCACGTTGCATAGTTCCAAGCAGCGCCGAATTCTGCGTCTTGGCCTCGGTCACCAACAGCTCACCGGTCTCGGGGTCGCGCAAAACCGTGGCGCGATCGAAGAAGCGGCGATGCTGTCGCTTTTTCACGCCGTGCGTGAGCGTCGCCTGCTGCACGGGACGCGTACCCTCGGCAAAGCCGCGCATCTTGCGGATCGCCGGACGCGCAAGCATCTCAAAGCCTACATACGCCGCGGCCGGATTGCCTGAAAGTCCCAGGTAGGGCTTACCCCCAAGCAAGCCAAACGTGATGGCCTTGCCCGGACGCATCGAGATGCGATCGAACAGCACCTCGCCCTCGCGCCGGACGAGCGCCGTCACGTAGTCGTAGTCGCCTGCCGAGGCGCCACCGCTCGTAATGACAAAATCGCACTCCAGCACGGCGCGATGCACCAGCTCGGCAATCGCCTGCTCATCATCGGGCGCAATGCCGTAGAACACGGGCTCGGCTCCTGCATCGAGCGCTTCGGCCATCAACGCCGACGAGTTGGAGTCGCGAATCTGCCCGCGCGCCGGCAGCTCACCCGGCGCGACCAGCTCCGTGCCCAGCGAGATAATGCCCACACGCGGCGCGGCATGCACCTTCACGCTCGCATACCCGGCGCTCGCCAACAAGCCGGCGCCCGCCGGAGCCACGACCTCGCCGGCGTGCATCACAACATCGCCGGCATGGGCCTCCTCGGCGGCAGAGCGAACGTTCTCCCCTACCTTGGCAGGCGCCGAGAACCTCACACGCGAACCCTCGTTGCCGTTGCCATCGAGCACATCGACGATCTCGTACTTCACCACGGCATCGGCACCTTCGGGTACCGGCGCGCCCGTCATGATGCGGACCGTCTCACCCGCGCCGATTGCGCCCTCAAACACACGGCCCGCGGCCTCGTGTCCGATAACGTCGAGCGTCACCGGCGCTTCGCCAGATGCCCGCGCCAAGTCCGACGAGCGCACGGCATATCCGTCCATAGCGCTGTTGGCAAACGGCGAGATGTCGATATCGGCCACCGCATCCTCGGCCAAGGGAAGACCGACGGCCTGCCACACGGGAATCTCGACGACTTCGGTGCGATTCACGTGCGACAAGACGATCGCCTGTGCGTCCTCCAACGGAATGAGTTTCTCAGCCATATGCACCTCTAGCATGCTGCGGCGCGCAACAAAAGCGCCGATTCATTATGTTTATCTCAGTATAATCCCTCGCCGCCTGCTCAAGACCTGGCCCGCGGCCGCGAATACATCTGTCGGCCGCAAGCCGCGAAACCAAACCAAAACCAACCCACCGGCTCGTCGCGTTTACCGCGTTTTATAATGCTCGTGTTGCAACCCAAAAGAGGAACGTATGACTTTTACCGACAAACCCGAAAGCGCAAACGAAGCGCAGGATCATTCTCAGTCGCTCGACGACGGCGGCTTTTTCTCCCTGAACGACGTCATCATGGCCGGCAGGCATCAGCTCACCCGCTCCGAGCATCTCTTGGCCGCCGACACGCGCCGCAACGCCCGCAACCTACTCGCGAGCGCCAAGTTGCTCACACTCGTCGTCATCGTCTCGCTCGCCATGGGCGTTGCCGCCTGGGCGTTTTTGACCTCGCTGAATATCGCGACCGACTATCGCGAGCACCATGCATGGGTCTACGCCTTGCTTCCCGTTGTGGGCGTTGCCACCGCATGGGTGTACAAAAACCACGGCCTTGCCGCCAAACGCGGTAACAACCTGGTCATCGACTCCGCTCTGGGCACACGCCTCATCCATATGCGCATGGCCGTTCTCACCTTCGTCTGCTCCACGCTCACGCACCTAACGGGCGGGTCGGCCGGTCGCGAGGGAGCTGCGGTGCAGATTGGCGGCACCATCGCCAGCAACATCTCGAGCCTCGCCCACCTCAAAAAGCATGACCACCACGACCTCATGCTCGCCGGCATCTCGTCGGCCTTTGGCGCCGTATTCGGTTCACCCCTTGCTGGAGCTTTCTTTGGCATGGAGATGTGCTTTATCGGCAAGATCGACTACACCGCGGGCATCTACTGCCTGGTCGCCTCGTTTACCGGCTACTTTACGTCGCTTGCCTTGGGAACCGAGTACGAGGCGAATGTCATCGCCAGCGTTCCCAACATGACACCACGGACGGTTGTCATCGTAGTCATCAGCGCCATCATCTTTGGTCTCACCGCACGTCTCTTTGCCTGGTCGGTTCGTACCGTCAAGAGCCTGTACGGTCGCTTTATCACCAATTACCTTGTTCGCGCACTTATAGGCGCACTCGTGGTTTTGGCCGCCTACGCCCTCCTCGACGCCTGGGACTACGCCGGCCTTTCCACGTGGCTTTCCGGCGCCGGGTTTGCAGGCAACACCACCCTGGCGGACGCAGCCATCAAGTTGGTCGTCACAGCGCTTACCCTGGGCGCCGGCTTCCAAGGCGGCGAGGTCACGCCTCTGTTTGGCATCGGTGCGGCGCTCGGCGGCTGGATCGGCTGCCTCGTCGGAATCGACCCCAGCTTTCTAGCGGCGCTGGGCATGCTCGGCGTGTTCTGCGCCGGCCTTAATGTGCCCATCACCACCTGCATGATGGCCATCGACCTGTTCCACGGCACGGCCGCCGGCTTCTTCGTGATCGTGGCGTTTATCAGCTATCTCGCCGGCGGACACCGCGGCGTATATCCCGCACAGCGCATTGTCTCGCCTAAACGCCGTTCGCTTATTGTGGACGAGGGCGGCACGGTGGCAGAGGCTATCGAGCGCCACAACGACCTGATAGAGTAGACGTTAGTATTCGCCGTGCAGCCACAATCGGGAGCAATTCGACCCGAGCGCGACCGCACCGTCACGTCATACGCCGGGAGTCGCCCCATGCACGCAACTGATTTTGGTCGCACGCTCATCATCGCCAACCCAGCCGCCCAGTCGGGTGCGGCACGCGAAGTTGCCGAGCGCCTGCAACGCTTTTTGGACATGACTGCACGCGCATCCCAGTTTGACCTGGTGTTGACCGAGCGTATGGGACACGCCAAGGAGCTGGCCGCACAGGCACAGGGTTATCGCACCGTTATCGCCCTTGGCGGCGACGGCGTGATTCACGAGGTCGTCAACGGGCTTATGACGCAAAAGGAGGACGCCCGCCCCGCCCTTGCCGTCCTGCCCGTGGGCTCCGGCAACGATTTTGCCCAGACGCTCGGCATCGACGATTTCTCCGGCAAGGATTTTGGCGCGCTACTCACCTGTGAGCTGCAGCGTCAGGACATCGGGCGGATTCGCTCATGGAACCCCGCAAGCGGCAGCGGCGAGGCGATCGTCGAGTATTACGACCAGACGCTCTCCGTCGGTATTGATGCCGCCATCGGCCTTGGCACCACCGAGCTGCGCAAAAAGACCGGCTTGACGGGTGCTCCGCTCTACACCCTTTCGGGACTTGAGCAGTTTGGCCTGCGCTATCGCAACTACCCCATGACAGTCAGCTTTGACGGCGCGCCCGCCGAGCGCGTGAGGGCGATCATCATGGCGATTCAGCTTGGTCCTACCTATGGCTCGGGCTATCGCATCTGCCCCGATGCCGACCCCTGCGACGGCATGCTCGACGTCTGCTACGCCTGCGGCCCCGTCCCTCGCGCGGTAGCCCTGCCTATGTTCCTTTCGGCCAAGGACGGCCACCATACCAAGTTGCCACCGGTTCGCATGCGCCGCTGCCGCCATGCCGAGCTAACTTTTGAGGAGCCCGACTACCCCATCCAGGCCGACGGCGAGCCCATCGTCGCCTCGCGCATCGAAGTCGACATCCTACCCGGCGCCCTCCAAGTCTGGCACCCAACCCGCTAACCCCACCTAAGTTGCAGTGAAATAGGGACTGTTTATGCAGCTAAAGCCGCGAAACAGTCCCTATTTCACCGCAACTTATTGAGAAGATCATTCCTCCCCGCCCGGCTTGCGACGGTTGGCCTTTTTAATCGCGTTGAAGTGCTTGTCATTGAGCCTGCACTGGCGAGAGCGCAGAGGCACCTTAGTCTTTACGCGTCGGCGCGGTGGACGCCCGCGACGCTCCAGCTCAGCGCGCAGCTTACGCAGACAGCTCGCGCGATTCTGAAACTGACTACGGCTCTCGCGCGCCGTCACGACAATCCCCGTGGGCCCATGCTTCATACGCACCGCCGAGTCCGTCGTGTTCACGCCCTGCCCGCCCGGACCCGTCGCGCGAAACACCTGCACCTCGCAATCGCGCGCCAACTCCTCGGCCGACATCTCGGCATAGCGCGCATACTCGCGCCATCCCATCTTGTTCTCATTCATATCAATACCTCCCCTCATATAAAAATGCGACAAAGGGAAGGTCCCTTTGTCGCATCGCATACCAAACGCTTGTGTTGCACGCTTAGGCGAAGGTGATCTCGCCGGTCACGCAGTCCATATCGGCGATACGGGCCAGGCTCTCAACGCGGAAGCCGCGCTCGCGGAGCTTATCGCCGCCGCCCTGGAAGCCCTTCTCCACCGCAATGCCAATACCGGACACCTCGGCACCCGCAGCCTCGCAGATCTTGATAAGACCCTCGAGCGCGCAGCCGTTGGCCAAGAAGTCGTCGATGATCAGGACCTTGTCGCCCTCGGACAGGAAACGCTTGCCAACGATGACCGGGTACTCCTTCTGCTTGGTAAAGGAGTAGATGGTCGTGGCGTACTGCTCGCCGTCGAGGTTGATGGACTGTGCCTTCTTGGCAAAGACCACCGGCACGCCGCCAAAATGCTGAGCCGCGATGCAAGCCATACCAATGCCCGAAGCCTCAATCGTCAGGATCTTGTTGATCTCGACATCCTTGAACAGACGGGCCCACTCGGCGCCCATGTGGTCGAACAGCTCAACGTCGCATTGGTGGTTGAGGAAGGCATCAACCTTAAGGACGTTACCGGCCTTTACGATGCCGTCATGGCGAATACGATCCTCAAGCTCCTGCATGGCGCAACCCCTTCTCGCGGCAACGATACCGCGCGATTAATAAACGTTGTTCGATAGTCTACCACGGACCGAACCCCGCCCGTCCCACAAGCCGCATCGCACCACAAACCAGTTTTTTGAGACGGCGCGAATACGTGGCAGGCAGCCTCCCAACACGCTAATGGCGGGCGCGCATCCTCACCAAACGAACCATCGAGAGGACAAAGCCCACGGCTGCCACGGCCATCAACACATAGAACACCGAACGAAAACCAAACAGGAACACATCCGGACGGCCTGCAACAAAACTGGTCACGGCCTCGCCCATCGCCACGCTCATCTGCCCATACAGGATATTCGACGCCACCGAAATGCCGAATGCCATGCCAGCGTAGCGCGCCAAACTGCCCAAGCTGCCCGCAAAACCGAGCGCCTCGCGCGGGGCCGAACCCATATACAGGGAGTTGTTAGGGCTTTGGAAAATCGACGTACCGAGCGACATAAATGCGACGCAGCACACGATCACAAGGATGGAGGAATGCTCGTTGAGCGTGCTCACCGCAAAGAGACCGCACACGTACACACCCAGGCCGACTGCCGTGGGGCCCTCGCAGCCAACACGGTCCGAAACCGTGCCCGAAAGCGGGCCGATAAAGGCATTCACCATCGGCAGCGCCAAAAAGAGTAGCCCAGAGATGTCGGAACCAAAGCCGTGGGCGTCCTGAAAATAGAACGGCAGAATAAACTCGGATGCGCCAATACCAACGAACACGATGAGCATGCAAGCAAGGTTGATGGTGAAGGCCGAATTTGCAAAGCAGCGACGAGCGGCCTCGATCAGGGACATGGGGCGCTCGCCGGCCTCCGGCTTAACATGCGGTAGTGTATAGAGTCCCACGATAAACGAGATGACGCCAATGGGCAGGTTGATGAGGAAGATGCTCTCCCAGGGAAAGCTTGCCACCAGCATGCCGCCGAGCACGGGGCCGCACATCATGCCGAGGGCCACGAAGGTCGCGAGAATACCCATGGCACGACCGCGCTCGCGCGCCGGAAACGACTCGGTGATGATACCCATGTTGTTAGCCATGGCCGCCGCGCAACCGACGCCCTGAACAATGCGTGCCAGGATAAGAACCTCGAGCGAGGCCGAAAGGCCGCAAAGCAGCGAGCCGGCCGTAAAAACGATTACGCCCAGCTGGAATACGCCCACCTTGCCGCGCACGTCGCCCAGACGGCCAAACGGCAACATGGCCACGCATGTCGCAAGCAGATACACCGAGCTCACCAGCTGAATGCGATCGAGGCCCACGCCCAGCTCCTTTTGCATCACGGGCAGCGCCACGGTCACGACGGTCGAATCCAGACACACCATAAACGTCATGATGAGCACGGTAAACAGAATCGCCCATTTGTTCTTGCCATGGGTATCGCCCTCAAGGGCAATGTGCTCGCGGCGCAGCTGCTCTGCAGTTTTCTCCATATCCATCCTTTCGAGTGGCCCAACGCAAAAAACGGGGCCCCAATCGCCTGCAA
>URKC01000048.1:0-16362 GCA_900548295.1 uncultured Collinsella sp.
CAGCGCGCCGGCCTTTCTTTGCGTTGGTATAAAAAGCCCGGTCGGCAGCCGCAAAAGCTACCGACCGGGCAAGTCGTAGGCAATATGGTTGCCGTCGAGCAGCTGCTCAGCTTAGCCCAGCAGGCTTAAGCCCACGGAGACAAACGCCAGGATAACGCCGACGATGGACTCGCCGCCGAGCAGGCCGCTGGCGACAACCAGGCCCTGTTCCTGGAAGGCGGCGTCCTTGGCAGCCCTCTCCTCGTCAGAAAGACCAGCGGTGGCGTCGCGGTGGGCGGACCACTTGTCGTAGGCGAGCTTGACGCAGGAGCCCAGGAATGCCGTGAGTGACATGTAGAACGGCAGGTACACGCCCAGGCCGATCATCATGGCCGGAATGCCGAGCCAGTACATGACGATGCCGGCGATAAAGCCACCTGCGAACCACGGCACGCTCGGGATGCCCGAGACCATGGTGGCGACGACGCTTGCCTGCGCGGCAACAAAGCTTTTGTCGGGGCCAAAGGCGTCCGGACCATAGGCGGTGACGAGCGCGACCATGACGGCTGCGGCGACCAGGGCGCCCACGATGCCGCCGATGGCTTGGCCGATCCACTGCGCACGCGGGTTGGTGCCCAGCACGGCGCCGGCTTTAAAGTCGTTCATGACGTCGCCCGCAAGGCCGCACGCCACGGCTACGATGCCGGCGATAAAGAACAGCTTGACCTGAGCGATCTGTGCGAAGGCAGCCACGATGAGCATGACGATGAGGCCAAAGATCTCCATGGGGTCGATGCCCGTCTGGCCGCAGCTCTGTGCGCTCATAATGGTAGTGACAAAGGTGAACAGCGTCACGATGACGGCCGGGACGGGACCAAGGTCGAGCGCGATGGCGACGATCACGGCGATGGCGGCAGCGCCCAGGCCGATGATGCCGGCGTCGAGCTTAAGGGAGCCCGAGATGAGCGACTGCTCGTCGGTGTCGGTGGAGCTGTCGGCGGCAAGACCGCGGACGATACCGGCGACCTGCGGCAGGATGTCCTTGAGGACGACGGCGACGCCAAAGCCCATCATGAGGCCCATGCCCAGGGACTTGACGATGCCCTGCGCAGTCACAACGTCGAACAGACCGGCAGCGGTGCCGCCCACGATGATGCCAAAGTTGCCCAGCAGGGCGCCGGCAAACCAGAAGGCGACCGGGGCGAAGCCCACGAGGAAGCCGACGGAGAGCAGCATGGGCGAGTTGTAGATGCCAAAGGTCACGCCGGGGATGTTGAGCGTGCACAGCATGCTGGGCACAATGCCCAGAGCGTCGCGCAGCACGCTATAGATGCCGGCGATGGCCATGGAACCAAAGAGCTGCTTGCCGGTCTTGCCGCCAGCCTCGGTCGCGCGCAAGGTCTGAGCTGCGGCGTTGCCGGTGGGGAACTCAAGCGCGGCGTCCACGATAAAGTGACGGTGGATGAGCGCGGTGGCCAGCAGACCCAGGATAGTGCCGGCGAGTGCCACGATAAACATGTCGAGCCAGCTAATCTGGTCGGCATAGCCCAGCATCCAGGCGCCTGGGATGGTAAACGCCAGACCGCCGGCGACCATGGCGCCTGCGGACATGATGGTGTGGGTGACGTTTGCCTCGTTGAGGTTGGCGTTGCCCATGAGTTTGAGGAAGAACAGCGAGATGACGGCAGCAAAGACGATCGGCCAGGGGAGTGCGCCCATCTTGAGGGCGGTGTAGGCCGAGCTTGCCGTGATGATCACGCAGCCAAGGACGCCGATGACGACGCCGCGCAGCGTGAGTTGCCCGCGCATCGAAGCGCGGTTCGAGGGATTGCTCATATAGAACTCCTTTGCGTATATCCGCTTCCCCCGGGAGCGCCGCTACGGATACGGCGCGGGAAGTCGGGTTACCAAGGGCCGCCGCGTGAGCTCGCAAACGACCGCGCACCAGTATAGCCGCAAGCTAGTCATTTTGGGATGACCGGTTTAGGTAGGCGATATACTGCTGGACAGACGAAAGGAGTGCCGACGATGCTTAATGGGTGCGCATATATATTGACGGTCGACGTGGGCAACACGTTCATTCGCTTTGGCCTGTTTGCCGAGGATTCGGCCGCGGCACAGGAATGCCCGCTTGCGACGTGCGAGATCACGACGCCGTCGAGCATCACAGCCGACGAGGCGCGCATGAGGCTCACGCAGGTCATGGGCGCGCTGTCAGCCGATGCGGGCATGCCGGGTGAGCTCGTTCCCGCAGCCGCAGTGCTGAGCTGCGTAGTGCCGGCGCTCGAGCGCCCGTGGAAGGCGGCGCTTTCCCGCACCTGCACGGGACGCGTGCTCACCGTGGGGCCGGGCCTCAAGACCGGCATGCCCGTACACTACGACGATCCGGCCGAGATCGGCCCCGACCGCATCGCCGACGCCGTGGCGGCCCGTGCCGTCTACGGCTCTCCGTGCATCGTGATCGACCTGGGCACTACGACCAATATTGAGGTCATCGATGCGCGCGGTACCTTTGTCGGCGGCGTCATCGCGCCGGGTCTGGCGCTCGGCGCCCGCTCGCTCTCGGCTGCTGCGGCACGCCTGCCGCAGGTCGAGCCCTCGGCACCCACGCATGTGATCGGTCGCAACACGCGCGAGGCCATGCGTTCGGGCGTGGTTCTGGGCGAGGTAGCCCGCATCGACGGCATGCTCGACATGGTGCTTGCCGAGATGCGCGCGACCAAGGCCGCGGGGGAGGGCGACGTGCCCATCGTCATTACCGGCGACGACGCCGAGGCACTCGCGGCGTTGGTCGGCCACAGCCTGACGGTAGACGACGCGCTGACGCTGCGGGGTCTCGCCGAGCTCTACCGCATCAACCAAAAGCCTCGACGCGCATAAAGCCGAGGACATCGGTGGGAGAGGAAACAGCCCCACCTTTCACCTGCTACAATGGGTCAAATTATTGCGATTACGGAGGTGTCTGCCATGTCGGACGATCTTCATCAAACTTCGTCAGGCAAGCGCCTGGACGTCATTAGCTGGGACGAGTTCTTTATGAGCGTGGCCATCGCCGCGCAGCGCCGCAGTAAGGACCCCAACACGCAGGTGGGCGCGTGCATCGCCAGCACCAACCACCGCATCCTTTCGGTGGGCTACAACGGTACGCCCTCGGCGCTCAACGACGACTTTTTCCCGTGGGGCACGAGCGACGACCCGTTGCAGGACAAGCACAACTACGTGGTGCATGCCGAGGCAAACGCCGTGCTCAACTACCGTGGCTCGCTCAAAGATCTTGAGGGTTCCACGGTCTACGTCACGCTGTTCCCGTGCCACGACTGCGCCAAGATTTTGGCGCAGGTGGGCGTGGGCGAGGTTGTCTACCTGGACAACAAGTACGCCGACACCGACGACGGCCGCATCAGCCGCCGCATTCTCGACTCCTGCGGTATTAGCTACCGCCAGGTTATCGTCGATGTTCACATCGGTACCGAGGGGCAGGCTCAGCAGTAGCGCGTGACAATGCCAGCTGGTAACAACAGACAGCTAAAAGATCCCCGTCCCAAATTGACTGCTCGTGAAAGTCGTGTCCGCGCGCATGGATGGCTCGTGAGCGGGTACATGGCTGTAGTAACATAGCCCCTGTCCGCGGGCGTGCCCGCGTTATTGTGAGAAAGGAGCCCCTGTGGCTGTTAACGAAGAGCTGCTTAAGAAGGTTCTTGAGGAGATCCGCCCCAACCTGCAGGCTGACGGCGGCGATATGGAGTATGTGGGTGTTGACGACGAGGGCGTCGTCAAACTGGAGCTGCAGGGTGCCTGCGCCGGCTGCCCTATGAGCGCGCTGACCCTGTCCATGGGTATCGAGCGTATCCTCAAGGAGCATGTGCCCGGCGTTACCCGTGTCGAGCAGGTTAATGCCTCCGGCGAGACCGACGACCTGTACGACGAGTACACGCCGTTCTAAGATGCGAAAGCTGCGGACGGCATACTCCGCATAGACGTTACGCCCAAATATGCGGCTGCGAGCGCAAGGCCCGCGGCCGCATTTGTATGTAGGGAGTAGGAGGGTCGACATGCTCAACGACTTCTACCATATGCTTGATCCCGTCGCGATTTCGGCGGGGCCCATCACGATTTACTGGTATGGTCTGGCCTATGTGGTCGGCGCCCTGCTCACGGCGGTCGTCATGTACCGCACGCAGCGTCGCTGGGGCTTTAACATCACGATTGACGACCTGACGAGTGTCGTGGTCGGCGTGGTCTTTGGCCTCATTATCGGTGCGCGCCTGTTCTACGTCGTCTTTTACGGTGATGGCTACTACTGGGCGCACCCGCTCGAGATCTTTGCCACCAACGAGGGCGGCATGAGCTTCCATGGCGGTTTGGTGGGCGGCATTATCGGCGGCATCATCGTGTGCCGCATGTATAAGCTCGACGCATGGACTTTGGCAGACCTTGCCGTCATCGGCGCGCCGCTGGCCTTGTGCCTGGGCCGTTGTGCCAACTTTGTCAACGGTGAGCTGTGGGGCAAGCCGACCGATCTGCCCTGGGGTGTGGTCTTTGGCGGGACTGCGGGCGATATGCCGCGTCACCCCTCCCAGCTCTACGAGGCATTTCTTGAGGGCATCGTGCTCTTTTGCATTCTGCAGGTGCTCAGCCGCAAAAAGCCGCTGCTGCCTCAGGGTACGTTTATGGGCGTGTTCGTGATGGGATACGGCATCGTCCGCTTCCTCGTCGAGTTCGTGCGCGTGCCCGACGCCCAGCTTGGCTATCTGCTGGGCGGCGTCATCACGATGGGGCAGCTGCTGAGTCTTCCGCTCGTGATCGCCGGCCTGGCGCTCATCATCTTCGCGCGACACCGCAACCGTCCCCAGCGCATCTACCTCGACGCCTAACCACCACAAAGGGGACACAGGCACCTTTGTGGTGGTTTTGCTGAGTTTGATAGGTTTCTAGAAAGGCTTTCGGACTGTGAAGGATTCCGATCTCTCCACAACGGCTGCGCGCGACGCTGCCCGCATCGTCTGGTTTAAGCGCTACCCCGCCAAGCAGACGCTCATCGCATTTCTGCTCGCGCTGTTGGCGATCACGGCGTTTTCCATCGATCCCGCCCCGGTGTCGAGCAACGCAGTCTTGGCGATTGACCCCAAAGCCTCGGGCATGCTGTACGTGTGCTACGAGGTGCTCCTCTCGTTTGCCGGCCATACCGACGCGGTCATGCTGCTTGCGCTTGCCTGCCTGCTCACGCTGCCGTTTCGCTACGTGTTCTTTGGCCGTGGCGACACCTGGCGCCCATCGATTATTCTGCCGTCGCTGTTTTTCGCCATCTGCATGGTGTTCGGCCGCAGCTACGACCTTATCGACTCGGCCGAGATTGTTCTTGGCGACAAGGCCCGCATCATCTGCGCCTGGATTGGCGGCGCGGGCTGGATGCTCCTAGCGATCGTGGCCTTCTATCTGGCTTTTGAGTGCCTGGATTGGCTGAGCTCTCGGCGCATTCCGTTTTCCGAAGCGCACTTTGGCCGCGTATGGCGTGTGGCTCACGCCGTGCTCTCGGTCCATCCCTTTGCCGGGCCCTTCCTGGTGCTTATGATCGCCTGGGCGCCCACGCTCATCGCTTCGCTGCCCGGCCTTTTTATGGGAGATACGGGTGCGCAGATTCGCCAGTGGTTCAACTATCCCAATGGCACGAGCGACTACCTGCGCCTGCTCAACCCCAACGTGCTGCTCAACGGGCACCATCCCGTGGTGCACACGGCCATTATCGGCTCGTGCGTTCAGCTGGGGCTTTCGCTGTTCAACAGCGCTAACGCGGGCCTCATCATCTATACCTGCGCTCAGTTTGTCATCACGGCTGCCTGCATGGCCTATTCCATTTCGTCGCTGCGCAAACTGGGCGTGAGCCTGCCGGTTCGCGGTACGATCCTGCTGTTCTTTGCGTTTATGCCGATGTTCTCTAACTACGCGGCGTTGCTCACCAAAGACGTGCTCTTTGCCGACGCGTTTTTGGTGCTGCTGATACAGACCGTCAAGCTCGTGGCATGTGGCTTGCCCCGTCGTGATGCCAATGTCGAGCGAGCGGGCGAGAAAGCCCCCGTGCTCTTTGCGCGCCACGACTGGCTGTTGCTTGCGCTGGCTGCCATGGGTTCCACGTTTTTGCGCAATGGAGGCCTGGTGTTTCCCCTGGCGGCATGTGTAATCGCGGCGGCGTTTTGCGCATGGGATGTACATGTCGCTCGTCGTGCGGCTAAGCAGACGGGCACCGCGGTCTCATGCGCCACACCGCGCTTCCGCTGGGTTGGCGTTCTCGCGGTGCTCGCGCTCTGCCTTGCCTCTAATATGTACTTCACCAAGGTCTTTATGCCGGAGCACGATATCACGCCTGGTTCCAAGCGCGAAATCCTCTCGATTCCGTTCCAACAGACGGCTCGTTTCGTCCAAAAGCACGACGGCCTCAACTCGGGCGTCAACCCTACGGTTAAGGAGGACGGCACTATCGTGGAGGCACCCTGCGACGGTTTGGTGACCGACGAGGAGCGCGTCGTGATCGATCGCGTGCTCAAGTACGAGAACCTGGGCCGCCGCTACAATCCCGACAAGTCCGATGCCGTCAAGAACTGCTTTAACGAGTACGCCTCGCAGGAGGACATCAAGGCCTATTTTGAGGTCTGGGCGCAGATGTTCAAAAAGGATCCCGAGTGCTATATCTCGGCGCTCATCAATAACTATTACGGCTACTTTTATCCGAGTGCCCGCGATGCCTGGGTCTACAGCACGGCGCGTAGTGCCGAGATCATGGCGCGTCCCGACAACCTCAAGTACTTCGACTTCCATCCGGTTGACAGCAACGTGGTGCGCTGGTGCGACCACCTGATCAATCTGTACCGTGTGGCGGTGCAGCGCATCCCGTTTATTTCGCTCACCATGAGCTCGGCCACCTATGTGTGGATTATGATCGCCGTGGTGGTCTACCTGCTGCGTCGTCATTCATGGCGTGCGCTGGCGATCTGGGTGCCGCTGTTGGGCGTGCTCGCCGTGTGCCTGATTGGTCCGTGCAACGGCTCGACCTACATGCGCTACCTGTATCCGGTCATCGCCTGCATGCCCTTCGCCATCGGCGCCACCGTCACCCGCAGTGACTTCCTCTGGTCCTAACCTGGTGCATTGGGGTCAGGTTTCTTTGCTGCACCAAAGGGGCCATCATCACGACGCCTTCATTTTGGGGTTTATCTTGCAGGCCAGTAGGTATATCATAACGACGTTTGTTTATATTGCCCGAGCATCTGCGCTGGGCTTTAGGTCGAAACCGATAGGAGACACGTATGTCCGGACACTCTAAGTGGGCCACAACCAAGCATCGTAAGGGCGCGCAGGACGCCAAGCGTTCCGCCCTCTTCTCCAAGCTCAGCCGCAACATCACCGTTGCTGCCCGTCTCGGCGGTGACCCGCTGCCCGAGAACAACGCCAGCCTCGCCGCTGCCGTTGCCAAGGCCAAGGCTCAGTCCATGCCTAAGGACAAGATCAAGTCCGCTATCGACAAGGCTTTTGGTTCGGGTGCTGACGCCGCCGTCTACGAGAACATCGTGTACGAGGGCTACGGTCCCGCCGGTGTCGCCGTCTACGTCGACTGCCTGACCGACAACCGCAACCGTACCGCCGCTGATGTCCGTTCCGCCTTCTCCCACGCTGGTGGCAACCTGGGCACCTCCGGCTCCGTCGCCTTCCAGTTTGAGCGCAAGGGCCAGATTGTCGTCGCCAAGGAGATCCTGGACGAGAACGCCAAGAAGGAGACCATGATCGCCAACGGTGCTGCCGGTGACGAGGATGAGTTCATGATGGCCATCGCCGAGGCCGGTGGCGAGGACTACGAGGATGCCGGCGAGGAGTGGATCGTCTGGACTGCTGCCAACGACGTCATGGCTGTCTCCAAGGCGCTCGAGGAGCAGGGCGTCCAGGTCAAGGGTTCCGAGACCACCATGGTCCCGACCACCCCGACCGAGGTCTCTGGTACCGACGCCAAGAAGGTCCAGCGCCTCATCGACCGTCTTGAGGAGCTCGACGACGTCCAGGACGTCTACAGCACCATGGACATGACCGACGAGGTCATCGCTGCCCTCGAGGAGGAGTAGCGCCCGCACGGATTGAGCCGTGCATATCTGGGCATAATGAAGCGAGCATGCAAGCCTCGTGGAATAGATGAGCCGGATCCGCGTGCGTAGAGCACCGGACCCGGCTCTTTTATAATGATGCGAACCGTTTTGCATTCTGTGGATCGAGATTTGAAGGGAGCGCCGCATGCGCGTGCTCAAACGAGCCCTAGCGATCGTGTATCTTGCCGCCACCATCGTGGCGCTGGGTACGCTTGTCTGCCAGTTTTGGGGGCCGTATACGTATCGCTTTATGCTGCTGATGCGCGACCCCATGCCGCGCATCGTCGTCACGGCGTGCGCCGGCGTCGTGGCGATCGGCGTGCTGGTAAGCTTTTTCCGCCTGATGTTCGCCCGTCGCGAACCGTCCTGCGTGCATCCGGCGGGGGAGCGCGATATCGAGGTTACCCTTGCGGCGCTTTCTTCGTGCGCCAGGGCTGCTGCCGAGCGTGACGACCGCGTGATGGTTGAGCATGTCGAGGCCCGCGTCCAAGGCCCCGACGATTCGCACGTCCGTTTTAAGGTCGAAGCTATCGCGCTTGACGATAAGGACGTGGCATCTCTGGCTACCGCGATGCAGCAGCGCATCGAAGAAGCCTGCGATACCATGCTCGGCGCGCCGGGTACGACCGCGCGCGTCCGTTTTTTGCCGTCCAAGACTACCGTCCAGACCGTGGAGGTTTCCGGTGAGTGATACCAATCAAGATAAGACCGCTCGTACGCCGCGCCTGACGATTGACCAGAGCGCCACGTCGGCGAGCGAACCTGTTGATTCCAAAGCAGAGGCAACCGAGTTACAAGACGCGGCAGCCGCGGATTTTGACGAGGCTATGGGTCTCATCAAGGGTACGGGCGCTGCCATCTGGAGCTATGCTGTGCGTCATCCCAACACCACGCTCGGCGCCGTCGCCGGCTTTATCCTCGCCGTGTTGGTGCTCACGTTGGGTCTGTGGGACACGCTCGTCATTGCATTCTTCGTGCTGATCGGCGCTGTGATCGGCCAAATTCGCGACGGCGAGAACGGGATCGTCAACTTCTTCGGCCGTCTGTTTAGCGGCCGCTAATATGTATTCGACTGTCGCATCCGCGGCAGGCATAAGGAGGAACCATGGCTTTTAATACGAAGGTCGATGTAGCCGATACCGAGCTCGAGGAGAACGAGGCAGTCGTCGCCGAAGCTGAGGATGTGACGCTCGAGGACGAGGCTCTCGTCGAGGCCGAGTCCGATACGGATGAGGACGACGAGGAAGCGGATGAGTCCGAGGACTCGCTGACCTATTCCAACGGCGTGATCGAGAAGATCGTTGCCATGGCCACCCGCGAGGTTCCGCACGTTCTGGGCATGAAGGGTAACCTCATGCACTTTGTGCAGGAGCAGTTTGGTGCCGAGAATCTGACCAAGGGCGTGACGGTCGAGGTCACCGACGATAATCGCGTGGTCGTCAACATCTCCGTCATCATCGAGTACGGCGCCTATGCGCCCGCGATCTTCGACGATGTCAAGGCACGTGTCACCGAGCGCCTTGCCGCGATGACCGGCCTTGAGGTGGCGGGCGTCAACCTGCGCATCGAGGATGTCATCACCCCCGAGGAGTACGAGCACCGCACCAGCCAGCACGAATAACCTTCCAAAAAGGACAGGTTTGTTTTGGCAGGTTTTATCTGCGAAAACGTTAAACGGCCGACCGCGCAAGCAAAAGCGTGGCCGGCCGTTTCTGTACGCTCCCGATGTAGTCATACCGCTCGTCTAACTAAGGGTTGCAATCCCCACGTTCCGCGTTACTCTAATGGGCGCATTGTTTCCAAATTGTTAACGAGGGGTTGCCGTAATGGCCGACGAGCACGAAACAGAAAGCAAGGCATGGGCAATTGAGGCCGCCGCGGCAGAGGCGGCGTCGCGTGCTGCCGAGGAGGCGCATCGTCCTCCCGTAGTGCCGATGGAGCGCGTGGTCGATCGCGATGTTATCGAGCGGGGCGAGCGCGCTGGTCGCAAGCGCAGCCAGGAGCCGGGCTTTCCGCGCTTTTTTGCCGAGCTCAATTTGGGCCTGATCCTCACGGCCTTTGCCATCGTCGCGTTTAAAACACCTAATCACTTTGCTTTTGGCGGCACCTCGGGCGTGTCGGTCATTCTGTCCACGCTGTTCCCGACCCTGCCCGTCGGCGTCTTTATGTGGATTATCAATGCGGTGCTCGTCATCCTGGGCTTTATCTTTTTGGAGCGCAAGGCAATCCTGTGGAGTGTCTTTGCCTCGTTTGCGCTGTCCGCCTATGTTTCGCTGTTTGAGCTCTTTATTCCGACCGATGTCTCGATGACGGGCGATATGTGGCTCGACCTGTGCTTTGCCGTGATTCTGCCGGCGCTCGGCAGCGCTATCGTCTTTGATATTGGTGCCTCGACGGGCGGCACGGACATTCTCGCCATGATCCTCAAACGTCGCACGACGCTCGAGATTGGCCGCGCCCTGCTACTGGTCGACATCGGCATCGTGACTATCGCGGCCTTCTTGTACGGCCCGCGCGTCGGTCTGTACTGCGTGCTCGGCCTGTTTGCCAAGACGCTCGTGGTCGACAAGGCCATCGAGAGCATTCACCTGCGCAAAGTCTGCACGGTCATTTGTTCCGAGCCCCTTAAGGTCGAGGAGTTTATCGTCAAGCATCTCAACCGTACGGCGACTATCAGCCGCGGCTACGGTGCTTTCTCGGGCAAGTGCGTGACGGTGATTTTGAGCGTGCTGAGTCGTCGCGAGGCCGTGCAACTGCGTCGCTACGCGCGCGAGATCGATCCGGGTGCCTTTATCACGATTGTCGACAGCTCCGAGATCGTCGGCAAGGGTTTCCGCGGAACGAACTAATGCAGACGTATTCAACGAACCGCCTGCTGGCGCCGTGTACCTTGCAAATCGGTCATCTTTGAGTATTTGACCCCACATTGGGCAATAATGATGCTAAAGACATCGTTTGCGATCCAAGTGATTCGCTCAAGATACGAAGGGATGATTCTATGTTCTGCTCGCAGTGTGGCGCCCCCATGGGCGATAACGACAAGTTCTGCGGCGCGTGTGGTGCTCCTAATGCCGGTGCCGCTGGACCCGCTCCCCAGGGACAGCCTCAGCCCCAGCAGTTTGTTCCGCAACCGCCCGTGGCGAATGCGCCAAAGGGCTGTGTGGCTCAGGCGTTCCAAGATATGACCAAGACTCCGGGTGTGCTTCAGCGTGTATGCCAAATCGCGTTTTTGCCGGCGCTGATTTGCGTTGTGTCGGTGCTCGTGTTGTTTATTCCCGTTATTGGCGGCATTGCGGCTGCCATCGGCTTTTTGGCAGCTTGCATTGCGAGCGTGTGTGGTTCCGGCTTTGGTATCGAGTGGGGCCGTGATCTTTCGCTCAAGGTCGATGACGGCATG
Organism: uncultured Collinsella sp.; assembly: GCA_900548295.1. Lineage (GTDB taxonomy): Bacteria > Actinomycetota > Coriobacteriia > Coriobacteriales > Coriobacteriaceae > Collinsella. Next base: position 11,506 of record URKC01000048.1, read on the forward strand.
GACCGTCCACTCATGCGTTCCACGTCGTTTGGTCTCGGAGTCTTTTCGAGCGTTATTTCGGTCGTGCTCGAGGTTATCGCTGCCATTCCCGTTATCGGTGTAGTGCTTTCGCTGGTGGAGAGCGTGGTAATTGGCGCCGCGGGCTCGTATTCTTATTACGGCTCTTATGCGCTCGAGGCTGCGCTGTTTGGCTCGCTTGGCCTGCTTGTCCTGGCTATGATTGCCACGGCGGTCTTGGGGGTCTTCTTTAAGATGTTTGCCGACATCGCCGTGATGCACTTTGCGGTGACCGGTCGTGTGGAGAGCGCGTTTTCGCTTGATAAGGTCTGGGCGGCCTTTAAGCACAATAAGACCAAGCTGTTCTGCGCTTCGTTCCTCCCCGAGTTTTTGACGGGTCTGGTCGCTAACGTTGTCACTTGGATTCTGACGTTCGTCTTTGGCACCATTGCCTCTGTCGGTATGTATAGCTACTACTACCGTCCTACGGCTATTGAGGCGCTTGTTACCGGCGGTGGCATTACGCTCGTATTGTTCTTGGTGCTGACGGCGTTTGTCACGGTATTTCTCACGGTCTTTGGCAAGCTGCTCAAGCACCGTGCCGTTGGCTATTGGGTTGCGCGCTACGCAAGTGAGTGGGCCGACGAGGACAAGGACGACGTACTGACTTTTGTGCTGCCGTTTGAGAAGAAGTCTGCTCCGGCTGGTTTTAGCGCCGACGTAGCGCCCGTATCCGATTCCGCTGCGGCGCCGGCGCCTGCGCCCGAGCCCGAGCCTGAGCCTGAGCCTGAGCCTGAGCCCGCGCCCGTGCCTGAGCCCGAGCCCGCGCCCATGCCGGAACCGGAGCCCGAGCCTGCGCCTGAGCCCGAGCCTGCGCCAAGCTCCGACGAGGACCCGCAGGACGAGTAACCCTGCCACCTGCCATTTGGGGACGGGGTAGAAACGGTAGAAATAGCGCTTGACAAATAAGCGGGGACGGACGTACCGAAGCGTCCGCCCCCGCTTTGATATCGCGATGCGGCTATGACTGCGAGATGGTCGTGGATCGACTACTCGTCGTGCTTCTCCTCGCGGCGAGCGGCGGCACGTGCATCGTGGATGCCCTTGATCGCGGCATGACGAGCCGTGCGGGCATCATGGATAGCATCGCGAGCCTCGGCGGACGTGGCCTTGGCAGAGCGCAACTTGGCGGCCAAGTCGGGGTTGGTTTCGGCGACCGCGGTGATCGCGGGGCCGTCGAGCTCCTCTTGGGTGGGCTCGGCCAAAAAGTCGATGGCATACTGGGCGGCCACCATGGAGCCCTTTGCCAGCACAGTCTCGTCGATCTTGTAGAAGCAGGAATGTTGGGCGTACGTGGCGCCAATCTTGGGGTTGCGCGTACCTACAAAGGCGAGCACGCCCGGTACGCGGCGCAGGTACTCCGAAAAATCCTCGCCCGAAAGCGTGCCGCGGTAATGGCCTTGGCCGGTGGGGCCCAAGCATTTGATTACTGCCTGGCGGCAGCGCTCGCTCGAGGCGGCATCGTTTTCGACCTTGTAGTTGGCGATGGTGTAGTCGGTGAGCTTTGCCTCGGCGCCCAAGGCGGCCGCGGTATGCTCCACGATGCGGCGCATGAGCTCCGGCATTTCCTCGTGGGTCGAATCGCCGTAGGTGCGCACCGTGCCGGCGAGGTAGGCCGTGCCGGCGATAACGTTGCGCGCGGTTCCGCCGTGCAGCTCGCCGACGGTAATGACGGCCGGCTCGTAGGGACTGATCTCGCGCGAAACGATGGTCTGCAGAGCGTTGACGATCTCGGCGGCAACCATAACGGCGTCGTGACCGCGCTGGGGCATGGCACCGTGGCACGAGGTGCCGCGGACGTCGATGCGGAACCAGTCGGTATTGGCCATGCGCGGTCCGGGCTCGCAGCTCACGGTGCCGGCGTCGACCTCACTCCAGATGTGCGCGGCGTAGGCGCCATCGACGCCGTCGAGCACGCCCGTGCCGATCATGAGCTTGGCGCCCTGGCCGTTTTCCTCGCTGGGTTGGAAGACGATGCGGACTTCGCCGTGGATGTCGTCGGTCATATGGCGCAGGATTTGCAGCGTGCCGAGCATCATGGCGATGTGGCAGTCGTGGCCGCAGGCGTGCATGCAGCCCTCGTTGACGCTGGCAAACTCCTCGCCGGTCTGCTCGGTGACGGGCAGGGCGTCGATATCCGCGCGCAGCAGGATACGGCGGCGCGGCGTGCCGTCCTCGTGGTAGGCATCCGACGCGGTACCGCGAAGCGTTGCCACCAAGCCGGTCTTGAGCGGACGCTCGTAGGGGATATTCATGGCGTCGAGCTGGTTGGCGATGTCGGAGGTCGTGCGCTCCTCGGCAAGGCTCAGCTCCGGGTGCTTATGGAAGTGCCGGCGCTGCTTGATGATATAGGGTTCAAACTCGGTAGCGATATCTTTGATGGCTGCGGTGACGTCGTCAGCCGCGCGAGCCTCGGTCGCCGCCATAATCTGCTGTGCCTTGGTCTTCGTCATGGTCGATTTGCTCCTTGCTGGGTTGATCGCAAAATCGTACAGGCTCACTCCAGTATGCCACCTGCCGCTAGGGCTGGTAAAGTTGCCGTTTGCCGCTTGGGGTTTTGTTACAAGGGCGGGGGAGTACACTCGGGGGTGTTGAATTTCCTGCCAGAGATGGGGATGCCCATGCAACATATCGATCGGATTATCCGCTCCAAGAACGTCTTTACCGCGCAAGACGGCATCGATACCGCCCGCGAGCTGGCGATTGCCATCGCAGGCGACCGTATCGTCGCAGTCGGTGCGCCCGATGACGTGATTGCCGCCGCGCCTGCCGCTACGCCGGTTATCGACTACGGCGAGCAGTTTGTCTGCCCAGGTTTCCATGACGCTCATCTGCACTTCTTCCATACCTCGGTCGGCTCCTCGCCGTACATGCTCATGGATATGGGCACGTCCGAGGCTGCGCTGGTGCAGCACGCGCTCGAGTTTTCCAAGGACCTGCCCGACGACGCTTGGGTTGTGACCCAGGGTTGGCGCGATTACCGCTGGGATCCGCCCGAGCACCCTACCAAGGCCTCCCTCGATGCGGCATTTCCCGATCGCCCCTGTGTTATGTACTCGGGCGACGGGCATACGCTGTGGCTCAACAGCCGCGCGCTCGAGGCGCTCGGCGTTACGCGCGACAGCGAGCCTCCGGCGGGTGGCAGTTACGACAAAGATGCAAATGGCGAGCTTACGGGTATCGCCCACGAGGCGGCTGCTATGCAGCTGCTGCCGCGCTGCCTGGAGTGGCTGGGCGAGGACCGCATCGCGAGCGCTTACGCCGACCAGATGAAGCGTATGGCCGAGCAAGGCATCACCTCAATCTGCGATATGTCGCTCATGCCCATGCCGGGCTGCGACTTTATTCGCGACGATGTTTACGACAAGCTGCAGGCCTCCGGCAAGCTGGGCATCCGCGCCCATCTGTTTCCCACGCTGCTGGATGACCAGTCGCGCTTGGAAGAACTCCAGACCCGCTACGCGAACAACGCGCTGCTCTCGGCGCCAGGCTTTAAACAGTTCTTCGACGGCGTGTCGAGCGAGCATACCGCATACCTCACTGAGCCCTATACCAACCCGCGCTTCCCGGGCGACCAGGGCCGCCTGACGGTCCCTGTCGAGCGTATGCGCAAGTTGGTTTTGGCGGCAGCCGAGCGTGACCATACCGTGCGCATCCACGTTATCGGCGACGGTGCCATCCATGCCGCACTCGATATCTTTGAGGAGGCGGCAGAGCTCTACGGCTTGCCCCAGCACGGCCACAATACGCTTGAGCACCTGGAGAATCTGCTGCCTCAGGACATCGATCGTCTGCGCAAGCTCAACGTCATTGCCTCGAGCCAGCCTTGCCACATCACGCTCGACCCGGGCGGCCCCGAGCGCGATTTGGGCATGGAGCGCAGCCGCATCATGTGGCCGTTTGCAACCTATAAGCAGCGCGGCATTCGCCAAGCCTTCGGTACTGACAGCCCTATCACGCCCGTTACCAGCATGAACGTGCTCTACACGGCTATCACCCGCCAAGACCCCAAAAGCCACTGGCCCGAGGGCGGCTGGTTACCGAGTGAGCGTATCGACGCGGCAACAGCCCTGCGCAACTACACCCTGGGCAGCGCCTATGCAGCGGGCGACGAGCAAAACCTCGGCAGCCTAGAACCCGGCAAATACGCCGACCTGGTAGTCCTGGACCAAAACCCACTCACCATCGACCCCCAAGAGCTGCAAGCCACCAAGGTTCAGGCCACCTACCTGGCAGGCAACTTGATTTACGAGCGCTGATATTCATGTCGTACCGTTAAACGCGGCTCATGCAGCCTATTTTGGGATGGCGCTCGAGCCGCGTTTGCGTTTCGGTGGAGATCCGCCATGAGCGTCCCTGCTCTGTTGGATTTGGGCGCGGGGTTGAGGTACTGCTGCTCCGTGCGTTCAATTTGGACATCAGCAGTGCAACCTCATGTGTTTTGCATACTTCACATTACAGATTGCATAAAAAGGCCGGGATGTTCTTTCTGGCCCTGATGTACCCCCGCCTGGACCGTGCAAAAAACGGAGTATTCAGCACCGCGAGCTCTGCCGGTGCCGCTGCGGCTGAGTAACGTTGCGGAGATTGACGTCATTTTGGGCTCCGGTACGGCGCGAAGTACGCCCATTTGTCCCAACGGGGTCTGTCCACCGACCAAAACCGCCCGCTGAAGGCGTTCTGGGGACCAATAAGGTATGTCCGGCGCGTATGCAGCCGTCCTGGCTTGCTGAATACTCCCAAAAATGCACGCTGGGCCGGCTACCACCCTGGCAGGGAGCTGGTTTCGCTACGATCGGG
>URKC01000049.1:0-16118 GCA_900548295.1 uncultured Collinsella sp.
GAACTTCTGACCTCTTCCGTGTCAGGGAAGCGCTCTCCCCCTGAGCTAAACGCCCGATCAAGGGTGCGCAAGCGCGCAAGGGATAATATAACGGAGCCTGAACTCGGTGGCAAGAACATTTTTAAAAATCGCTTACATTGTGGAATTCGGGGGTCTTGTCATATCCATTTCAAAAGAGCCTGCTGCCGCGATTTGGCTGTCGCATAATGCAAGGCCATTGCGGTGTCGAGCTATGGAAAGACGCCTGCGGAATTGTCCTACCGATAAGCGGACAAGCCTTCGGCTGGTGCCTTCGCCGTGGTAAGGTAAGCCGAATTGCTTCCAGACTGTTTCGGGGGAGTGGAATGAGCAAAGAGTGTGTCGAGCAGGTCGAAGGCGCAGGGGCTTCGGTGCCGATGACCGATATATCGAACATTGATGTGCCCGAGGGCACCGACGAGCTCAGCCGCAACACCCGTCGCGCATGGCGCGACCGCCTGAACAGCGCTTCGACGCGCAAGATGATCACGGGCGTCTTGGCTACGCTGGTGGGCGGTTCGTTTTGGGGCTTCTCGGGCACCAGCGCGAGCTTTCTGTTCGATACCTACCACGTCGACACCTTGTGGCTTATGAGCGTGCGTCAGATTCTCGCCGGTCTACTCTTTATGGCCGTGGTTGTTACGCGCGACCGCGAGCGCCTGATTAAGCTCTGGACCACACCCGCCGATCGCAAACAGCTGCTGCTCTTTACCGCCTTTGGTCTGCTGTTCAACCAGTTTTGCTATCTTTCGGCCGTGCGCCTGACGAACGCCGGAACCGCGACGGTGCTCCAGTGCCTGCAGCTCGTTATCATCATGGGCTACACCTGCGTGACCGATCGCCGCATGCCGCGTACTCGCGAAGTCATCGGCATTGGCCTGGCTCTGGGTGGAACCTTTTTAATCGCCACCGGCGGCGACCCCACCAGCCTGAATATCTCGCCGCTTGGCCTGGTCGCAGGCCTTATGTGTGCGGTCAGCGCCACGTGTATGGCGGTGATTCCCGCCAAGATCCTGCCCGAATACGGCAGCCCCATCGTCACGGGCTCGGCAATGCTCACGGCGGGCGTGGTCTCGTGCGTCTTCGTGCAGCCTTGGGCGCATATGCCGGCACTCGACGCTGCCGGCGTCGAGGCGCTCGCGGTATTCGTGGTTATCGGCTCGTTTTTTGCTTACATGCTCTATATGCAGGGCGTTAAGGACATCGGCTCGGTGCGTGCGAGCCTCATCGGAACTGTGGAGCCGGTTTCGGCGACCATCACCAGCGCCGTTATGCTGGGCACGGTGTTTTTGCCGACCGACCTTATCGGCTTTGCCATGATCATCGTGATGATGTTCCTCACGGTGTAGCTGGCGCCGCCGCCAAGACAGAAAAGGTGTTGTGCCGCATTTTCGCCAATTGACGTCCGTGTCTGGAGTTTAGCTGTCGATGCTCAAAATGCCATAAACTAGTAATGTTATGGATTTTTTCATTGCGACTCAATTGCGAGGATTTCTTTATGGCTGGTAATCACTTTAAGGGCAGCGATAGCGGCCGTCCTGCAGTTCCGCCGCGTCCGAACGGGGCTGGTAAGGCCGGCACGCCGGGCGGCGCTGGACAGGGCGGTTCCAGTAAGCGCGTGTCCCCGGGCGAGACGGCGATGTTTACCGCTCTGTACGAGCAGTCTCAAAAGGCAAAAAAGACCGGCCGTGCAAGAGGGAATGTCTTTGCGGGCGGTGCAACCTCCGCGTCGCAGCCGAGCGGGGCTCCTTCGGTACCTGCGAACAACGCAGGTGCTGCCAACGCCGCAAATGCCGCCGGCAACGTTAATGCCGGCAAGGCCGCCAACAATACTCCCTCTGCCGGTGGCGCGGGGCTTACGGGTAACCTTGGCACGATTTACACCGGTGCCTCCGAGACTGGCACGTTCGCCCGCCTGGATGATAGCGGTGCCGAGTTTGCGGGCTCGGGTTCCAAGGAAGATTATTACGATTTTGGCTTGAACTACGGTAGCGACGCTTCGTCGAGTTCGACCTCTGACGGTCTGGTCCGTCATCGCCATCGCAAGGGCGAACGCAAAAAGCGTCACACCGGCGCCATTATTGCCGCTGTAGTCGCGGTGCTTCTCGTTGCGCTTGGCGCAAGCGGCTTTATGCTGCTTAACTCGGCAAAGACCGTAAAGAGTGAAGCGAAGGAGGCCGTCGAGATTGTCGGTGGCCTTAAGGACAAGGTCACGTCGGGCGATTTTTCGACGCTGCCTGACGACGCGAAGAAGATTGATGAGCTTTGCGACAGCATGAAGGCGGAGACCTCGAGCCCGCTGTGGACGGCGGCTTCGCTTATCCCGGTGTATGGCAGCGACATCAATGCGGCCCGCACCATGATCGACGCCCTGTCCGATGTCTCGAGCAATGCGCTGGTTCCCATGGCCGATAACCTTTCGCAGGCCACGCCCGGCAAGCTGTTTCAGGACGGCATGATTAACGTGTCCGCGCTGCAGGCGGTCGCCGATTCGCTTTCCAGCAGCTCGAAGGTGTTCAAGAGCGCCAACGAGAAGGTCCAGGGCATTGGCGATACTCATATTTCCCAGGTGACCGAGCTGGTCGATAAGGCCAAGGACGGCTTTGCCACCCTCAACGGCGCGGTTGACGCGGCGGAGAAGGTCGCCCCCGTCCTTCCGCAGATGCTCGGCGCCAACGGCCAGACGCGCAACTACCTTGTGTACGCCATGAACAACGTCGAGATTCGTGCCTGCGGCGGCTTTGGCGGTTCGCAGGGCCTGATTTCGGTCACCGACGGCCAGATGTCGATTGGCGAGTTTGTTCCCCGCATTGGACTCAGCGAGGATGAGGCAGTCGAGAGCGTCGACGAAGAGGATGAGGCGCTGTTCGGCAACCACAGTAACCTGTACAACTCGGGCAATACCTATTCGCCTGATTGGCCCCGCAACTCGCAGCGTGTCGCAGCCCTGTGGAAATCTCAATATGGCCAGGACGTTGACGGCGTCGTGGGTATCGACCCGGTGTTCCTGCAGTATCTGCTGGGCCTGGTCGGTAACGTGTCGCTGCCCGACGGAACGGTTGTCGACGGCACCAACGCCGCAAAGGTCCTCATGCACGATGTGTACTGGAACTATCCGGTCGAGGAGTCGGACGGCATCTTTGCATCCGTCGCCAGTGCTGCCTTCGACAAGATCCTTGGCGGTATCGGCGATGTCGATGTTACGAAGCTTGTCAGCGCCGTTGAGCGCGGTGCCGAAGAGGGCCGCCTGATCGCGTGGATGAAAAACGATGACGAGCAGAACGCTATCAAGGAGATGAACATCGACGCCTCGCTGCCCGATCCGGATGACCCGAGTGAAGATCCCGTTGCTGGTGTCTACTTTAACAACCTGAGCTTCTCCAAGCTCGACTGGTACCTGAATGCCGATACGCAGATTGGCCAGGGCATCAAGAACGGTGACGGCACATGCTCGTATCGCATCACCGTTACCCTGACGAACATCATGACGCAGGAGGAGGCCGGCAAGCTGCCCGACTACGTCGCGGCGAGCGCGCCCGATGCCGCGCGCGACGACGAGCGTCTGAATGTCTCGTTGTTTGCCCCGACGGGCGGCATCATTACTGATCTGACCGTCGAGGGCACCCAGTTTGGTCTTGGCGCCGCTACGTGGCATGGAATCCCCTTCTATTCGGGCACCGTTGACCTGCATGCTGGCGAGACGACGACGATCACATATACGCTGACCACGTCAGCCGAGGCGGGGGACAAGCCGCTTACGCTGCGTCAGACTCCTACATGCCAGGCGGCTCGCGACAGCGCGTCGGCGTAGGGTTTTTCTGGTAGCGCAGATAATCGAGTACCATTTTGGGGCGGACAGGCAATCTGTTCGCCCCTATTTTGTAAGGAGAGCGCATGAAGTACTTTGGCACCGACGGCTTTCGCGGTGAGGCTAACGTTGGGCTGACGGTAGAGCACGCTTATAAGATTGGCCGTTTTGTGGGCTGGTATTACGGCGCCAACCGCGACCGCAAGGCGCGCGTCATCGTGGGTAAGGACACGCGTCGCTCGAGTTATATGTTCGAGGCGGCGCTGGTGAGTGGCCTGGTCGCGAGCGGTGCGGACGCCTATATGCTGCACGTGATCCCCACGCCGGGTGTAGCGCATCAGACCGTGGAAGGCTGCTTCGATTGCGGCATCATGATCAGCGCGAGCCACAACCCGTTTTGCGATAACGGCATTAAGCTCGTCAATAGCGACGGTTTTAAGATGGACGAGGACGTACTGGAGCTCATCGAGGACTACGTCGATGGCAAGAGCGAGGTGCCGCTGGCCACGGGCAACCACATCGGCGCCACGGTGGACTACATGCAGGGCCGCAACCGCTACATTGCCTCGCTCATCGCCAGCGCGAACTTTTCGCTGCAGGGCGTCAAGATCGGCATCGACTGCGCCAACGGCTCGGCGTCCTCGGTGGCCAAGCCGGTGTTCGACGCGCTGGGCGCCGACGTGCGCGTGATCAATGCCGCGCCTGATGGTTTTAACATCAACGTCGACTGCGGCTCCACGCATATGGAGCGTCTGCAGCGCCACGTGGTGGAGCAGGGCTTGGACGTGGGCTTTGCCTATGACGGCGATGCCGACCGCTGCCTGGCCGTGGACGAGCGCGGCCGCGTGGTCGATGGCGACCAGATCCTGTACGTGTGCGGCGTGTACCTGAACAAGCACGGTCGCCTTTCGGGCGGTACCGTGGTTCCGACGATTGCCAGCAACTTTGGCCTGATCAAGTCGTTGGAGCTTGCCGGCCTAAGTGCCGTGACCAGCGGTGTGGGCGACCGCCACGTGTATGCCAAGATGCGCGAGGGCGGTTACAGCCTGGGCGGCGAGCAGACGGGCCATACGATCTTTGGCGATATCGAGCGCACGGGCGACGGCATTATGACCTCGCTGCGCGTGATGGAAGTGATCCGCGCCGAGCGCGAGACGCTCTCGCAGCTCACGGCTCCGTGCAAGCTGCTACCGCAGGCGCAGGTGGCCGTGCGCGTGGCGGACAAGGACGCCGCGCTCGAGAACATGGGCGTGCAGAACGCCATCGCCGAGGCCGAGGCTGCGCTGGCAGGCGAGGGCCGCGTGCTCGTACGCAAGAGCGGAACCGAGTCGGTTATCCGCGTGCTGGCCGAGGCGCCCGACCAGGCATCCGCCGATGCCGCCATGAAGCGCATCGCCAACGCACTCGAGGCTCTGTAGTTACGCGGTTTTACCAAACCGCGTAACTGCTCGACGCTGCAAACGCCCCTAAGCGGCAATCTGACGTTCAATTTCAAGGGCGCGACCAGAAGGTCAGCGCCCTTTCATTTCACGTCACCTTGCTCGCTTAGGGTCGTTTTCGCTGACGTTGCCAAGACATTGGCGTCAACATAGTTGGCGTTGGCGATGGCGTGCTGGTCAATCCTTACAGCTCGTACAGTGTGGTGAACTTGTCCTGCAGGTAGCTGCAGTAGTAGCGGGCGTCAAAGGCCATGCCGCAGGCGCCCTTGATGAGTTCCGGCGCGTCTTTGGCGCGGCCCCACTGCCAAATGTGCTCGCCCAGCCAGGCGCGGACGGGCGCCAGATCGCCGCTCGCGCAGGCACCGGTAAGGTCGACGCCGTCGCGGCACATGGCCGGCACAAACATGGCATCGTAGGCGCTACCCAGCGCATACGTGGGGAAGTAGCCAAACGAACCGCCGCTCCAATGCGTATCCTGCAGGCAGCCGTGCGTGTCGTCGGGAACGGGAATGCCCAGGTACTCGTCCATAAAGCGGTTCCAAAGCGCGGGGATGTCCTTGGCCGCAGCCTCGCCGGCAAACAGCATACGCTCAATCTGGTAGCGCACCATAATATGCAGCGGATAGGTGAGCTCGTCGGCCTCGGTGCGGATCAACGACGGCTGCGCGATGTTCACGGCGCGGTAGAGCGTGTCTTCGTCGACGTCGCCGTAGACCTCGGGCGCGTGACGACGCAGCACCTCGAGCAGCGGGCCCATAAAGGCGCGGCTGCGACCCACGGTGTTCTCGAAAAAGCGGCTCTGGCTCTCGTGGATGCCCATGGAGGTGCCGCCCTCCAGGCAGGTGCGCGCGTAGGCGGGATTGACGCCCAGCTCGTACATGGTGTGCCCCGCCTCGTGGATGATGCTGTAGACGTTGGAGATGCAGTCGTCCTCGTAGATGTGCGTCGCGATGCGCGCATCACCCACGGCAAAGCCCTCGCTAAACGGATGCTCGGTAAAGGCAAGCGTGGTGTCGTCCAGGTCCAGGCCGACAAGCTTCATAAGGTCGAAGCTCATGGCGCGCTGGGCAGCCTCGGGCACGTGGGCGTGCAAAAAGTCGGCAGCCGGCTGCTGGCCGCGCTCGCCGATGGCGTGCACGAGCGGCACGACCGTGGCCTTGACCTCGTCGCAAAACGCGTCGAAGCTCTTGGCGGAAAGGCCGCGCTCGTACTGGTCGAGCCAAACGTCGTATGGATCGCGCTTGGGGTCCATGAGCTCGGCCTGATGCTTAAGTTGGGCGACGATTCTATCCACATAGGTCTCAAAGCTCGCCCAGTCGTTGGCTGCCTTGGCCTTGCGCCACACGGCGTCCGCCTCGCAGGTGAGCCTGGTCCAGGCCTCGGCTTCTTCGGTGGGGATGGCACTGGCCTCACGTTGATCGCGGCCGAGCACACGGATCTCGTCGAGCAGCTGAGGGTCGTCGATTTTGCCGCCGGCGACGGTCTCGCGCGCTAACGAGCGTACGAGCTCAACGGACTTCTCGCTGGTCAGCAGCTTGTGATGCTCGCCGGCAAGCGTGCCCATGGCGTCGGCACGCGCTGCTGCGCCGTTGGCGGGGGCAATGGTCGCGCCGTCAAACTCGGCAATCTTGAGCAGGTACTCACGAGTCCACAGCTTGCCTTCGAGCTTGCGGAATTTTTTGACGGCCTTATCGACCTTCATGCCTTTGGATGTCTTGCCCGCTGCAGGCTCGGCCTTCTTATCGAGTTTCTTTCCCATACCATATCCTTGATCTCGTGAGCCGAGCGCTTCGGGTGGGCGCGCGGCCAGTTTGCACAGCTACCTGCCTTGTACCCAGTGCGAACAAAACGGAACGCGGCGATGCACACGCAGAATGTGTTATCCTATAGCCCAATGCGTTGACGGAGAGGGTTTTGCCCGCCGCGTCGCCGGCAAGAGAGGGAAGGTCATGGGCTGCGAGCCTTCCTGCGGTGACAAGGGCCAAGCGTTCACTCCCGAGCAGCGACCTCAACGGGCACGCGGCCAGCGGCGGCGAAGCCCCAGTAGGGAAGCCGTGAGCCTCGCGACAAGGGGCACAGAGTGGGCGCGGCGGGCCAGACATCCGCCGGGTCAAACAAGGTGGTACCGCGGAATTCAACCGTCCTTGGGCAATGCACATGCCCGAGGGCGGTTTTTTTGTTACCGAACCGGGCCGCACATCCGCAGCTCCGGGTGGCTCCAGCCGCCGCGGCAAGTGGATGCGCGAGAGACGAAAGGGAAGACATGAGTCTGATTGATGATCTGGTCAAACTCGAGGAAGAGGCCAAGGAGCTCGTCGCAGGCGCCGATGACGTCGCCAAGCTCGAGGCTGCGCGTGTTGAGCTGCTCGGTCGCAAGGGTCGTATCACCGGCTTGATGCGCATGATGGGCAAGCTCGCCCCCGAGGATCGTCCCGTGATGGGCAAGCGCGCCAACGAGATGCGCCAGCTGATCGAGGGCATGCTCGACGAGCGAAACACCGAGATGAAGGCCGCCGCCCTCAAGCGCGCACTCGAGCACGACGCCGTCGACATCACGCTGCCGGGCATCCGTCCGCAGATCGGCCACCAGCACCTGATCAAGCAAATCATCGAGGAGGCCGAGGACATCTTCTGCGGCATCGGCTACACCGTCGAGTCCGGCCCCATGGTCGACACCTCTTACTACAACTTCACCGCGCTCAACGCTCCCATGGATCACCCGAGCCGCTCGGCCCGCGATACCTTCTACGTGGTCGACAACAACCCCGGCAGCGTCGCGCACCCCGAGGCTCACGCCCACGGCGAGTCCGACGTGCTGCTGCGCACCCAGACTTCGGGCGTGCAGATCCACACTATGGAGTCGCAGAAGCCGCCCATCTACATGATCTGCCCGGGCACCGTCTACCGTCCCGACACGGCCGATGCCTGCCACCTGCCGCAGTTCAACCAGATCGAGGGCCTGGTCGTCGACGAGGGCATCACCTTTGGCGACCTGAAGGGCACGCTCGACTACTTTGTTAAGTGCATGTTTGGCGAGGATCGCAAGACGCGTTACCGCCCGCACTTCTTCCCCTTCACCGAGCCCAGCTGCGAGGTGGACGTGAGCTGCCACGTGTGCGGCGGCAAGGGCTGCAACTTCTGCAAGCACAGCGGCTGGATCGAGATCTTGGGCTGCGGCATGGTCGACCCCAACGTCCTGATCAACTGCGGCATCGATCCCGAGAAGTACACCGGCTTCGCCTTTGGCATTGGCGCCGAGCGCGTCGCGGCCCTGCGCTACGACCTGCCGGACCTCAGAACGCTCATGACAGGCGATATGCGCTTCCTGAACCAATTTTAAGTCGACCTGTCCCGGCGGCTTCCCGAGCCACCGCACCTTGCCTTTCAATCGTCGGGCATGGCCAGAAGGCCAATGCCCTCCTCTTTCAAGGCAATCTGCGGCACCTCGGAAACCCGTCTCCGTAGCTGGAGTTTTCCGACTGTTTATTGCAGGCGTTACAGATGAAAGGAGACCAGTTAGATGCGCGTTTCTTACGACTGGCTCAAGACCATGATCGATATTCCGGAGGATCCCAAGACTCTTTCGGACGAATATATCCGTACCGGCACCGAGGTCGAGGCGATCGACACCGTGGGCGAGTCCTTCGACCACGTGGTGACCGCCAAGGTGCTCACCAAGACCCCGCACCCCGATAGCGACCACATGTATGTGTGCTCGGTCGATGTGGGCGACAAGAACCTCGATGCCGACGGCAATCCCGCTCCGCTGCAGATCGTCTGCGGCGCGCAGAACTTCGAGGCCGGCGACCACATCGTCACGGCCATGATCGGCGCTGTCCTGCCCGGCGACGTCAAGATCAAGAAGAGCAAGCTTCGCGGCGTCGTGTCCATGGGCATGAACTGCTCTGCGCGCGAGCTCGGCCTGGGTGGCGACCACTCCGGCATCATGATTCTGCCCGAGGACACGCCCTGCGGTATGCCGTTTGCCGAGTACGTGGGCTCGAGTGATACTGTGCTCGACTGCGAGATCACGCCCAACCGTCCCGATTGCCTGTCCATGATCGGCATGGCCCGCGAGACCGGCGCCATTTTCGACCGCGATTTCCACGTGGAGCTGCCCGCCATCAAGGCGGAGACTGGCCGCGCGACCGACGACGAGCTTTCCGTCGAGATTGCCGACGAGGGCCTGTGCGACCGCTATGTCGCCCGCATCGTGCGCAACGTGAAGGTCGGCCCGTCGCCCGACTGGATGGTCAAGCGCCTTAACGCCCTGGGCGTGCGTCCGCACAACAACATCGTCGACATCACCAACTACGTGATGATGCTCACCGGTCAGCCGCTGCACGCCTTTGACCTGGACACCTTTGCCGAGCGCGATGGCCACCGTCGCGTGGTGGTTCGCGCCGCCCAGCAGGATGAGAAATTCACGACGCTCGATGGCGAAGAGCGCGTGCTCGACGCCGGCATGGGCCTTATCACCGACGGCGAGCGCCCCGTGGCGTTGGCCGGCGTTATGGGCGGCATGGATTCCGAGATCGAGGACGACACCGTCGACGTGATGGTCGAGAGCGCTTGCTTCAACGCCGGTCGCACCTCGCACACCAGCCGCGATCTGTCGCTGATCTCCGACGCCTCCATTCGCTTTGAGCGCCAGGTTGACGAGACTGGCTGCGTGGATGTCGCCAACGTTACCTGCGCGCTCATCGAGGAGATCGCCGGCGGCGAGGTTGCTCCCGGCTATGTCGATGTTTTCCCCGCGCCCAAGACCATCGACAGCATCAAGCTGCGCCTGGCCCGCGTGCATGCCATCTGCGGTGCCGACATCGAGCCCGATTTTATCGAGCGTTCGCTTACCCGTCTGGGCTGCACCGTCGAGCGCGACGGCGAGGACTTTATGGTTACCCCGCCGAGCTTCCGTCCCGACCTGCCGCGCGAGATTGACCTGATCGAGGAGGTCCTGCGCCTATGGGGCATGGGCCGTGTGACGGCGACCATCCCGGCTGCCAAGAACCACATCGGCGGCCTGACCCGCGAGCAGAAGCTCACCCGCAAGGTCGGCGAGATCCTGCGCGCCTGCGGCCTCAACGAGACCACGACCTTTGGCTTTGCCGCCCCGGGCGACCTGGAGAAGATCGGCATGCCCACCGAGGGTCGCGGCTGCCCCGTGGTGCTCATGAACCCGCTGGTGGCCGAGCAGACCGAGATGCGTCGTTCGCTGCTGCCGGGCCTGCTGCAGTCCGTGGCCTACAACGAGGCGCACGGTACGCCCAACGTGCACCTGTACGAGGTCGGCAGCCTGTTCCACGGTCGCGAGAACGCCAGCCTGCCCAAGGAGACCAAGTCCGTCGCGGGTGTGCTCTCGGGCCAGTGGAGCGAGCAGTCTTGGAACATGAAGTACCGTAAACTGCGTTTCTTCTTTGGCAAGGGTATCGTCGAGGAGCTGCTCGCCCAGCTGCGCATCGAGAAGGTTCGCTTCCGTCCCGTCGAGGGCGAGGGCTATGCCTTTTTGCAGCCGGGTCGTGCGGCCGAGGTTCTGTCCGGCGGCACCGTGCTGGGTTGGGTCGGCGAGATCCACCCCGAGGCGCGCGAGGCCTGCGGCATCGACGAGGTTGTCGTTGCCTTTGAGCTTGACCTGGACAAGCTGATCAAGGGCGCCCGCAACCAGGAGAACTACCGCGAGTTCTCGCAGTACCCGGCCGTTGAGCACGACCTTGCCATTGTGGTCGACAATGCCGTGACCTGCGAGGATCTTGAGCGCCGTATTACCAGCGCCGGCGGCAAGCTGCTCGAGGGCGTGCGCCTGTTCGATGTCTACCGCGATCCGGTTCGTATCGGCAAGGGCAAGAAGTCCATGGCCTTCGCACTTACGTATCGCTCTGATGACCACACGCTCACCAGCGAAGAGGTCGAGAAGGCGCACCAGAAGATTGTCACCAAGGTATGCAAAGGCGTAAACGGCGAGGTCCGCGGCTAGGGCTTGCGATGGGGGGCGTAGGGCCTGATGGCGGTTGCTGCGGAGCTCTGCGCGACCGCGGTGTTCGGAATAAGGCATCGCTGACCCTGCATATATGACACGCGCATTACAAAACGGCGTGCTGCTTTTGTGGCGGCGCGCCGTTTTGCTATCATAGCCTGCGGCGTGTTACGAATCATCTAGCTCGTAACACTGATGAAATGGTTCAAGCGGCGCTGCAATCCCATGTGCCGGCAACCGGGAGGCGTATATGCACATTCCAGATAACTACCTGTCCCCGCAGACCGATGCCGTCATGGCGGTGGCGATGGTGCCCGTATGGGTCCATTGCATCAAGAAGGTGCGTGCTACGCTCGATCGCGAGCATATGGCGTTCCTGGGCATCTGCGCCGCATTCTCCTTCTTGCTCATGATGTTCAACGTGCCGCTGCCCGGCGGTACCACGGGACACGCCGTTGGCGGCGCGCTCATCGCGCTGCTGCTTGGCCCGGAGGCCGCGGCCATCGCGGTTTCGGTCGCGCTGGCGCTGCAGGCGCTGCTGTTTGGCGACGGCGGTATCCTGTCCTTTGGAGCCAACTGCTTTAACATGGCCTTTGTGTTGCCGTTTACCGCTGCTATCGTGTTCCGTGCGCTCAACAGCCGTCTGCACGACAAAAGGTGGGGCACCTCGGCTTCTGCCATCGTGAGCGGTTGGGTCGGGTTGTGCCTAGCGGCCCTGTGCGCGGCAATCGAGTTTGGTATTCAGCCGATGCTCTTTACCAACGCTTCGGGCGCTCCGCTGTACTGCCCCTTCCCGCTGTCCGTGGCTATTCCGGCCATGTTGGTCCCGCATATGCTGGTTGCCGGCGTGATCGAGGGCGTGGCGACGGCCGCCATCTATGGTTTCATTAAGAAGACGGCGCCGAGCATTATCGTCGGGCCCGAGGCCGTCGATGGCCAGCTTGCCGCCGATGGTACCGCCAAGAAGACTTCCCTAATCCCTACGCTCATTCTGGTCGCCGTGCTTGTCTTGGCCACGCCGCTGGGCCTTTTGGCCACGGGTGACGCCTGGGGCGAGTGGAACGCTGAGGGCGCCGCGACCGCCGTTCAGGAGGCTGGTGACGACAGTCTGCAGGCTTCGGTCGGCCTCGATGCTCCGACCTTTGCCGATGCGCTGCCCACGGGCGACTACCTGCAGGTTTATTCCGAGGAGCAGGGCCTTGGCTTTGCCGGCCAGGCTGCCATGTATATCCTTTCCGGTGTGATTGGCGTGGCGGTGCTCACCATCGCATTCCGTCTGATCTCGCTGACGGTTAAGGAAAACTGAGCGCATGCAGATGGTCGAGCTGCCTAGCTGGCTTGCGGCCGAGGAGCGATATGAGCCCGTGGGGGCTCGGCATCGTGTGATGCAAAAGAATGTCCTGCACCTGGCGAGCCTGCTTGAGCGGGTTCGCCTGGGTGGAGGCGCGCACGAGGGCGGGTCGATGGTCGACCGCGCCCTTTCTTGCGTTTCGGCTCCGGTGCGCCTGGTGGGGATGTTCGTTTGCGTTCTGTGCGTGTGCCTGACGCAAAGCCCGCTGTACCTGATGTTGATGGCGGCGATCGCGTTGGTGCTGGTCGCGGTGCGCCCAGCACGCGGGTTGCGCGCGACTTTTGTGCCGGCGCTCGGCGCCGCGGGGCTTGCGGTGGTTCTGGCACTGCCTGCCCTGCTGCTGGGCGCTTCTGCCGCGGGCGCCATGCTCAAGATCGCGCTCAAGACGTTCATTAACGTGTCGTTCGTGCTGGGCGTTTCGTGGACGCTCACCTGGAGCCGCATGTCGGCGGCGCTCAAGACGCTACAGCTGCCCGACGAGGTCATCTTTACGTTTGATATGGCGCTCAAGCACATCGAGGTGCTGGGACGCACGGCGCACGATCTGACCGAATCGGTCATGCTGCGCAGTGTGGGTCGTGCGCCTGCGGGTTTTTCGCGTACCGATTCGATCGCGGGTATCATGGGCATGACCTTTATCAAGGCGATGGAATGCAGCCGCGCGATGGACGAGGCTATGCTTTGCCGTGGCTTTGCCGGTGCGTATCCGACTCCCGCGCGGAGCGGCTTTGGCTGGCGCGATGCGGTCTATGCGGTCGTCGTGGTGCTGCTCGCCGTGTTGTGCGCGGTGCTGTAGCGCGGGCGGCCGAGCCGTCGATGTGGATAGGGAAGGGCGACGTTTTGGCAAACGATACGAATGGCGTGATGGGCGCGAGCGGTGCTACTGGCGCCAAGAGCGTGCCGCTCATCGAGTTTCGCGACGTGCTGTTCTCCTATGCGGGGCATACGGTTGTCGATGGTGTGTCGCTGCAGGTCGATCGTGGTGAACTCGTTGCCCTACTCGGTCCCAACGGCTGCGGTAAGACGACGATTATGCGCCTTATCAACGGTCTTGAACTAGCGGACGCGGGTGCGTACCTGTTTGACGGGCACGTGATCGATGCGGCATATCTCAAGGATTCCGCAGCCGCTCAGCGTTTTCATCAGCGCGTGGGCTTTGTGTTCCAGAATGCCGACGCCCAGCTGTTCTGCGCTACGGTGGGCGAGGAAGTTGCTTTTGGCCCCGCGCAGATGGGGCTACCGACAGACGAGCTCGAGCGCCGCGTCCGCGATGCCATGGAGCTGTTCCAGGTTGCCGATCTGGTCGATGCCTCGCCCTATCAGCTTTCGGGCGGGCAAAAGAAGCGCGTTGCGCTGGCTGCGGTGGTGTCGATGAACCCCGATATCCTAGTGCTCGATGAGCCCACCAACGGGCTCGATGAGGACTCGTGCGACATCGTAGTCAACTTTTTGCTGGCCTACGTTGCTGCCGGTAAGACGGTTTTGATGAGTACGCACCATCAAGATTTGGTGCGCCGCCTGGAGGCCCGTGCCATCTATATCGATCGATATCACCATGTGGTCGAGGCGCCCGTGCCGTCGTATGGAACCGAAAGCGGTGCTGCGGAATAGTTGCTGCGTAGGGTATGTATGGCCGCCTGTGCGACTCTGCCGTGATGGTATAGTTAACCAGGTTTTATGGGGGTGGCTATGCCAAGTTGGAACATTCATATCGCTCAAACGGAGCGCTTGCTGGCACGTGCTAGCGTGCTTGCCGATAGCGTGCGCGACCGCAATGCCTTTTTGTTTGGCTGCGTGGTTCCGGATATCTTCGTGGGCTATATGGTCCCTGGCATCGCCGATCCCATTCCGTATCGCATTACGCACTTTGCAAAGCCCGAGCCTATCCCTAAGCCGCGCGAGCACGAGTTCTGGGATACCTATGTGGCGCCGCTGCTTAAAGGCGCACCCGCGGGCGAACCTGCTGAGGCTACCTCGATTGTCGAGGAGCGCGAGCGACTGAACCGCGTGCACTATCCTCAGCGCTACAGGGATGCCGAGCCGGTTGTCGGTCCCGGCGCCTGTGAGTTCTCGCTTGCGTCCGAAGATGTGGCGCAGTCGCTGCTCGATTTAACGCTGGGCGTCTGGTCGCATCTGGTGGCCGACACGGTATGGAACACGCGTGTGAACCAGTATCTGGAAGCACACGGCGGCAAGCCGTGCGAGGAATTCCGCATTAAAAAGCAGGGCGATTTTGACTGGTTTGGCAAGACGCTGGGCATCGTTTCCATTCCGCGTGCGACCGATCGCCTCTATACCGCTGCGACGCGTTTTGGGCAGTATCCCATCCATAAAGAATATGTGCTCAAGACTATCGGCGTCATGCACGAGATTGTACGCGAAAACCCCGGCGAGCCCGATCATCCGCCGTATCGCCTGCTAACCGAGGAGTTTTTCGATGCAACGTTTACCGAGGTCATCGAGCTGACCGAGGCGGGATTTGCGGCTCGCGTTGCTGCTTCTGACGTTCCCGCAGTCCCCCTGATCGCTAGCTGCTAGCCGGCCGGCTTGACAGTGAATAGCTCAACCCAATCGACAAATAGCTCTTGCCGCAGGGTATCTTCGGCAGTACGCTCCTGTTTGGTCTTTGGGGTGTAGGGAAGCCCAGCCTTTTTATGGATGAGCTCGGTTATGTGGTCGAAGCTTTTCTTATCCTTAATCTGGTCATAGGTGATTTGGATGACGTCGTAGCCCATGCTCGTGAGTGCGGTGGCACGTTCGGCATCGGAGAGGCTCGCGGCTTCGCTGTCGTGGGCTAAGCGGCCTTGACATTCCAGAATGACGCCCATGCTGTCGGTGGCGCTTTCGATGAGGATATCGGCGTAACAGCAGGTTTTGTTATACAGCGAACGTGCAGCTTCGCTGAGCGGGATGCGCGCGTTATTGGTGATGTCGATGCCCAAGCCGCCCTCGTCGCGGGGGAGCGAGATGAGTATGGACGTCTGGACTTCGAAGGGCGAGGCGGTCTGCCCCGTCATGTGCTCGGCCGCCCAACGCAGTTGTTTGACGCCGCGCAGGCCTGCGGCTTGCTTGGCGAACGCGGCGATATCCGTTGCGGTAAGAAGCGGCGTGCGCTTCCACAAGTTGGTGTCATTGCCCTTGGTGTCGTTAACTCGCTCCCAGCCGCAGTTGGGCGGAATGAGCTTAAGCGAAATAGCTTCATCGAGTTGTTGTCGCGTTCGCTCGCAGGGCTTAAACACTGCAAAGGAGCCGCACATCTCGTAGCAAGCCATGAGTAACTGGCTGCGTGAGACCTGCGTGGCAAGGCTGAGCAGCGTGAACTCCGGTGAAGTGACATCAAACCCATGCTCAGTCTGCCTAAACGACCCAGGAGGCGGCTCTTGGGTTAGCAGGCGGCTATGAAATAGCTTTCCGTTCGCGCGCTGTTTTCTTTCGCCCACGAATCTCCAAACTGGTGTGCCGAGCAAGTCTTTAAATACTGGTTGTTTTGAGTAGTGTACCAAGCGATGGTCATGGTCGGGCGGCAGG
>URKC01000050.1:0-15705 GCA_900548295.1 uncultured Collinsella sp.
CGGTTCCTCTGTCTCAATTTCTAAATCTGACGAGCCCACCGCACCTCGCGGAACGGTCTCGCTACCGCTCGTTGGTCGCGTCGCGGCAGGGATTCCCATTCTGGCCGAGCAGAATATTGAAGACACGTTTACTATCCCGACCGAAATCGCCACTGATCAGGGTTCCTTTATCCTTGAGGTGCATGGGAGCTCAATGATCAATGTCGGCATCTTCAATGGCGATTACATCATCGTCCGTGAACAAAAGAGTGCCATGAACGGCGAAATTGTCGTGGCCATGATTGATGGTTCAGCGACCGTCAAGACGTTCTACAAGGAGCAGGGGCGCGTGCGCTTGCAGCCCGAGAACGACACTATGGAGCCCATCTATGCGACGAACCCCGTTATTTTGGGTAAAGTTGTCGGTTTAATGCGCCGGTTCTCGTAATGCAAAAACGCATCACCATCTTTGATACCGTCCGCGGGTTTACGATGATTTCTATGGCAGGTTTTCACGCTTGCTATGATCTCGCCTACCTGTACGGCTGGGATATGCCTTGGTTTACCCAGACTGTCTTTCAAGACGTCTGGCGCGCCAGCATCAGCTGGGTATTTTTGTTTATCGCGGGTTGGATGTGCACACTTTCGCGCAACAATATCAAACGTGCCGCCAAATACGCCTTAGCAGCACTCGTTGTCTGGTTGGCAACAACACTTGTCTCATTCGACGATTCGGTTAATTTTGGCATCATCTACTGCATGGCCGCATGCACCGGCATCGTGGCGTTGACCGATCCCGTCCTTAAGAAGATAACGGCGAGATGGGGCATGCCCCTATGCCTTGTGTTGTTCGCCCTCACCTGGAGCATCCCCAAAACGATCTACCCTGTCCCCTACCTGGCGTGGCTGGGATTTCCGAGCCCTGGGTTTGTCTCAGGTGATTACTACCCCATCATCCCGTTTATCTTTATGTATCTTGCAGGATACTTCGCCGCACACATAGCGAAGAGTATCGATAAGACAGTCCCTAGCTGGGCCTACGCCAACCCCCTGCCGGCGCTCGCCAGCCTTGGACGTCACGCTCTCCCCTTTTATCTGCTGCATCAGCCCATCATTCTGGGCATTTTGGAGATCGTCTACTCGGTGCGATAACGCTCGAGCCGCGGTGCAATACGAGCCGGCAGTTTCGCCACAATGCGAACGCCGTCCTCGAGATATTCCTCATGCAGAAGGGTTCCCTGCTCATGCACCAGCGTGATGAGAGCGCCCTCACGATACGGGATATCAGCGGAGAGCAACACATCGGTGGCAGCTGCCTCGCGAGCAATCCGGTCGACGAGATCGTCGAGCCCCTCGCCCGTTTGGGCCGAGAACAGAACGGCCTCCGGATAGCGACGACGGAAACTCAATCGATCGACGCTATCGAGAAGATCGATTTTATTGAATACAATCAGCGTTAAACGCTCTCCGGCGCCGATCTCATCAAGCACGCGGTCGACAGCCTCCAGCTGCCGCTCATAGTCCTCGTCAGACGCATCTACGACTTTGAGAATTAGATCGGCACCCAAAACCTCGGACAGCGTCGATTTAAAGGCATCGACCAGACCATGCGGCAGCTTTTGAATAAAGCCGACGGTATCGGTAATCGTCATGCCGCGACCGCCGGGCAGACGATACGAACGCGTCGTCGGGTCGAGCGTAGCAAACAGCTTGTCCTGCGAAAGTACCGTAGAGCCGGTCAGACGATTGAGCAACGTCGATTTACCGGCATTGGTATAACCGGCTAACGCGACGCGAAACGCCGGGGACTCAATGCGACTCTTGGATTGAACATCGCGACGCTGTTCAACCTGCTTGAGCTCACGACGAAGCGCAGCGATCTTATTACGAATGAGGCGACGGTCGACCTCGAGCTGACTTTCGCCCTGACCAAAACGTGAGCCGATGCCGCCGCGCGTCTGCTCCTTAGCGAGATGGCTCCACATGCCACGCAGGCGAGGCAACAAATATTGAAGCTGTGCCAGCTGTACCTGCAGGCGTCCCTCACGCGTCTGAGCATGCAGGCCAAAGATATCCAGGATCAGTGCAGTACGATCGATAATCTTTACCGGCTCGCCCACGGCTTTCTCCAAATAGGATTGCTGCGAGGGGGTCAGGTCGTCGTCAAAAATAACGACATCGGCATCCATGCGATGCACCAGGCCGCACAGCTCTTCAACCTTACCGGAACCGATAAACGATTTAGGATACGGCTTTACCAAACGCTGCGACAAGCGTGCCACGCACTGGGCACCAGCTGTGTGGGCAAGACGCTCCAGCTCATCAAGCGAGCGATCGAGCGGCCATGCATTGTCGCGCCACTCAACACCAACTAAAATGGCACGCTCGGGCTCGGGTGCCGTGGGAACAAGGGGGAAACGGGGCATTAGGCAGCCTCAATACGATGCAGGATATCCTCAACGACCTCATCGATCGTACATTCATCCATATCAAACCACACGATACGGTCATCGCGCTTAAACCACGAAAGCTGACGCTTGGCATAACGACGCGAACGCATCTTAATGAGTTCGCGAGCCTCATCCATGCTCATCACGCCATTGAAAGCATCAATGATCTCTTTATAGCCAATTGCCTGCATCGACGTCAGGGCATCTCCCAGCCCCTGGCCCATAAGACCGCGGACCTCATCGACAAGACCCTGCTCAAACATCAGATCGACGCGCTGGTTAATGCGCTCGTAGAGCACCTCGCGATTACGCGTCAGACCAAACCAAAGGGCATGATAATGCTCGTGCGGAACACTAAACTGCGACTTTTGCTGCGCATAGGAGACGCCATCATCATGCATCTCGAGCGCACGAATCACACGGCGCACGTTATGGGGATGAATAACAGCAGCCGATTCTGGATCGCGCTCGGCAAGCGAGGCATGCAGTTCTTCCTCGCCAATACGCTCGGCAAGCTCCTGATAGCCCGCACGACGATCGTCCTCAAGTTCACCCGAGGGAAAGTCCATCTCATCGAGGGCGGCCTTGAGATACAGCCCCGTACCTCCGCAAAAAACCGGCAGGCAACCCGAACCAAGGAGACGTTCAACATGCGCGCGAGCGTCGGCCTGATAAAGCGCAGCAGAATATGCCACACCCGGCTCTACAATGTCGACGAGACGCAGCGGCGCCGTGCACTCATCGGGCGCCATCTTTGCGGTACCGATGTCCATGCCGCGATAGATTTGCATCGCATCGCACGACAGCACTTCGGACGAAAGACGAGCTGCCAAACGGTCGGCAACATCACTCTTACCAACCGCCGTCGGACCGACGATCGCAACGGCGGAAAGACCTGCCCCGGGAGAAACCATTAGCGCGGCTCGCCCACAACGGAGCCGGACAAATACCAGGTCTTGGCAACGTCAACGTCAACATCAACGATCTTACCAACAAGCTGATCGATGCTGTAACCCTCGGGAATAGGCGCATGCACGGTCTGATTCTTGGGACTCTTGCCCAGCAGGACCGCGTCGTTCTTTTTACTCGTTCCCTCAATGAGCGCCGGAACCACAGTATGAAGCTCACCCTGGTTATACTCGTGTGCCGTGGTCTCGATAACCTTAACCAGACGGTTGAAACGCTCGAGAATAACCTCATGCGGCGTAGGATCGTCAATCTCGGCGGCCGGGGTACCGGCGCGCTTGGAATAGATGAAGGTATAGGCCTGAGCATAGCGGACCGTCTCGGCAAGTGAGAGCGTCTGCTCAAAGTCTTCTTCAGTCTCACCCGGGAAGCCGACGATAATGTCGGTCGAGAGCGCGATATCGGGCATGCGGTTGCGAATGCGATCGACAAGGCCCAGATAGTCCTCGCGTGTATAACGGCGATTCATCTCTTTGAGGATCCGCGTCGAACCTGACTGGACGGCCAAGTGCAGCTGCGGCATAACGGCAGGCGTCTCGGCCATGGCGTCGATGGTCTCGGGCAACAGGTCCTTGGGATGCGAAGACGTAAAGAAGATGCGCTCCACGCCCGTATTGCCCACGGCACGCAGCAGATCGGCAAAACGCGGCTTGCCAAACAGATCGCGACCATATGAGTTAACGTTTTGGCCCAGCAGCGTAATCTCACGCACACCCTGGCGCACCAAACCGGTCACCTCGTCGACAATCTCCTCGAAGGGGCGGCTCTTTTCGCGACCGCGCACGTACGGCACGATGCAATAGGTGCAGAAATTATTGCAGCCCGTCATGATGGGCACCCAGGCGTGATACTGAGTCTCGCGATGCCACGGCATGCTCATGGCATCCGTATCCTCATGCTCATTGGTGCGGATATGACGCTTACCATCACGGAACGCCTCGGCAATGAGCTCGGCCACATGTGCAATGGAATGCGTGCCAAAGATGACATTGACGTTATCGACGTTGGTGAGCAGGCCCTCGCCATCGCGCTGTGCGATGCAACCGCCAACGGCAACCACGCGCTTGCCCGAAGGCGAAGGCGGCAGGCTTTTGCAGGAATTGCACTGACCGTACAGGCGAGTATCGGCGGCCTCGCGCACGCAGCACGTCATGAAGACAACGATATCGGCATGCGCGGGATCGAGCGCCATGAGGCAGCCATACGAATCAAGCAGACCGCTCACACGCTCGGAGTCGTGCTGATTCATCTGGCAGCCAAAGGTGCGGATAAAGTAGGTTTTACCGGCAAGAATATCGCGTACGGAACGCTGGTCCATGTGCATAAGTCCTAACGATGGGGAGCGAAACAAGGCAAGCAGAAGCTATGCCACAGGCTTAACATCATCCATGACGACGTTATCCATAGCAGCTCGATTGATCTGGTGAACGTAGATAGAAAGGCGGATGGCCGTGCGCGACTCCCCGTTAATGAGGATGTCGGAGAACACGGGCGCGCAGGAAATATCAAAACCGGTTGGAATCAAAAAACCGCGCGCGATAGCAACAGCCTTAATAGCCTGGTTGACGGCACCGGCGCCGACACACTGGATGTTGACGGGTACACCATCCTTGACCATGCCGGCAATGGCGCCGGCAACGGACGCGGGCGATGATTTGCTTGATACCTTCAGGCAATCCATGAAGAAACTCCTGCATTTAAAAGTACGTTTTAACTGCAACAACTGTATCGTACCGAGTGGACTCGGTAAAGGCACTATTCCTCTTTGGCAAGATCAAAGGTCACGGTGATTCGATCACGCGAAACACGGATCTTTGGGTCGCCGCAAAGGTTGAGATAGTACCGGGCGGCAAGGTCATTAAAGTCGCGTTCCACAGCGCGCGAAAACTGTGCCATGTCATCCTTGGCAATACGTAGCCCGCGACGATCCTTCGCGAGATCGACAGGAGTCGGCGCATGCGAGGACGAATCACGCTCGCGCAGCAGACGCGCGGTCACACCGCGAACGGGCTTAATCTGCCCTGCCAAAATGCGATGGGCCGTGCGCTCGGACATCTCAAGACCCAAACCCGAACAAATACGGATAAAGTCCTCGGCATCAGAAGCAAGGCCTAAACGATCGACAACCGGAAGCTCGCTCTCGTCATCAATGAACAGGAGACGAGACGTATCGAGCCGACTTAACGCTTGAGCATAAAGGGTCGCGGCAATCTCAGACGGAGAACCGAGATAGACATCGCAACCACGCAACTCCTCGAGCGCAAACTCACAAGCAGCGCGAATAATATTATGTGGACCGCGAGCGCAGACATAACGTCCGTCCTCATCCTTGACGGCCTGGGGCCAGCTGGACTGATCGGCACGCTCACTGAGGCGGTCGGCCGCAACGCTCACCTTGAAGGCTGAACCAAGATCGACGCCGGACGTGACCACACGGGCCTCGTCGGCGTTCTGCTTAATCGAAAACAATGCCATGCCACGACCGTGAACGCCCCAACGGTCCATCTTCATGCTCTCGAGCTTGGAGGTAACGCGGGCATCAAAGATTCGCTCTTGCATATCCTGCGGAACGCCAGAACCGTTATCCAGAAAGACAAGCGTGCGGACGCCATCTTCCTTGGTCGTGGCGAGATAGACCTTGTCGGCGCCGGCATCGCGAGCATTACGGAGCATTTCGATGACGATGTCCTCGACATGCTG
Source organism: uncultured Collinsella sp. (assembly GCA_900548295.1). Classification (GTDB taxonomy): domain Bacteria; phylum Actinomycetota; class Coriobacteriia; order Coriobacteriales; family Coriobacteriaceae; genus Collinsella. Next base: position 6,096 of record URKC01000050.1, read on the forward strand.
AATGTCGTGCTTAGCCTGGCGCCGCTCGGCCTCCGAAACGCGGAGGCGGACATACCCCTCGCCAAGGTTCTCCTCGACGCGAAGGTTGCCCTCCCCCGACATCGACGCGATAAATGAGATGAGCTCGTTCGCGTCGCTCATGTTATTTAGCGATATCGACAGCGCGGCTCTCGCGAATCACGACGACGCGCACCTGACCGGGATACTCCATCTCTTCCTCGATCTGATGGGCGATATCGTGAGCCAGAACCGTGGACTGGGCATCGGAGATCTTGTCCGGCTGGACCATGACGTGGACCTCGCGACCGGCCTGCATGGCATAGGTACGTTCGACGCCGTCATGGGAGTTGGCGATCTCCTCGAGCTTCTCAAGACGCTTGATGTAGTTCTCGGCAGACTCGCGACGGGCACCGGGGCGAGAGGCAGAGACAGCATCGGCGGCCTGCACCAGGACATCGAGCACCGTGTTGGGGTCGACATCGGCATGGTGAGCCTCGATAGCGTGGACGATAACGGGCTTCTCGCCATAACGGCGGGCAAGCTCGGCGCCGATGACGGCATGCGGGCCCTCGACGTCGTGGTCGATTGCCTTGCCCAGGTCATGAAGCAGGCCGGCGCGCTTGGCGGTCACAACGTCCAGGCCAAGCTCGGAAGCCATCACGCCGCACAGATCAGAGACCTCGAGGGAATGCTGAAGCACGTTCTGACCAAACGAGGTACGGTAGCGCAGGGCACCAAGGGTCTTGACGATCTCGGGGTGCAGATCGTGGATGCCGGTATCGAAGGCAGCCTGCTCGCCAGCCTCGCGCACGCGCTGCTGAACCAGGTCGGCGGCCTTGTGATACATCTCCTCGATACGGGCAGGGTGAATGCGGCCGTCGGCGATTAGGTTCTCGAGGGCGACACGGGCGGTCTCACGACGGACCGGGTCGAAGCTCGAAAGAACGACGGTCTCGGGCGTGTCGTCGATCACGAGGTTGACGCCGGAAACCTGTTCGAAGGTCCGGATGTTGCGACCCTCGCGACCGATGATACGGCCCTTGAGGTCATCAGAGGGAATGTGCACGGAGGTAACGGTGACCTCGGCAGTGTGGTCGGCAGCGCAGCGCTGAATCGCCAGAGACAGAATCTCCTGGGCGGTCTTGTGGCACTCGGCGCGAACCTGCTGCTCGGACTCGCGAATGATCGTGGCGGCCTCGTGGGTGACCTCGCCGCGAACCTTATCGAGGAGCTCCTTGTGGGCGTCCTCGCGGGTAAGGTCGGCGATACGCTCGAGCTCGGAGGTCTGCTTTGCGCAGAGCTCCTCGAGCTCACGGGAGCGCTTCTCGACCTGACCGGCCTGGCTGGACAGCTGATGCTCGCGCTTGTCGAGAGCGTCGTTGCGGCGATCGAGGGATTCCTCGCGCTGCATCACGCGGTTCTCGAGCGTACGAATCTCGTTCTTACGCTGCTTGTCCTCGGCCTCGGCGGCCTGCTTGTTCTTGATGATCTCCTCTTTAGCCTCGAGCAGAGCCTCTTTTTTGAGGGTCTCGGCCTGACGCTTAGCATCACCGATCAGGGACTCAGCCTGTGCGTGTGCCGACTGGATCTTTTCGTCGGCCTCGTGAAGACTACCCTGCTTGGCGGTGCGCATGTAGGCAATGGCGGCGATGGCACCCAAAATGATGCCAACGAGCGCTGCGATGATAGGCATGCTCACTCCTTTTTATGGATTCGTTACACAACAAAGCGAACCGTCCTTACGAACGGCTCGCGACATTTGAGTAATATGGGCGCAGCTTATGCGGGTCGGATACAGATAAACATATAAACAAACTCATCACAGATGAGCACATATCACAAAGCAAATGACAGTGTTTATCGTACGTTGAACCACAACAACTGTCAAATAAATGGCCCCAGCACGGCGGCTAAACGCGGTGAACGGCAGGGCCACAAAACGCATACGCCTAAACCGCACATTCCTCACGTTCGGCATCGAGACGTGCCTTAACGGCATCGGCGGCGATGTGATACGAGAAGCCCTTGCCCATCAAAAACCGAACCAGTTTTTCGAATCCGCGCGTCTCTGGAACACGCCGCTTGGCGAGCAGGGCTGACGCACGCGCCAAATCGTCTTCGACGGCAAAATAATCCTCGGGATAACCGGGAATGTCATCGAGCACGACATGACGGCGCTTGAGCTCGGTCTCGATTTTACGCTGTCCCCAACCGCGCCGCTTGCGTTCCTCGATAAAGTACGAGCAAAAGCGGTTCTCGTCTAAAAAGCGATACTCGGTGGCGCGCTCGACGGCGAAATCGATCGCGGGCTGGCGAAAGCCGTAGCGTGCCAACTTGTCACGGACCTCACCCGTCGCATGGTCGCGTCGCGATAGCATCTCGGTCACCATGGTAAGTGCACATTTACGCTCGATGAGCTGCACCGCTTCACGAAAGTTATCCCAATCACAGGGAAGATCGGGGCGATTTTTGACATACAGGCGCGCGACCCGCACGGGAATCCAAATGGACCGCTCAAAACCGCCCTCAAGCTCACAATCGATCTGTGCGCAAGGCTTTTTGGACGCATACCCGCTCGAGAACGAGGAGGCCGCCTTCTTATCGGGAAAGACGACCGTGGCCTCGGTCACCGTATACGACATGAGCGTAACCGCTACTCGTCGTCATCATCGAGCATGGCGGAACCATCGATGGCGTAAAGCTCGTCAAACTCCTCAGGCGCAGGCTGATCGGTCAGCTCGACCTCGGACGGAGCATCGTCATCAAACTCAAGCCCGCAGGCAAGGCGGACCTTATGCTCAATCTCGTCGGCGCAATCGGGGTGTTCGCGCAGGAACGCCTTGGCGGCCTCGCGACCGTTGCCGAGCTTGTCCTCGCCATAGGCAAACCAGGAGCCCATCTTCTTGCAAATGCCGCACTCGACAGCCATGTCCAGAATCGAGCCCTCCTTAGAGATGCCCGTACCGTACATGATGTCGAACTCAGCAGAACGGAACGGAGCTGCCACCTTGTTCTTAACGACCTTGGCACGCACGCGATTACCGATAACCTCATCCTTGAGCTTAATGCTATCGATGCGGCGAATGTCGATACGCACCGAAGAGAAGAACTTAAGGGCGCGGCCGCCCGTCGTGGTCTCGGGGTTGCCGAACATGACGCCGATCTTCTCTCGCAGCTGGTTAATGAAGATGCATGTCGTGTTGGACTTGGACAGCGAGCCGGCGAGCTTGCGGAGCGCCTGACTCATCAGGCGAGCTTGCAAACCGACCGTGGTATCGCCGATCTCTCCCTCGATCTCGGCACGCGGGGTCAGCGCGGCGACGGAGTCGACGACGATGGCATCGATGGCGCCGGAACGCACGAGCATGTCAACAATCTCGAGCGCCTGCTCACCCGTATCAGGCTGGGAAATCAGTACCTCGTCGATATCCACGCCAATGCGCGCGGCATACGTGGGATCGAGCGCGTGCTCGGCATCGATAAATGCCACCACGCCACCCATTGCCTGGGCCTCGGCCAGGATCTCGAGCGAAAGCGTCGTCTTACCGGAGGACTCGGGACCGTAGATCTCGACGATTCGGCCGCGCGGCACACCGCCGATACCCAGAGCGGCATCGAGTGCCAGAGCGCCCGTGGGGATGGCCTCGACCTCGAGCTCGGGGCCACCGTCGCCGTACCTCATGATGGAACCCTGGCCGAATTTCTTCTCGATCTCGGCCTTGGTGGTGGCGATCATCTCATCGCGCTCTTTACCCGTCGTGCGAGCATGAACGGTACGTACGGGACCTGAATTCTTGGCCATGAAAAGCCCTCCTCTTAACAACCTGCATCGATAATAAACGAACGGCTGTTCGTGGTCAACCGTTCAGATAAATCATATGCAGCCGACCTTTCCAAAACCCAACCAAACGCCGACCAAACACTGACCAAATGCTTGACCACAAAGGGGCAAATAAGAACAAGAAAGGCAATAATACACCTATGACCAGCGCAAACGCTAAATTCGTCAGGGGTCCCTATCTCCACAATTAAGGGGCCCGAAGGCCCTTTAAAACACGTCTATTCCATAGAGTTAAGCACAAGGACAATGCGTCCCAATGCCTCCGCGACCGCATGGGCACGAACACACGAACGGTCGCCCTCATAGTGGCAGCGCACAGAGTCCACGACCGGCACTTCCCCATCAGCCGCGCGATACGCCCAGCCAATATAGAAAGTGCCAGCCGGATCGTCCTCAGTGCCGCCGCCGGGGCCGGCATAACCCGTTGCGCTCACTGCAATATCGCTCTGGTACAGCTCCAGCGAACCCGCCGCCATCTCGCGCGCGGTCTGATGCGACACCGCGGTATAGCGGTCGAGCGTCTCCTGATCAACGCCCAAAACGCGATGCTTGATCTCATCGCAGTAGGTCACCGCACCGCCACGCAGCACCGCCGAGGCGCCCGGGATATCGGCAATCGTCGAGGCGATCATACCTGCCGTCAGCGACTCAGCCGTCGAAACCGTCACGCCCCGAGCGCTCGCGCGCTCGACAATATGACGCGCCAGCTCCTCGTTATGTGCGGAAATCTGCTCAAAAGAGTCCGTCATACCCACCAGGACCTAGACCGAAAAGACGATCTTGCGGCAGTTCCAGAAGTACTGGGCGCCCGAGATAACGGTCAGGACAACGGCAACGGCGTACAGGAAGCGCGACACCGAGTAGATGCCGAGCGTCAGCGCCAGCGGGCCAAGGTGCAAGCCGGCCATCGCAAAGACGCACAGGTAACCGCAGATGGAGACCATCGTAGTCGCCGTCTTGTACTTGCCAAGCTTATCGGCGGCAACGACCACGCCGGCGGCACTCGCGACCATGCGAAGGGCGCTCACCAGAAGCTCACGGAACAGGATAATGAACACGGACCACACGGTCACAGCGCCAAAATCCAAGAACAGCAGCAGAGCCGAGAACACCAGCAGCTTATCGGCGATGGGGTCCAAGAACTTACCGAAATCGGTAATCTCGTTGCGCGAGCGCGCCAGATAACCGTCGACCTTATCGGTGCACGACAGGATAACATACAGAATGAAGGCAGCGGCGGCGAGCGGGCCGTCGAAGGTGCTCCAATCTGTACCGGCAACACTCGTGTGAGAAAGCGCCGACACGATCATGAACACCGGGATAAAGACGATGCGAACGCACGTCACGATGTTGGCGGGCGTCCAAACACTCGTCAGTTCCTTATTGCTCTCGTTTGCCACGATGCTCTCCTACTCCACAACATGGCCGATAAGCTCATAGCAGAAGCTATCGGTAAACTCGACCGTCAGAATATCGCCCACGGACGCCTCGCTGGCGTCCAAGTGCACCGCGCCATCGGAATCGGGCGCCTGGAACCAAGCATGGCCGATCAGCTCGGCGCCGTCCTCGGTCTCCTCGATGCCGTCGACGATCACCTGGGCGCGCTCGCCCACATGTGCGGCGGTGGCGGCAAAACCGAGCGACTCGGCCAGGTCCATGGCCTCCTGGGCGCGCTCGAGCTTGACCTCCTCATCGACCTGACCCTCCATCTTGGCGGCCAGGCTGCCCTCCTCCTGCGAGTAGGCAAAGACGCTCGTGTAGTCAAAGCCGACGGTGTCCATAAAGTCGATAAGGTCGCGGAACTCGTCGTCGGTCTCGGTCGGGAAGCAGACCATGGCCGTGGAACGGATCACGATGCCGGGGATACGCTCACGCAGATCGCGGAACAGGTCCTCGAGCTCCTGGCGCGAACCAGAACGGCGCATAGCCTTGAGGATGCGCGCGTCGCAGTGCTGCACGGGGATATCGATATAAGGCAGCACCTCGGGCGTATCGCGAATCGTATCGATAAGCTCGTCGGTCATGCCCTCGGGCTGCAGATAGAGCACGCGGACCCAGACGTTGTGCGGGCGCACGGCCTCGGCGACGGCATGCAGCAGCTGCGCCAGATTGCGCGGCGAGCCATCGGTGACGTCTTCGTCGGCAAAGTCGGTGCCCCAAATACCCGTGTCCTGGCCAATCAGCACGATCTCGCGCACACCGCCGGCAACCAGGTCGCGTACCTCGGAGATAATGCTCTCGGCATTGCGCGAATGATAGCGACCGCGAATATAGGGGATCATGCAGAAGCTGCAGAAGCGGTTGCAGCCATCGGAAATCTTGACGTAAGCAACAGCGCCCTCGACAGTGCGCTTTACTTGCGGAATATAGGCAGCGATCTCACGCTCGACACCCAGCACGCCATCGATGACCGCCACGATGCCGTCCTCCTCGTCGGCCTTCACAAAGGCAGCGACCTCGGGCAGCTCGTCAGGCAGGTCGTCGCCATAGCGCGACGGCACACAGCCGCACATGACGATGGGACAAGAACGAACGCCGTCCTGAACCTCGTTGGCGAGCTCGAGCGTGGTCTCGATGCTCTCGGACGTTGCGGAGGCGAGGAACGAGCATGTATTGACGATGGCGATATCGGCATCCTGTGGGTCGAATGCCTCCTCGTAGCCCGCGGCGGTCAAAAGAGAACGCATGCGGTCGGTGTCAACCTCGTTCTTAGCGCACCCGAGGGTGATGTAGAGCACGGAGCCCAACGGTGTATCCATGTTGGAGAGCAGTCCTTTCGAATGATATTAGCGGTAGTTGGTGAACTGCAGCGGCTGGCCGTAGTCCTGGTCGCGCAGGAACTGGATCACGGTCTGCAACGCGTCCTTCGAAGCAGAGGAAACACGCAGCTTGTCGGCCTCGATAGTCACCTTGACCTTGAGCTTTTGGTCCTTGATGTCCTTGTTGATCTTCTTGGCGGTCGTCTGGTCGATACCCTCGACGATATGGCCGAGCACGCGCACGGTGCCGCCCGATGCCGCCTGCGGAGCATCCCACGAGACAGCCTTGAGGTCGATGCCGCGCTTGATGAGCTTGGAGCTCAGCACGTCGATAATCTGCTTGGAGACAAAGTCGGCCGGGGCGTTGATCGTAAAGAGCTTGTCGCCCTTCGAAAGCTCGATCGTGGCGCCGGAATCCTTCAGGTCATAGCGCTGGGAAATCTCACGCGTGGTTTGCTGGAAGGCGTTGTCGACCTCTTGCATGTTGACCTCGGACACGACGTCGAAGCTGGAATCTTTAGCCATGATGTTTCCTTTCGCGTACGAGCGGCTTAGTAGCTATCGTACGAATAGTCGGTAGAATCGGTGGGCGTCTGGCCGTCAGTTGCGGTATCGGCGCCATCCGTGGACTGGGCATCGGTGCCGTCGGTGGTGTCGGCACCATCGGTGGTGTCGGTACCATCAGAACTTTCACCATTCTCGGAACCAGTCGTCTCCTTCTTGGGAACGGTGATCGTCACACGCGCCACGCCCGAGGTCTTGGTATCGTAACGGACCTTTTCGCCGTTCTTGGTAACGGTGACATCGGAAGGCTTGGACGTGGTGATCTCGATCGAGGACTCAGGCGTGTACTCCTGCTCAAAGGGGCCAGTCGCCTGGGCGCCATAGACCGACTTGCCATCGACCTTGACCTCAATCCAGGCGGTCTTTCCCTTGGCAACGGAGACCTTGACCTTCGTTACCTCGTTTTCTTCCTTTTTAGCCGTCGTCTTGGTGGCGTCCGAATCGGTCGACTCATCCGTCGCCTCATCGGTGTCTTCGTCCTCGTCGACCGTTTCGGTCTTCTTAGAAGACTTCTTGGGCGTCGTCTTGGTAGCAGTGGGCGTCTCGGGCGTGGTCTCGGGCGTCGAAGATGCGCAGCCGCGCAGAAGTACCACGATGAGCACGATCAGCAGCAACGCCACGGCACCGATGCCGGCGTAGACGATACGCGGATCGAGACCGTTGTTTTGAGGAGTACGGGAACCGCCGCGTCCACGACTGGAACTGCTGCGGCCGCCTCCCTGAGGCATACGACCACGATTGCTGTCGGAACGGCCGCGATAGCCACCCTGGCCCTGAAGGCTGCGCTGACCCGAGCGGGGCGCAAGTTCACCGCGGCCTTGATAGCCACGCTGGCCCGCACGCGGAGCCGAAGAGCGCTGGCCATACGGCTGTGATTGAGAGCGAAGACGCGGCGTCACCTGCGTGGCATCGGCGTCCGCATAGCCACTGCGAGAACGTCCGGTGGAGATACCACGGTGACCGCGATCGGAATAGCCGCCGTCGCCGTAGCCGGCACGAGGGTCACGCGCCACGCCGCGGGCAGCGGGAAGTGCACGGTCCTCGGGCATCGGCGTACTGCGGAACCGGTCACGCTGTGAGCGAATCTCCTCGCCCGAACCCGTCTCGGTAATATAGCCAGCCTGCTGCGGACGCTGACCATAACGCGTTGAGCGACCACCCTGAACCATCAAGAAGCGCCCATTATCCACCGAGGAACGTGAATTGACATAGCCGGCGGCGTCCTGAAAACGACCGCCCTGCTGCGACGTCTCGCGCTCGTATGCCATCAGCTCGTCAAAGTAGGCATTGACGACCTCGCGCGGATTGAGGCCCAAAAAGCGAGCATAGCTCGAAATCATGCCCTGCGCATAGCCGCGCGGCGGCATCGAAGCAAAGTTACCGGTCTCGAAAAACTCGATGATCTGCGGCCTGATTTTGATGGTGTTGGCGACCTGCTGAATGGAAAGGCCCATTCGGCGACGCTGCTCGAGCAGCATGTCACCAAAGCGTGCAGCCATCAGAATCCTCCAAACTCACGATCTTCACGTGCCATCTCGGCGTCGACAGATTCCAGCGCGGCAAGCCCCTCCTCGTCCAACAGGACCTCGCGCGGCTTGGAACCGTCGGGCGGGCCGACGACACCCTTTTCTTCCAGCATGTCCATAATACGCCCGGCACGCGCATAGCCAACCTTCAGACGACGTTGCAGGCCAGATGTGGAGCCAAGCTGCGATTCCACCACAATATGGGCGGCTTCCCAAATGAGCGGATCATCGTCTTGCGGCTCGGCTACTCCGGTGCGGACAATGCCGCCGCCACCCGCCATGGACATGGAAGCGGGCGCCACGGCAGACAGGATCTCCTCGTGGTAGTCGGGCTCACTCTGCGACTTGACGAACTCGACAATCTCGTTGATCTCATCATCCGAGACAAAGCAGCCCTGGATACGGCGGGGCTTGCCCCAGTCGACCTTGGAGAACAACATGTCGCCCAAACCGGTGAGCTTCTCGGCGCCCATCTGGTCGATGATGACGCGCGAGTCGATGCCCGTGGCGACGTTAAAGGCGATACGGTTGGTGATGTTGGCCTTAATGAGGCCCGTCACCACGTTGGAGCTGGGGCGCTGCGTGGCAACGATAAGGTGAATACCGGCGGCACGGCCCAGCTGTGCAATACGCACGATCGAGGCCTCGACATCCTTACCGGCGACCATCATCAGGTCAGAGAGCTCGTCAATGATAATGACAAGGTAGGGCATCTTTTGCGGCGGATTGTCGTAATGCTCAAACTCGCCAGCAGCCTGCTTTTCGTTGTAGGTCGAGATCTTACGCACGTTGAGACGCTCGAAGACCTTCAGGCGACGCTCCATCTCGGACACAGCCCATTGCAGAGCGCTCGCGGCCTGCTTGGGCTCGGTCACCACGGGCACATAGAGATGCGGCAGACCGTTATAGCCCGCAAGCTC
>URKC01000051.1:0-14844 GCA_900548295.1 uncultured Collinsella sp.
GCTTGCGAACTTCCTGCCCGGGCCGTAGTCATGGACCATTAAGTCGTGAACGCCCAAAACACCCGGGTAGCTCATGATCTTGTCCCGGATGTGCTTGACCAGTTTTGGATCGGGAGCCTGGCCCAACAGCGGACTCACCGTATCACGAATCAGATCAAACCCGCTCCAGCCAATATAGGCGCCAACGGCAAGTCCAACCCAAGCATCAAGATTTACATGCGTCACCTGCGAAACAATTGCACAGATCAATACGGCACCCGTGGCAAGGACGTCGTTTTTAGAGTCCTGCGCGGTCGCGTGCAGCGTTTCGGACTCAATGCGGTCGCCGAGCTTTTGGTTAAGCGCCGCCATCCACAGCTTTACGACCATCGACAGCACAAGAACCGCAACCAGGGCAAGCGAGAACTCGACGGGTTCGGGATGGATAATTCTCTCTGCCGAGGACTTAACGAGCTCAACGCCGATAAGCAGTACGAGGGCCGCCACGACCAGACCCGAAAGATACTCGTAACGACCATGGCCGTAAGGATGCTCGGGGTCGGCGGGCTTGCTCGCCAGCTTAAAGCCCAAAACGCTCACGATGTTCGAACTGGCATCGGAAAGGTTGTTCATGGCGTCCGCTACGATCGAAACCGAGCCTGACACCACTCCGATAGCACCTTTCGCAGCGCAAAGTGCCACATTGGCGAGAATGCACACCATGCCCGTCAGCGTACCCACGCGCGCACGGTCACCCTGCGCACGACGAACAATCCATTCGACCATCTTTATCAGCCCCCATGGCGTTATCCATATAGATCCATTGCGTAACCGGATTGTAGTGTAGCCACTTTATCCACAAGATACAAAAAGGCCGCAGCCCACATGAGCCACGGCCTTGGACACTTTGTCACATTGCGCGATACTGACCGATCGCTCGGTATTTTTCATAGCGAAGATTGGTGAGCTCATCGGCATCGAGCGCACCCAGCTTGTCGAAAGCCGCGAACGCTGCGGACATGACGGCACCGGCGATCTCCTCATGCGACAGGCCCCTATCGTCAACAATGCCGTCGATGATGCCGAGCGCCAACAGATCGGGGGCCGTGAGCTTAAGCGCTTCGGCGGCCTCATTCGCGCGGTCGGTATCCTTCCACAGGATCGACGCACAGGCCTCGGGGCTCACGACCGAATAGGCCGAGCTCGAGAGCATCAGGATGCGGTCGGCCACGGATAGCGCCAGCGCGCCACCAGAGCCGCCCTCGCCTGTCACCACCGAGACAATCGGCGTCTTAAGGCCGCTCATCTCCATGAGATTCTGGGCAATCGCCTCGCCCTGGCCGCGTTCCTCGGCACCGATGCCGCAAAACGCGCCCGAAGTATCGACCAGGCACAGAACCGGTCGACCAAACTTTTCGGCCTGGCGCATAAGGCGACGCGCTTTGCGGTAGCCCTCGGGATGTGCCATACCAAAGTTGCGACGCATGCGCTCTTTGGTCGTGGTGCCGCGTTCGATGGCGATGACCGTTACGGGGCATCCGTCTTTCCAGCCAATGCCAGCCACCACAGCAGCGTCGTCGCCAAAGTAGCGGTCGCCGTGCAGCTCCACAAATCCATCCAGGCCCAGCGAGATCATCTCGCCTGCCGTGGCGCGATCTGCCGAGCGGGTCTGCTTAACAATCTCGAGCGCGGTTTTTGGTGCGGCCGAGCGCTTGAACAAGTGTCCCAACTTTTTGCCGCGGCGACCCGTATGCACGATCTCATGCGGTGCCCCCAGGCCGGGCGCGTGCCCTTCGTGCAGCGCCAACAGCTCGCCTACCGTGAGCGCAATCTCGCCACGCGGAACAACGGCATCGCAAAAGCCGTGCTCCAGCAAAAACTCGGAGCGCTGGAATCCCTTGGGCAGGCGCTTGTGCATGTTCTGCTCGATCACGCGCGGGCCGGCAAATGCCGTCAGGGCATCGGGCTCTGCCAGGATAATGTCGCCCTCCATGGCAAAGCTCGCGGTTACGCCTCCGGTCGTGGGGTCGGTGAGCACCGTGATATACAGGCCGCCCACCTCGCTGTGGCGCCTAACTGCCGCAGAAATCTTGGCCATCTGCATAAGCGATGTCACGCCCTCTTGCATGCGCGCACCGCCCGAAACGGTAAAGCCGACAACTGGCAATCCCAGCTCGGTCGCATGCTCAAATGTGCGACAGATCTTCTCGCCCGCCACGGAACCCATCGAGCCCATCATAAAGTTGGCATCCATAAAGAAGAGAGCTGTATCGCAACCGCAGATTTTGCCCCTGCCGCACACAACGGCATCGCGCTCGCCCGAACGCTCGCTCACGCTCTTGAGTTTGTCGGCATAACCGGGAAACGAGAGGAAGTCCTCCGACGCCAGATTAGCATCCCATTCCTCAAACGTGCCCTCGTCGACCGTCATGCGCATACGGTCGCGCCCGCTCACGCGAAAGTGCTTGCCGCAACGAGGGCAGACCTCGAGGTTGTCGTGCAGGCGCGCCTCATCGATCACACGGCGGCACTCCGGGCATTTGACAAACACGTGGCGCGCGGGGAACTCGGCGCACGACTCGGTTATCGGCCCCTCGAGGACGTTGACCGTCTTCGCTTTTCTATTCATCAGCATAGAGATGCCCCATCAGATCGGTGTGATACATGCCCGACAAGAACTCGTCGTTTGCCAGCACGTCGAGCTGAAGCTCGCTGTTTTCGCTCACGCCCTCGATCACGAGCTCGCCCAGGGCCGAGCGCATCTTGCGAATGGCGCCGTCACGCGTGGGCGCACACACGATGAGCTTGCCGAGCATGGAGTCGTAGTACGGCGGAACGTTCGCACCGGTAAACATGGCGGAATCCCAGCGCACGCGCGGACCACCCGGCACACGCAATGCGGTGACCGTTCCGCATGACGGCAGAAAGTCCGGCGTTTCGGCATTGATGCGGCACTCCATGGCGTGGTTGCGGACCGGTACGTCCTCCTGCTCAAAGGGCAGGGACTGGCCGGCGGCCACGCGCAGCTGCCACTTGACCAAGTCGGTATCGGTCACAAACTCCGTGACCGGATGCTCAACCTGCAGACGCGTGTTCATTTCCATGAAGTAGAAATTGCCGTCGTCCGAATACAGGAACTCGATGGTGCCGGCGCCCTCATAGCCAACGGCACGAGCCAGGTCGCGCGCGGCCTTGTGCATGCGCGCGCGAATGTCGTCGTGTCCGTCGAGGCACGGCGCGGGGCTCTCCTCGATCAGCTTTTGGTTGCGACGCTGTACCGAGCACTCGCGCTCGCCGAGCGAAAACACATGGCCCTGCTTATCGGCCATAATCTGCACCTCGACATGGTGCGCCGGCGCGACGAACTTCTCCATGTAGCACTCACCGTCGCCAAAAACGGCCTCGCCCTCGGCACGCGCTTCGATAAACGCTTTTGCCGCATCTTCCACGCGCTCGACCTTGCGAATGCCGCGACCGCCGCCACCCGCACGCGCCTTGATGAGCACGGGGCAGCCGATGCGCTCGGCCTCGGCCGTCGCCTCCTCGGGGCTTTTGAGCAAATCGCAGCCCGGTACGATGGGCACGCCCGCCGCGGCAGCCGTTCGACGCGCGGCGTCCTTGTCGCCCATGCTGTCGATCACCTCGGCCGAAGGACCGACAAACGTCAGGCCATACTTGTCGCAGTCGCGCACGAAGCTCGCCTTCTCGGAGAAAAAGCCATACCCGGGATGAATTGCCTTTGCCCCCGACTTCACGGCACAGGTGAGCACGGCATCGTCGTTGAGGTAGCTCTCGGCAAGACGCGGGCCGCCGATGCAATACGCCTCGTCGGCAAGCTGCACGTGCAGCGCGTCCGCATCGGCCGTGGAATAAACGGCGACGGTCTTGATGCCCATATCGCGGCACGCGCGGATAACACGGACCGCGACTTCTCCGCGGTTGGCGATGAGCACTTTGTCGAACATGAAGCCTTCCTTAACTTTCGTGCATGAGTGCAAAAGACATATCGGCGCGGCAGCAAACCTCACCGTTGACGCTCGCAGTACCCGTCGCAAAGCGGAACGGCCCGCGCGCACGCGTGATGGTGCACACCAGATCAACCGTGTCGCCCGGGCGCACCGGACGCTTAAAGCGCACCTTATCGAGGCTCGTATAGAACGGCGTCGCGCCGCGCGCCTCCTCGTCGCCCATCAGCAGCACGCAACAGTTTTGGGCGAGCATCTCGCACTGAATCACGCCGGGGACTACCGGGTTTCCCGGAAAATGCCCCTGCAAAAAGTACTCGTCACCCGTAATCGTGATCTTGCCGTGGGCCTCGTCGCCCAGCAGCTCGGCCTCGTCGAGCAAAAGCATCGGTTCGCGATGCGGCAACAGCTTCTTGAGCTCTTCTTTGTTCATGGACATCACCTATCCGATCCTCATAAGGCAACTGCCGAACTCCACGAGGTCGCCGTCGGCCACGCAGATCTCGAGCACCTCGCCGTCTGCCTCGGCCGTCACCTCGTTGAGAACCTTCATGGCCTCGATGATGCAGAGGGTCTCACCGGCCTTGACCTTGGAGCCCACGTGCACAAACGGCTCGTCGCCCGGCGCCGGGGCAGCATAGAAAACGCCGACCATGGGAGCGGTCACCTCGGTGCCCTTGGGCTCCGGTGCGGCGGCAGGCGCCTGCGCGGCGGGCTCCGGTGCGGCGGCAGGCATGGCGACAGGAGCCACCGCCGGAGCAGTCACGGCACCCGGCATAGGCATGGGCACGGCAACCGGCTGCGCGGCGCTCGCGCGCTCGAGTTCGACCGCGGTGCCATCGGGCTCCTCAACGCGTACGCGCGTGAGGCCGCGGTCCTCCATAACATCGGCTATCTCGGCAAGTCTTTTGGAATCCATGCTCTAGCTCCTCGTATATCTACGCAGCGCGATGGCGGCGTTGTGCCCGCCAAAGCCCAGGTTTGTCGAAAGCGCCCAGGTAAGGTCGGCGCGAACCGCGCGATTGGGCGTGTAGTCAAGATCGCAGGCGGGATCGGGCGTGTGGTAGTTAATGGTCGGCGGCACCACGCCCTGCTCGAGCGCCATGGCGCAGGCCATGACCTCGATGGCACCCGTGGCACCGATCATGTGGCCGGTCATCGACTTAGTCGACGAGACGTGCGCGGCGCGTGCCGCGTCCTCGCCGAGCGCACGCTTTATGCCCGCCGTCTCGGACGAATCGTTGAGCTTGGTCGAGGTGCCGTGAGCGTTGATGTAGAGGCCCTCGGAAGGCTTAACGTCGCCCTCGGCCACCGCCAGCGATATCGCACGGGCAATGCCGGCAGCCTCGGGATCGGGGCTCGTGATGTGATAGGCATCATCGGTGTTGCCGTAGCCCACGACCTCGGCGTAAATGTGCGCACCGCGCGCCTGCGCATGTTCCATGCTCTCGAGCACGAGCACGCAGGCGCCCTCGCCCATCACAAAGCCGTCGCGGTCTGCATCGAACGGACGGCAGGCCGTCGCGGGATCGGGGTTGGTGGTCAATGCGCGGCAGGACGTAAAGCCTGCAACGGCATCGGGGATAATGGCCGCCTCGGCGCCGCCCGCGAGGATCGCGTCGGCATAGCCGTGCTTGATGGCGCGGAACGCCTCGCCCACCGCATGGGCCGAGGTCGCGCAAGCAGTCACGACTGGCAGGGTCGGTCCCTTTGCCTTGTGGCGGATCGCGATATTGCCCGAAGCCATGTTGGGGATCATCATCGCAATCATATAGGGCGATGCGCGGCGAGGTCCACGATCGGCGATCGTGTGGACGTTGTCGACGAGCGTCGTCATGCCGCCCACGCCCGAGCCCACGTAGACGCCCAGACGCTCACGATCGATGGCGCCTTCGACATCAAAGCCCGCATCGTGCATTGCCTCGTCCGAAGCCGCCATCGCAAACTGAACGCAGGGGTCGAGATGCTTGGCGTCACGCTTGCCAAAGTACTCGTTGCCGTCAAAGCCCTTGACTTCGGCCGCCACCTTGACGGTAAACGCATCGGTATCGAAGTGCGTGATCGGGCCGATGCCACAGGTCCCGGCGCACATGGCCGCCCAGGTGGCAAGCGCGGTGTTGCCGAGCGGCGATACGGCACCGATGCCGGTGATTGCAACTCTCTGTTCCATCATGGTCTCCTCATCCAAGCCGTTCTTCGGCCCTGGTTTCTACATCGCCATTCCGCCGTCGACGCGCACGACCTCGCCCGTAATGTAAGCAGCCGCATCGCTCGCTAAAAAGCGCACCACGCCGGCCACTTCCTCGGGACGTGCCATGCGCTTAAGGGGAATCTGTTCCTCGGTTGCCGTACGCACCTTCTCCGAGAGCTTTGCCGTCATATCGGTCTCGACAAACCCGGGGGCGACCGCGTTCGCTCGTACGCCACGAGGCGCAAGCTCGCGCGCCACCGCCTTGGTAAGCCCTATCACGCCCGCCTTGGAAGCAGCGTAGTTGGCTTGCCCGGCATTGCCCATCAGGCCCACGACCGAGCTCATGTTGACGACGCAACCGCCGCGCTGGCGCATAAAGGTCTTGGTGAGCGCGCGCGTCATATTGAATGTTCCCTTGAGATTGACATCGAGCACGCGATCGAATGCGTCATCGCCCATGCGCATGAGCAGGCCATCGCGGGTGATGCCGGCGTTGTTGACGAGCGCCCAAATGGAACCAAAGTCGTTGAGGACCGCTTCCACGCACGCGTTGACGGCAGCGGGATCGGCCACGTCGCATTGATATGCGCGTGCCGTGGCGCCAACCGCCTCACAGGCTTCGCACGTCTCGCACGCCGCATCGACGCTGCCGGCATAGACGACGGCGATATCAAAGCCGTCCTCCGCCAGACCGACAGCGCAGGCGCGGCCGATACCCCGCGAGCCGCCCGTGACCAGTGCCACACGACGTGAGTCGTTGCGCTCGAGCGCGCCGTTGTTCAAGTTGCCCATGTCATTCCTTTCGGGTTACAGCCCTGTGGACTATGCGAGCTCGTCGGCAATAGCTGCGACCTGCTCGGCCGTTTCGCACGAATACACGCGAACGTCGCTCAGCGTACGCTTGGCCAGGCCCGACAGCGTTTTGCCAGGGCCGACCTCAATAAACGTGTCGATGCCCTGATTCTGCAGAGCATGCAGCGTGTCGACCCAACGAACGGCATGACTCACCTGATTGGCCAAGACATCCGATGCCGCTCGCGGGTCCGCCGGATAGGGCGCCGCCGTCATGTTTGCCATGACCGGAATCAGCAGCGGTGACGGCGCGTGGCCGGCTTGGATATACGTCGCCAGCCCCTCAGTCGCCTCGGCCATATAGGGGCTATGAAATGCGCCCGACACCGCGACTTTCATAGCGCGGCCGCCAGCCTCTTTTACTAGGACGTCGAGCTCCTGCAGCGCATCGGGCGCTCCGGCAACAACCGTCTGCTGCGGACTGTTGTAGTTGACCGGCCAGCAGTCCTCGCCGGCCTGTTTTGCCAGGTTCTCGACTTGCGCCGCATCGAGCTTGATGACGGCGCGCATGCCGCCCGGATGGCGCTCGGCAGCCGCGGCCATCAGCGCCGCGCGCTCGCACACGAGCTCAAAGCCCGCTCGCGTATCGAACGCCCCCGCAAAGGTGAGCGCGGCGACCTCGCCAAGCGAAAAACCCGCACAGGCGGCAGGTACCACGCCGCGCTCACGCAGGGCGGCAGCCGCTGCCAGATCGTGAACGAACACGCACGGCTGCGTGTTCTCGGTCTGCGAGAGTTCCTCCTTGGAGGCGCTTCGGCACTGCTCACTGGTCCCCGGGCGCACCTCGTCGGCAATGGCGAACACCTCGGCGGCCGCCGGCGATGCCTCGATCAGGTCGACGCCCATCGCGGGGTGCTGGGCGCCCTGCCCGGCAAACAGAAACGCTACGCCACCCATGCGCACGCACCCTTCAGGACGTGCTCGGCGCCATCGACCAGGTCGTCAACGATTTCACGTGCACTTTGGCGCTCGTTGACCATGCCGGCAATCTGTCCACACAAAAACGAGCCCTCTTCGTAATTGCCGTCCTTGGCGGCCTTGCGAAGGGCGCCCGTGCCCATGGCCCCGAGCTCCTCGACGCTTACGCCCGCCGCCTCGCTCTTGGCGTAGGCGTTGGTGAAGGGGCTCTTGAGGGCACGCACCGGGTGTCCCGTCGAGCGGCCGGTCGCACGCGTCGAGGTGTCGTTGGCCTTCAGGACCATCTCCTTGTACTGCTCCGATACGGTGCACTCATCTGCGATCAGAAAGCGCGTACCCACCTGCACGCCGGCGGCGCCCAGCATAAAGGCGGCCGCCACGCCGCGGCCATCGGCGATACCGCCAGCCGCAACCACGGGAATATCGACCGCATCGACAACCTGTGGCACCAGTGCCATCGTCGAGGTCTCGCCAATATGGCCGCCTGATTCGGTACCCTCGGCAACCACGGCAGTGGCTCCACGACGCGCCACGAGACGCGCCAGCGCCACCGAAGCAACGACCGGGATGACCTTGATGCCCGCCTCGTTCCACGCCTTCATGTACTTGGTGGGATTGCCGGCACCCGTCACGACGACCGGCACCCGCTCGTCAATCACGACCCGCGCGACCTCGTCGGCAAACGGGCTCATGAGCATGACGTTGACGCCAAAGGGCTTATCCGTCCTGGCGCGCAGCTCATGAATCTGGTCGCGCAGCCAGTTGGCGTCGGCGTTCATGGCCGCGATAATCCCTAAGCCGCCCGCCTCGGACACTGCGGACGCCAGCGAGGCGTCGGCGATCCAGGCCATACCGCCCTGGAACACGGGCTTTTCGATGCCGAGCAGATCGCAGAGAGGAGTCTTGAGCATCTCTACTTCTCCAATGCCGCCTCGACCGTATCGGCGAACTCGCCGACCGTCTTGGGGTTCTCCTCGGTATCGAGCTGGATGCCAAACTCGTCCTCAACGGCGACGAGGATCTCGACGGTGCCCAGACTGTCGAGACCAATCTCCTCGAGCGTGGACTCGGGCTTCATCTCGACGTCGTCAAGACCGGCGGTCTCGCGGATAACATCGCAAACGCGCTCGAAGGTCTTCTGATCTGCCATGGTGGTTCTCCTTTGTTTGTGCCCTAGGGGCGTTTTTATTTCCTATGTGCGACTACTTCCAACGAAGTAGATAGCCACCTATATCCAGACCGGCGC
Organism: uncultured Collinsella sp.; assembly: GCA_900548295.1. GTDB lineage: Bacteria > Actinomycetota > Coriobacteriia > Coriobacteriales > Coriobacteriaceae > Collinsella. The sequence goes on from URKC01000051.1 coordinate 9,152, forward strand.
CAAATCCAACGAGGGCGATGGTGTCGCCCGTGTGAAGTGCACCGGCGTTTGCCAGCCGGTCGAGGGCAAGCGGAATGCATGCGCTCGAAATGTTGCCGGTCTCGCGCAGCGTTCGAACCACGCGCTTGTCTGGCACACCGAGGCGCTTGACCGCCTGACTCAGGATTCGTTCGTTAGCCTGATGGAATACAAAATGGTCGATGTCCTCGACCGAAATGCCCGCATCGCTCGCAAGCTTATGGACCGTGTCGCAAATCGCGTTGACGCCGAACTTGAACACGCGGCGGCCATTCATGGACAGCACGCTCTCGCTATCTGCGGAGGCCTTAAACGGCGAGGTGCCGACCAGACCGGGAACGCACAACGTCTCGACGTCGGGCGCCGTCGAAAGCTCAACGGCAAGGGGGCTGTCTCCCCCAGCCTCAATCACCGCGGCGCCCGCCCCATCGCCAAAGAGCACACAGGTGGCGCGGTCGGTCCAGTCGAGCGCGCGCGTCATCTGCTCGGCGGCAACGACAAGCACATGCTTGGCTCGTCCTCGGGCGATATAGCCCTCGGCAACATCGAGCGCAAATACGAAGCCGGCGCAGGCAGCCGAGACATCGAAGGCAGGGCACGTCGCGCCCAGTCGCTCAGCAACGGCACACGCCTCGGCGGGAACAAGGTGGTCACCCGTCGTCGTCGAGCAGACGATCAGATCCAACTGGCTCGCGTCGATTCCGGACACCTGAAGTGCCCGCTCGCTCGCCGCTACGGCAAGGTCGTCAAGTGACTCGGTGGTGCAGACGTGGCGACTCTTAATACCTGTGCGGGTAAAAATCCACTCATCCGAGGTATCGAGGAACTCGGACAGCTCGTCATTGGAAACACTGCGCTTGGGAAGCGCCGAGCCTGTTCCAAGAATCGTGAAACCCATCACTAACCTCCTTTGAGTTGTTGACGCGTTTACATCGACCAAGAGAGGATAGCGCATTTCAGTCGTTGTTAACGTGTTAACATTAAATTGTCCAAATGCGACAAAGGCTTCACATTGTGTCTCTCTCGACACCATTGCGTTATTCACTTATTCATTAAGGAGGTAGCAGCCGTTATGGATGCCAAATTAACGATAGTCGACGTAACCGGATCGACCAACGATGACCTGCTCGAAGCAGGAAAACAGGGAGCGCCGCACGGAACAGGACTTGCCGCCCGGGCTCAGACAGCAGGACGCGGCCGGCGCGGCCACAAGTGGGATTCAACCGCCGGCAACCTATTGCTTTCGATTGTCCTGCGTCCATGCGTTAATCCTGCGAAGTACTCTGGTCTTGCTGCCGTCAGCGGCCTAGCGGTGCTCGAGGCGCTCGAAAAACAGGGTCTTGCAAACGAGATTGGCCTCAAATGGCCCAACGACCTGGTCGCGCGTGGACGCAAACTCGGCGGCATTCTGGTCGAGGCCGCACGCGATAACGAAGGCAAACCTTTCGCCGTCTGTGGCATTGGTGTCAATGTGAACTATGCGCCCCAAGAGGTGCCCGATGGCGGCCTGCCGGCAATCGGTCTCTCGGACCTTAACGAGAACGTTCCAGCTGTCGACATGCTCCTCGATGAGGTCTATCACGCAGTTATAGACGCTATAGATGCCTGGGCAGAACGCCTCAACGCCATGGAAGAAAACACCGGACCGCTCGCGCCCGTCCACGGCGAATATGTCGCTCACCTCAATTGGATTGGAAAGCACGTTATCGCCCGCTCCCCTGCCGGTGACGAGCTGGCGCGAGGCATCTTTAAAACGGTCGATGGCTTTGGTCGTGCGTGCATCGAAACAGAAGACGGCTTGCGATCCTTCCATTTTGAGGAAGCGTCATTGCGCCCCTTGAGTGAGTAGGTCGCCACAGCCAGCCGCTCGGCAGCCTTACCCGGCGATCCAAACCCATCATGCAAAACAAAAGGGCCCCGCTACCGTAACGGCAGCGGGGCCCTTTAAGCTATGAGCGATATCGCTTAGAGCTTGATGTCGATGTCGACGCCAGCGGGGAGGTCGAGACGCATAAGCGAATCAACGGTGCCCGAGGTGGGGTCGAGGATGTCGATGAGGCGCTTGTGGGTGCGCATCTCGAACTGCTCACGGGAGTCCTTGTTCACGTGCGGCGAGCGGATAACCGTGTACAGGTTGCGCTCGGTGGGCAGGGGGACAGGACCGGAAACGCGAGCACCGGTCTTCTGAGCGGTCTCGACGATGAGCTTCGCGGACTGATCGACGACCTCGTGATCATAGCCCTTGAGGCGAATGCGGATCTTCTGGGTAGCCAACTTAAACCTCCAAAGAGTGCGAGAGATGTTCTCGCGGATTACGTAACAGGGAGCTCGAACTTAGGCGTTCTTGCTCATGACCTCGTCCACGATGGACTTGGGCGCGGGCTCATAAGAGTCGAACTGCATCGTGTAGGATGCACGGCCCTGGGTCTGGGAGCGAAGGTCGGTAGCGTAACCGAACATCTCGCCCAGCGGCACCTTGGCACGGATGAGCTTGCTGTTCTTGCGATCCTCCATGCCCTCGATCTTGCCGCGGCGACCGGAGAGGTTGCCCATAACGTCGCCCATGTACTGCTCGGGGGTCTCGACCTCGACAGCCATGATCGGCTCGAGCAGCTGCGGATCGGACTTCTTGAGGGCGTCCTTGATAGCCATGGAACCGGCGATCTTGAAGGCGGCCTCGGAGGAGTCGACCTCGTGGTAAGAACCGTCGAACAGGGTGACCTTAACGTCGAGGACCGGGAAGCCGGCGATAACACCGGTGTTCAGGGCCTCCTGGATGCCCTTGTCGATGGACGGGATGTACTCCTTGGGCACGACGCCGCCGACGATAGCGTTGACGAACTCGTAGCCGAAGCCCTCCTCCATCTTCTCGAGCTTGATGACGGCGTGGCCATACTGACCGCGACCGCCGGACTGACGGACGAACTTGCCCTCAGCCTTCTCGACGTCGTGACCAGCGGTCTCGCGGTAGGCAACCTGGGGCTTACCAACGTTAGCGTCAACCTTGAACTCGCGGAGCAGACGGTCGACGATGATCTCGAGGTGCAGCTCGCCCATGCCGGCGATGATGGTCTGGCCGGTCTCGTGGTTGGTGGACACCTGGAAGGTCGGGTCCTCCTCGGCGAGCTTGGTCAGAGCCAGGGACATCTTGTCCTGCTCGGCCTTGGTCTTGGGCTCAATAGCAACGTCGATAACGGGCTTAGCGAACTCGATCTTCTCGAGGACGATCTCCTTGCCCTCGGCGCACAGGGTGTCACCGGTGGTGGAGTTCTTGAAGCCGACGCAAGCGACGATGTCGCCGGCGGCAGCGTCGTCACGGTCGATACGCTCGGCAGCGTTCATCTCGAGGATGCGGCCGAGACGCTCGCGCTGACCGTTGGAAGCGTTGACCACGTAGGAGCCGGACTCGGCGCGGCCGGAGTAAACGCGGACATAGGTGAGCTTACCGACGAACGGGTCGGTCATGATCTTGAAGACCAGGCCGGAGAAGGGCTCGTCGAAGGAAGGATGACGCTGGATCTCCTCGCCGGTGTCCGGATCGGTACCGGTGACGGCCTCAACGTCGAGCGGGCTGGGCAGGTAGTCGACGACAGCGTCGAGCAGCTCCTGAACGCCCTTGTTCTTGTAGGCGGAACCCACGAAAACGAGGTTGAGCTCGTTGGCCAGAACGCCCTTGCGCAGAGCAGCCTTGAGCTCCTCGACGGTGAAGTCCTCCTCCATGAGGATCTTCTCCATGAGCTCGTCGTCAAAGCTGGCAGCAGCGTCGAGGAGCTCCTCGCGCTTGGTGGCAGCGATGTCGGCAAACTCAGCCGGGATCTCGTCCATCGGCTCGGGGTAGGTCATGCCCTTCTCGTCGGCCTTGAAGTCCCATGCAGTCATGGTAACGAGGTCGATGACGCCCCAGAAGTTGTCCTCGGCGCCCATCGGGACCTGAGCGGCCACGGCGTTAGCGTCGAGACGATCCTTCATGGTCTCGATAGCGTTGAAGAAGTCAGCGCCCACGCGGTCATACTTGTTGATGAAGGCGATGCGGGGTACGTTGAAGGTGGAAGCCTGACGCCAAACGGTCTCAGACTGGGGCTGAACGCCGGCAACGGCGTCGAAGACGGCGACAGCGCCATCGAGGACGCGCAGGCAGCGCTCGACCTCGGCGGTGAAGTCAACGTGGCCCGGGGTGTCGATGATCTGGATGCGGTAGTCCTTACCGTCCTTGTTCCAGAAGCAGGTGGTAGCAGCGGAGGTAATGGTTACGCCGCGCTCCTGCTCCTGAACCATCCAGTCCATGGTGGCAGCGCCCTCATGGACCTCACCGATCTTGTGGGTCTTACCGGTGTAGTAAAGAATACGCTCGGTCGTGGTGGTCTTACCGGCATCGATGTGGGCCATGATGCCGATGTTACGGGTATCGGAAAGCTTGTACTTAGGCTTAGCCATGTTAGTTCCTTACCTTAACTTACCAACGATAGTGAGAGAACGCGCGGTTGGCCTCGGCCATCTTGAAGACGTCCTCACGCTTCTTGACGGAAGCGCCCAGGCCGTTGGAGGCGTCGAGGATCTCGTTGGCGAGACGCTCGGCCATGGTCTTCTCCTTGCGAGCGCGGGAGAAGTTGACGATCCAGCGGATACCCAGAGCGGTGGAACGACGGGAGTTGACCTCCATCGGGACCTGATAGGTAGCGCCACCGACACGCTTGGGCTTAACCTCGAGCGTGGGCTTGACGTTGTCCATAGCCTTCTTGAAGGTAGCGAGAGCGTCGCCACCCTCGGACTTCTCGGCAACGATCTCGAAAGCGGTGTAAACGATGCGCTCAGCGGTGGCCTTCTTGCCATCAAGAAGGACCTTGTTGATGAGCTGAGTCACCAGGCGGTTGTTGTAAACGGCGTCAGGCTGAACCTCACGACGATTAGCTGCTGCACGACGCGGCATGTGAAATCTCCTTAAGTGTCTACCGTGCGGCGCTTAAGCGGCACACGGCGAAAGTATCAAAACGTTATCTGGCTTATTTGGCCTTGGGGCGCTTAGCACCGTACTTGGAACGGGCCTGCATACGGTTCTGGACCGGAGCAGCGTCGTAGGCGCCACGGATGACGTGATAACGGACACCAGGGAGGTCACGGACACGACCGCCGCGGACGAGCACGATGGAGTGCTCCTGCAGGTTGTGGCCCTCACCCGGGATGTAAGCAGTAACTTCGATGCCGTTGACAAGGCGAACACGGGCAACCTTACGAAGAGCCGAGTTCGGCTTCTTGGGGCTCGTGGTGAAGACGCGGGTGCACACGCCGCGCTTCTGGGAGTTGTGCTGCAGAGCAGCGTTCTTGGACTTCTTGGGCACGGAACGACGGCCCTGGCGAACCAGCTGGTTAATAGTAGGCAAAGCGTACTCCTTCTCGAATGATTCCAGCTTTCTGTAAAGTGCAACGGCTTGAATCGAGGGGTCAGCATCCCCCTACGAAACACGCAGTTCGATAGGATACGTGGCGTTAGCTGTGCCGTCAACAGACCACGCCGCCGGGCGTATCCTAAAATAGGCACATTTCCGCAAAGCCTACACAAAAGGATTCCCCTCCTGTGCGTTTGGGAGGATCCCCGGACCGGGCGGCCCAGGTTTTAAGTTTGCTGCTCTACAGTCCTGCGCAAGACGGAAAGCACATTAAGTGCTTTCCTTTGCGTG
>URKC01000052.1:0-14777 GCA_900548295.1 uncultured Collinsella sp.
CAAGCAGAGTCGTTCAAAAGGTTATTAGTGGCCGGGCCCGCTCCCTTATGCACCACCATTGGGAACTTTGGCTGATAGATTTAGCGCGACGGGGGTTTGGCTGAAGGGACCTTTGGTATCCGTTCGGACACTTTGGCCCTTGATGAGCGTTTGGCTGATTGCTGCTTTGGGTACTCTTTGGGTTACTTTTGGTTTGTTTGATTTTTAATTTTAGGAGGGCTTGTATGTCTTATTTGGATCTGGCTCGTGGTCGGTATTCTTGTCGTTCTTTTGAGGACCGTCCTGTTGAGCAGTCGGTAGTGGATGCCATTGTTGAGGCGGGGCGGATTGCTCCTTCTGCTTGTAATAATCATCCAGCCCGTGTGATGGTGCTGGATACGCCTGAGCTGTTGGAGAAGGCTGCTGCTTGTCAGCCTCGGTTTGCTCGTGATGGGTCTATCTTTGGAGCTCCGCTTGTCTTCCTTATTTGCAGCGTTACCGATGATGCTTGGGTGCGCCCGTATGACCAGATGAATTCCAGTGAAATCGATACGTCCATCGTGTGTGATCAGATGATGATGGAGGCCACCGAGCAGGGCCTGGGAACGTGCTGGGTATGCCATTTTAAGCCTGAGGTGGCAGAGGAGCAGTTCAATCTGCCCAAGGGCGTCTATCCCTATCACATGCTCGTCTGTGGCTATCCTGCCGACCACATCGCCGATCCCGAGCACCGCGAGGCCCGCACTATTCCCCTCTCCAACTTCCTCCTCAAGTAGTTTTTAGACATACCTTAAAATCTACCTTTTACCACGCGCCCTTCGCCGAGTTCTGTCCTATCGCATGCAGAGCTCGGCGTTTTGTTTCCCAACCCGTATACAGCCACAAAAAAGGAGCCCGCAGGTGCGAGCTCCTCTTAAGGACACTAGATTGTAGCTCTGATGCTAGTCCAGGTCGTCGGCGGCAAAGTTGTCGATCGGGGCGAAGGGATCGGCCACGGGGACAACCGGGTCAGCGACGGGCAGCGGCTCAGCGGGAACAGTCACCGCAGGAGAAGCGGCAGAACCGACCGGCGTGGAGGCCATGAGGTCGGCCGGGAAGGAGTTCTGGGCATCGTCCATGAAGTGCTGGATGAGCTTGAGGTACTCGGCCTTGAACTCCTCGCGGGAAGCCTTGAGACGATCGATTTCCTCGAGCTCGGCCTGCTTCTCGGTCAGAGCCTGGCGGATAACCTCGCGGGCCTTAGCGTCAGCCTCGTTGCGGATACGCTCAGCGTTCTCGTTGGCATCGTTGACGATGGTCTCAGCGGTCTGCTGGGCAGCGATCAGGGCAGCGGAAATCTGGCGCTCCTGAGCGGAGAAGTCAGGGGCAGGAGCAGCCACGGGGGCGGCAGGAACGGCTTGGGCGGTGGCATCCTGAGCCTGGGCAAGCTGAGCCTGCGCATCGGCAAGCTGCTGCTCGGTAGCAGTCAGGCGACCCTTAAGGTCGACGATCTTAGCGAGCATAGCGTCAACCTCGGAGGACAGCGTCTCCAAGAAGACGTCGACCTCGGCGGGATCGTAGCCACGCTTGGCCTCAGAGAAAGTCTGAGCCTGGATGTCTGCAGGGGTAATAGCCATAACAAGTCTCCTTTTTCATCGCCTCGGCGCTACACGCCCGACGTAAGTTACTAAGTCAGTTCTATACGAGTATACCTATAAGAAGCTGCAGAACCAGCCTCTGCACCAACTGCAACGCAATAATCGCAACGACCGGCGAAAAATCGATACCGCCCATCGGCGGGATGAAACGACGGAACAGGTTGAGCCACGGACCGCACACGCTATCGAGCACCGCAGCAATATCCTGAAGCAAACCACCCTGCTTCATGGGAATCCACGTCATAAAGCAGTAGACGACAATGAGCGTGGAATAGAAGTTGAACAGCGTGTTGACCAGCTGGACGATAGTGTAGATGTTGATGGGAATCTCCTCGTCTTGTCTTTACTTAAGGTAGCCGTCGGCACGAAGCTTCTTGAGATCGGAATCTTTGACCTCGCAACCGGCGGGCAGCACCATGAACACGCGGTCGCCTACCTCCTTGACCGTGGCGCCCAGACCGCAGGCAAAGCCGTAAGAGAAGTCCAAGACGCGCTTGGCAACTTCGGTGCGTACGCCCACAAAAATCAGTGCGACAGGCTGCTTGGTGCGAACGCGGCGCACCACGGTCTCCACGTCGTCATAGCTCTCGGGGCGCAGGACATAGGCCGGCAGCTGCGGCGTAGAGTTGATGATGTTACTCGCATACGCCGAGGCATCGCTCGATGAGGGAGCGGGCGCGGGGGCAGCAGCGCGGGCACGCGCGCTCTCGGCGTAGCTCGACGGCGTGTCGTAGGCGCCGGGACGATAACCGCCCGCAACCGTCTCCTGCGAGCGCGATGGCGGGTTGTAGGTCGTAGCGTGGCGAGAATCGTCGCCGACCAGCTGACCGGAGCGTGTGTACACGGCCACCGACTCGGCCTCGCCGCGGCGCGTCTGACCCAACAGGCCGTTGCTCGGCTCGTCCTGGGTGTAGAAGCCATCGCCCGAGGCGCCGCTGTAGCCATTGTTCTGGTAGCCGTCGTCATAGCCATCATCGTAGCCGTAGTCGTCGTCCTGGCCATAACCCTGGTCGTAACCCTGCTGGCCGCCCAGGTGCATCTTATTTTTAATCTCGTCAAGGAAGCCCATGGTTGTGTCCTCTCGCGGTTTAGTGCAGGCGCCCCGATAATCAGTGCGCACTTCAGAGCCTTATTTTACTGCAAACTCCGGGCTAAATACTACCCTGCCCAGGCGAACGAGCGTAGAGCCCTCCTCAAGGGCAGGCTCAAAGTCCTCGCTCATGCCGCAGGAAAGCTCAGGCAGGTTCAAATCGGGATGCGCCGCCTCCAGCTCATCCCTCAGCTCACGAAGCCCCGCAAAGGTGCGGCGTGCCACATCCTTATTCCCCCGGGGCGCCATAGTCATAAGCCCCTGTACGCAAATTCCCTCAAGTTCCGCAAGCTCACCCGCGGCGGCGCGAATCTCATCGGGCGAAAAGCCTCCCTTCGACTCCTCACCACTCACATTGACCTCGATGAGCACACGCTGGGGGCCGGCGAGCTCGCCTGCCTCAATCTTGCGGACAGCACGGCTCGAGATCGCCTGCGCCAGATGCAGCGAACCCACCGAGTGAATCAGCTCGGCTGAGCCCAGCACCGCATTGATCTTGTTGGTCTGCAGGTTGCCGATCATATCGAAGCGCACCTCGGGCAGCTCCGGATGCTCCGCCAGACCCGTGAGCTTGCGAACCAGCTCCTGCGGGCGGTTCTCGGCAAAATGGCGATACCCCGCCTGGATGGCGGCAACGGTCTCATCGACACCAACGGTCTTGGACACGGCAATGAGGCGCGCGGCGTCGTGGGGGCGGCCCGCGCGATCGAGCGCCGCATAAAAACGTTCCAGAATCTGCTCGCGGCGAGCGCGCATCAAGTCCAAATAGTTATCCATTGCTAATCGCCTCCGCTGACAGCCAAACAAGTAGTCCCATGCTAACGCAAGAGCGCGGCCCCGCATGTGCAAGGCCGCGCTCACTTAGGTATTTACAATCTTTCGACGAACGGGGTCACTTACTCCTCGTCGTCCTCGCCATCGTCCTCGTCCTCAAGATGATCGAGCAGGTAGCGAAGACCCTCGCTGACCTCGTTAGCGGGCACCTTGGCAACGTAGTGAGCGTCGACGGCGGGCCTCATGATAACACCCTCGCCCGAAGGCACGCGCATGCTCTCGAGCTCATCCTCGTCCACACGGGCGATATCGCCGGCGTTCATACGCTGACCAGTCAACAGGAAGGTCAGACGGCAAGCGGCATCGATGGAAATCGAAGCGATGCGATCGAGGTAGCGCGAAACCATGATGGCGCGGCGCAGGTCGTCATAGTTGCTGTCGTCGTCCATAAAGTCGCCCGTATCCATACGGTTAAAGGTGCGGAAGAACTTCTCGTAGGCGGCGTGCACCGGCTCGTCCTCGACGGCCAAGTTGCAGATGATGGACATGTCATTGGTGACGAGCGCAGAAAGCGAAGAGCCCAGCACCTGGTAAACAGCTTCGGCCTCGGCCTCAACCGTACCGACGAGCTCCTGGGGCAGCGAGATGTCGGCCTTGACCATGTGACGCGTGGCGCGGCAGATCTGGCGAACCTTATCGGTCATGCGCTGCAGGTTAAAGTCGACGTAGATGATCGTCTGAAGCAGGCGGAAGCCGGAGGCGACCGGCGACTGCGTGGCGATCAGGTTGTAGCACACGGCCTCCAAGTTAGCGCAGCGCGCGTCAATCGAAAGCGTGCGCTTCTTGGTCTTGGTGGCGAGCTTGCGGTCGTCGGTCACATAGGCCTTAACGGCATCGTGGAGGGCCAGATCGACGGCCTCGTAGATGCTCAGCATCTCGTGGCGGGCCTCGATGAGCTGACGGGAAAACAGTTTACGCATGGTTCACTCCAATCAGTTGGGTGCGGTCATGCCGCCCGCACAGTGAATACGCACCGGACCAGGTCCGATCGGCTTGGGACTAGTCGCACCGATCAGCCAAAGCGGCCGGTGATATAGTCTTCCGTCCGCGAGTCCACCGGGCTGGTGAAGATCGCGTCGGTTTGACCATACTCGATGAGCGTGGCAGGCTCACCGGCAACTTCCTGCAAGAAGAATGCGGTGTAGTCGCTGATACGAGCTGCCTGCTGCATTGAATGCGTGACGATGATGATCGTCATCTCGGGCGCCAGCTCGGCCATCAAATCCTCGACCTTAGAGACGGACGTGGGGTCGATGGCGGAGCAGGGCTCGTCCATCAGGAGGACATCGGGTTGCACCGCAAGCACGCGCGCGATGCACAGACGCTGCTGCTGACCGCCCGAGAGCGCCAAACCATCCTTGTTGAGCTGATTGGATACCTCTTTCCAGAGGTTGGCGCGCTTGAGCGATTCTTCCACGATGTCATCGAGGTCGCTTTTGCTAGTCACGCCCTGCAGACGAGGGCCAAAGGCGACATTCTCGTAGATGGATTTGGGAAACGGGTTGGGCTGCTGAAAAATCATGCCCACGCGGCGACGGAGGTCGACCGGGTCGACGCCCTCGGCATAGATATCGTTGCCGTCGAGCGTCATGGTGCCCTCGACGCGCGTACCCTCGATCAGGTCATTCATGCGGTTGATGCAACGCAAAAACGTCGACTTACCGCAGCCCGAAGGGCCAATGAAGGAGGTGATGGCGTTTTTGGCGATGTTGAGGTCGAGCCCCGTCAGCGCATGAAAGTCACCGTACCAAAAGTTGAAATCCTTGGCCGTGATGGCCGCTTGCTCCAGCGTGGGAGCGGACTGATAAACGGACATGGGACTCCTTAACTAGCGACGCTTGCGCGACAGGAAGCGCGCAAACAGGTTGAAGGCCAGAATGATCACCATCAGCAAGAGCGCGGTGCCGTAGGCTGCGTTCATGTTGATGCCGTCGTTGGCAAGCAGGTACAGGTGAACGGTCATGGGGCGGCCGGAATCGAGCGGCGAGATAGGTAGATTGATGGCCTGGCCCATGGTGTAGAGCACCACCGCGGTCTCGCCAATGGCACGGCCGATGGCAAGGACGATGCCCGTGGCAATACGGCCAAAGGCAGAAGGAAGCACGATCTTGGAGACAACCTGCCACTTGGTGGCGCCCAGGCCATACGCGCCCCAACGGATATAGCGCGGAACGGCGCGAATGGCCTCTTCGGTGGTGCGCATGACGATGGGAAGCATCAAGAGCGCAAGCGCCAGAGCGGCCGAGACCATCGAAAGGCCCAGACCCATAGCCTCGACAAACAAGGCGTAGCCAAACAGGCCCATAACGATGGAGGGCACCGAGGCCAAAGCGTCAGCAGCGTAGCGAATGAGCTCGACGATCTTGCCCTGCTTGGCGTACTCGGCCAGATAGACGGCTGCCAGCACAGCGATCGGCGTGCAGATAAGCATGGCGAGCGCCGTCACATAGACGGTCGAGACGATCGTGGGCCAAATTCCGCCCTCGGCGTTGACGCCCTGGGGCCAACCGAAGATAAAGTCGAGCGAGATATGCGGCAGGCCGTTAATGACCACATAGGCAATAATAGCGACCAGCACCAGCGTGGTGATGTAGGCAGCCGCGCGGAATACGCCGAGCATGATCTTGTTGGACAGGTCCTTGTTGATGCGACCCTTCTTGCCATGGGAAAGGGCACGCTTGATGCGCTCGCGCGACGAGGTCGTATCGACCGTCGTGTCAACGGAATCGGACATAGCCTACCCCCTCTTCTTCTTGGAAATCAGACGGACGACGCCCACCAGCGTGGCGGAGATGATAAACAGGACCACGCCCATGCCGAACAGCGCCGAGCGGTGCAGACCCGAGGAATAGCTCATGTCGAGCGCGATCTGGCTCGTGAGCGTCGAGATGGGGCTCGCAATGCTGTCGGGAATAACCGGGGCGTTACCCACGACCATGAGCACGGCCATGGTCTCGCCGATGGCACGGCCCATACCCAGCACGATCGCATCCACGATACCCAGCTTGGCGGCAGGTAGCACGACCTTATAGATGGTCTGCCACTTAGTAGCACCCATGGCATACGATGCCTCGCGAATACCCATGGGAATGGACTTGAGGGCATCGATGGTGAGCGTGGTGATGGTAGGGACGATCATGATGGCAAGCACGAACCACGCCGTCAGCGCACCAAAACCAAGACCACCGGTCAGTTGCGCGATAAACGGACGGATGATGATCATGCCAAAGAAGCCATAGATGATAGAAGGGATGCCGGCCAACAGGTCAACGGCAGGGCTGATGAGCTTGCGCACGCGCTTGCTGGCGATCTCGACCAGATACACGGCCGTGCCCACGCCTAGGGGCACACCCATGGCGAGCGCACCGACGGTCACCAGACCCGAGCCGGCAAGCAGCGACACGATGCCGTAGCGACCCTCAGAGGGCGCCCACGTAAAGCTAAAGAAGTCCGCCAGACCGATGTCGGTAAAGACGGGCAGCGCCGAGTACGTGGTAAAGACAAAAATCAGGATGACGGTAACAACCGCCAAGAACGCGCAGGCAAAGAAGATCCACTGCAGCGCCTTCTCCTTGATATAGGTGCTGCGCGATACGAGCGCCAGCTCGCGCTTCTTGGGCGCCTGACCATTCTGCTCAGTCTGGGAGTTTTCCTGTGCTTCCATGCTACTCACTCCCCTTCTCGTCGTTGGTGACGGGGATAAAGCCCGCCTCGCGAATCTGCTTGTCCATCTTTTCGGACGTCACATAGTCGATGTAATCCTGCGCCTGATGCGAAGGCGCACCCTTCACAAAGAAGTAAAGGTCGCGTGAGATGGGATAGCCGCCGCTCGCGACCGTCTTCTCGGACGCCTCAACATGATTGACCGAGACGGCCTTGACCGAGGTCTTGGCGTTGAGGCTATCGACGAAGCCCAGCGAAATGTAGCCAATGGCACCGTGCGAACGAGATACCACGTCGCGCACCTGGCCCGTGCCCGAAAGAACGGCCGAGCGGCGATCGAACGGGGTGCCGTCCATCACGATGGTGCGGAATGCTTCACGCGTGCCGGATGCCTCGTCTCGGTTGATGACCTGAATCTTCAGGTCCTCGCCACCGACCTCTTTCCAATTAGTAATCTTGCCGGCATAGATATCGCGGAGCTGCTCGGTCGAGAGGCTATCGACGGGGTTATCTTCGTTCACGATGACCGCGATACCGTCGTGGGCAATGACGATGGGAGTCAGGCCCAAATCCTGTTCGTCGGCATTGAGTCCACGGGAGGAGCTGGCGATATCGGCCGTGCCAGCGCTGACGGCTTCGATGCCAGCGGAAGAGCCCAAACCGGAAACGAGCACGTCGATGCCGGTCTCCTCCTTAAAGCCCTCTGCCGCAATCTCGGCGATAGGAAGGCAGGTCGTGGAGCCGGCCACAGTAATGGAAGAGGTAGAAGATCCCGAAGAACAGGCGCACAGCGTAAGCGTAAGCACGGCGGCGCTCAGGACCGATACGATCTTTCTCATAGCATCACGCCGATCGCAGCATGGCGCCCACAGGTGCCGTCCTCGTTACGATAGGAATAAAAGCGGTCGTTCTGACGCACAGTCGAAAGCTGGGTATCCACGATATTATCCGCGTCCACACCGGCATCTACCAGCGCCTCACAAATGGCAGCGGAAAGATCGAGCATGCGAGAGATGCTCGCATCGATGCAAGAGAACTCGGCGGCAAAGCGATCCATGAGTTCCTGGGATACCTCATATTCATCAGCCAAGATATGGGGGCCGATATAGGCGGAAACGTCGCTCGCATCGCAGCCGGCAGCGTCGCAAAGCGCCTGGCACGCCTTGGCAGAAATACGTGCAATCGTGCCCTTCCAACCGGAGTGCACCACGGCAAATCCGCCGGGGGCCACCAGCACCACGGGAACGCAGTCGGCAAAGCAGAGAAGCACGGGCACGTCATGGGCCGTACAAACGATGGCATCGCAGCCCTCGGCAATCTGCTCGCGAACAGCCTCAAGATCGTCGGCGCCGTTCGAAGTCACCGTAACGATATGGTCACCATGTACCTGATTGGGCACGAGCAGATTATGCTCGCACTCAGTGGCGCCCATAGCTTCGAGCGCTCGACGACGATTTTCTTGAACAGCAAAGGGGTCATCGCCTACATGCGAGCCCAGGTTGAGCGAGGAGTACGCATCTTCAGAAACGCCACCGGTGCGCTCGGTAAAGGCAAAGCGAACATCGGACGTCGCGCCCTCCACCAACGTAACTCCATCATGGTCGACACGCGAAACGTTGTCCGCACGTGCTGCCATACTAAAGCCTCCTAATAACACAAGTACCGCGGCATCGCCGCTACAGCCAGCGTTTATACGGCTGTCATACTTCCCTAAAAGGATACCCGCAGCGGTAGGGACCAAACGTAAAGGGAACGTAAGGAGATTGGGGGCTTTCGTTTACAAACGAGAAACAAAACGGGGTGCATCCAAATGGACACACCCCGTGCATGTCGTTGAGAAAAACGAACTAGAAGCTACCGCGCTTCAGGAAGTCGGGAAGCTCGAACTGGTCGTTGCCAAAGTTGGGGAGCTCGGTACCACCGACGTTGCGGGTCGGAGCGGCCTGAGCCGGGCTGGCAGCCGGAGCGGTGCGCTGCGGCTCAGCGGAGGCAGCGGCCTTGCTCTGAGACTGCTGAGCAGCAAAGAGCTCGTCCTGACGGTTGACGTTGGAATCGGAGAAGCCCGTAGCGATGACGGTGATACGCACCTGATCGCCCAGGGACTCGTCGACAACGGTACCGAAGATGATGTTGGCCTCGGGGTCGACGGCGTTGGCGACAACGTCGGCGGCGTCGCTGATCTCCTGGATGCCCAGGTCCTTGGAACCAGCGATGGAGAGCAGCACGCGCGTGGCACCATCGATGGAGCTCTCGAGCAGCGGGCTGGAGATGGCCTGCTGGGCAGCGTCGACGGCACGTGTATCCCCAGAAGAGGTACCGATACCCATCATGGCGGTACCGGCCTGCTTCATGATGGTCTTAACATCGGCGAAGTCCAGGTTGATGATACCGGGGACGGTGATGAGGTCGGTGATGCCCTGGGTGCCCTGGGAAAGGACGCCATCGGCAATCGCGAAGGCCTCGAGCATGGTGGTCTTCTTCTCGGCGATGTCGAGCAGCTTATCGTTAGGGATGACGATCATGGTGTCGACGCAATCGGAGAGGGTCTTGATGCCCTCCTCGGCGCTCTTCTTGCGCTTGCGGCCCTCGAAGGTGAAGGGCTTGGTCACGACGGCGACGGTCAGTGCGCCGACCTCGTTCATCGCGATATCGGCAACGATGGGAGCAGCGCCGGTACCGGTGCCACCGCCCTCACCGCAGGTGATAAACACCATGTCGGCGCCAGCGAGCGCCTCGGCAATGTCGTCGCGGGACTCATCGGCAGCCTTGCGGCCAACCTCGGGGTTGGCGCCGGCGCCCAGGCCGCGGGTAAGGTCGGTGCCGATGTGCACCTTGATATCGGCATCAGAGATCGCGAGTGCCTGAGCATCGGTGTTGATGGCAACAAACTCGACGCCGCGGATGCCCTCTTCGATCATTCGATTGACCGCGTTGGTACCGCCGCCGCCGACGCCGACCACCTTAATGACGGCAAGGTAGTTGTTGATCTCTGTCTCGTGCATGTCGGTCCTCCGAACAAAGGTTATAGCCATAGCATGGGTCGACCCCTGCGCACATTAACCTTCAGGTTGAAAGTAAATGCAAAGGTAAACCGTATTATGTTTGCACATTATGAACGTATCAGTCAAATAATTGACCGTGAAAACCAAACAAACCAGATAAACGGCGTGGTATGGCCCCTCAACAAAGCATCAACCAGCGCTACGAGGTCGGAGCATTCCTAAATGTGTAGTTGCCCGGAGAGCGCACATTGATATACGTTACGCCCTCTACCTGCGAAAGCAACTTGGTGACTACGCGTTCCTTCTTGGCGATATCGTCCGAATCGCCCAGCGACACCTCAATGCCGTTATTGAGGTTTGCCGAGATGGCTTCGACCGAAGGCGTGGAAATATCCTTGACTTGTCCCAAGAACTCGCTCGAAAAACCACGCACATAATCCAGGCCGGCCTTAACGGCTTTGGAGTTCACCGCCTGGCCGGAAACCGGAGCGACATCCGCCGAGACATCAGTCAACAACACCGCGCCATAATGCTTGGCGAGCGCCAGTGCGGCATCGATTCCGGTCAAGGTATTTGAGCCCTGCCCTGTCGTGATGACGTTGCCCTGGTCGTCCACTTCGACCGACGTCGACAGCGGGGCGATCCAGGTGTCATCGTCTCCGATAGCCCAGGCAAGGTCGTCGGAGCTGATATACGCAATGGCGATAACTTTACGCTCCGTCGGCGTGATGATAAGCGTATGGGGAAACTGGCGCTGGACATCCACGCCCGAAACCCACGGGTTCTGCTTGAGATCCTCGGTAATCTGGTCGGGATCGACGTTAAAAAGCGACGTTCCCTCGGGCAAGTCGATCAGCTGGATAGCATCGTGCTTCGTCACATGCTCGCTGCCTTGAATCTGAATATCAGTGGCAGTAAACAGTCCAGAGTTGATCACCACGATGGCAACGACGACGAGCACGGCCAAGACGGCCAGAACGCCGCCCACGATTTTGCCTTTGCCTGTAACGACAGAAGCGGCGTCTGATGTTTTATTTGCCATCGCTCCAAGTGAAGATAACGGGTTGAAACCTTTTTTACTCGAAGGCTTCTTGGCGGTAGCCGGCACCGATGTCAGCGAGCGCGGTTTCGATGCGCCCAGCGTGAGACCTGGACGCGCCGCTTTAGTTCCCGTCGAGGGCTTGGGAGCTGCCATGGGACGGGCAGGCTTGGCGCCCATAACAGGCTTTGACGTCACCGAGGGACGCGAGGACTTTTTTGCGGCCGAACGATTACCGAGCTGCGAGCCGACGACCGGACGACTGGTCTGTCGAGCATGCCCGACAGACTTAGAGTGCGCGACGGTATTGCGTTGAGGTTTGGCAGGCGCGCCGGAACGCCCTCCGGCGCGGCGGAAGGTGGGTTTCGATGCTCTAGAAGCCGAGGAATTTAACTTCCGGTCTGAGCTCGATGCCATACGCCTCCCTCACCTTTCCGTGCACATGTCTGATAACCGCGGCAACGTCATCGGCCGAGGCAGTTCCGTTATTAACGATAAAATTAGCGTGAACGGGCGAAACTTCCGCGCCGCCAATCGAAAAACCCTTTAATCCACAATCCTCGATAAGCTTGCCCACACTCGCATCGGGCGGGTTGCGAAAGACAGACCCGCAGGATGCGCGACCCATGGGCTGCGTACGCTTGCGCCTTGTAAGGTACCGCTCCATGCGCTCGCGAATGTCGGCCTTGGGCGCCGGTTTAAGCTTGAGCACGCACTCGAGGATGATCTCATTGCGGGGAAGGCTACATTCGCGGTAGCCCCAAGAGATCTCGGACCCCGCATAATGCTTGATACCGGATGCCGGGTCAAACGTTACGACATCCTCAACCAGCGAGCCAATCCACTCGGTCCGCGTGCCGGCATTCATAGATATCGCACCGCCGACCGAACCAGGAATGCCAACGGCAAACTCAAGGCCCGAGAGGCTACGCGACAGGGCATCGTTGACCAGGCGCGCAAACATCACGCCCGCACCGACCGTCAGCGTACAACCGTCATCGGCAACAACCGTGCGCTGGAACTCACGTCCGAGCGAAATGACGGCACCGCGATAACCGCCATCGGCAACCAGCAGATTGGAGCCCTTGCCGATGATGACCCACGGCACCTGCTCGCGATCGAGCACCGCCACGGCGCGGCGGAGGGCATGATAGCTATGGCACGTCACAAAGAGGTCGGCCTTGCCGCCGATACGATAGCTCGTATGACGCGCAAGGCGCTCGTCCTCGATCACATCCGTGTCGATCATGCCCGAGAGCGCCATGACGGCGTTAAACAGACCCATTAGACTTAAGCGTCTTTCTTGGCAGTCAGATACTCAATGAACTCGGGACCGACGGTCGTAACGTCGCCGGCACCCATGGTGAGCAGCAGGTCGCCCTCGCCCACCATCTGCTCGAGCTCCTGATTGAGCTCAAGACGGCTGGAGCAGTACACGACCTCCTTGCCAGGATGCTTGGCGCGCACGGTATCGGCGAGCATCTTAGAGGTGACACCCGGAATGGGCATCTCGCCAGCCGAGAACACATCAATCAGCAGCAGTTTATCGGCATTGGCAAATGCATCGGCAAAGTCGTCGCACAGGGCCTGCAGGCGCGAATAGCGGTGCGGCTGGAACACGACGTCGACGTGCTTGTAACCCAGCGACGAAGCGGCAGCAAGCGTCGCCTTGATCTCGGTGGGGTGATGGCCGTAATCATCGACCACGGTGATGCCATCGATATCGCCCACGTGGGTAAAGCGACGGCGGACGCCCTCAAAGCTCGAGAGCGCCTTGGCGGCGGCGTCGATGTCAAGGCCCAGGACATGGGCGACGGTGAGCACCGCCGTGGCGTTGAGCATGTTGTGGCGGCCGGGATTGCTCTTGATCTCCACAGCGCGCTCAGTGCCGTCCTCAAAGCGAACGATAAAGTCACTCTGGATGCCCTTGACATCCGGGTGCATGCAGGCGATGTCGTTGCTCTCGGCAAAGCCGTAGGAAAGCACGTGACGGCCCGTCGACTTGGCGAGCTCGACCAGATGCGGGTCCTCACCACAGACGATGACGGTGCCCTCCTCGCCCACCAGGCTCATGAATTTGGCGAAAGTTGCCTCGATCTCCTCGATACCCGAGTAGTGATCGAGGTGGTCGGCCTCGACGTTGGTCACAATGACTACGTTGGGGTTCAGGAACAGGAAGGAGCTGTCGGACTCGTCGGCCTCGGCGACAAAGTAGTCGCCCGAGCCGTTCTTGCCGTTCGTGTCATAGCCCTCGACGATGCCACCGATCAGGAAGCTCGGATCCAGACCCATGCGGTCGAGCATGGTGGCACACATCGAAGACGTGGTGGTCTTGCCATGCGTGCCGGCAACAGCGACGGTGGTGTAGCCGTGGCCCAAAGCAGAGAGCATCTTGGCACGGGGCCACACGGGAATACCAAGCTCGCGAGCGCGCACGAGTTCAGGGTTGGATTCCGGAATAGCGGTGGAGACAACAACCACGTCGGGCTTAACCTCGTCGATCGTGGCGGCCTCATGGCCCACATGCACCTTCACACCAGCGCGGGTAAGCTGGCGGATATAACGTGACGTCTTAAGGTCGGAGCCGGTAACGGCATAACCGCGCTCGTGCAGAACGAGGGCGATGCCGCTCATGCCGGCGCCGCCGATACCGATAAAGTGGGCGCTCTTAAACTCGGGCGCGGAGGTTGCAGTCTGGGAATCAGCCATGTGCTCGTGTACTCCTTGCGTAAACACTGCCTGTAACCCGTTAACTGTACCGCACCTACCGCATCAGCGCGAGGGCGACCGAAGATATCCCGTCTAACTAACGCAAACCCTCTACCGCATCCGCCAGAAGAGCGGCGGCTCTATCCTGAGCCAGACCACGCGCCGCCTGACGCATGGCGTCGCGCGCCGCCGCGTCATCGACCAGGTGCAGCAGCTCATCGGCAAAGGCAGAACCGTCGATATCGGCATCGGCGCAGAGCACGCCGGCCCCGGCGTCGACCAGATAACGGGCATTGGTGGTTTGGTGGTCGGCCGTCGCATGCGGATACGGCACGAGCACCGAGGGCACGGCGAGCGCAGCGATCTCGGCCACGCTCGATGCGCCCGAACGCGAGAGCACCAAATCGGCAGCAGCCAGCATATCGCCCATGTTGTCGATGTAAGGCTGGACGCGATAACGCTTCGCCTCCTCGGGCGTCAGCGCCAAAGCGCGCTCGGTCTCCTCAAAGCCGTCGGCACCCGTCGAATGCAACACATAGAGGTTCTTGCGCGAAAGCAGCTCGTTTTTGAGCGAAGTCACGCGCTCGTTGAGGTGCTGGGCGCCAAGTGAACCGCCAAAGACGAGCAGCAGCGTAGCGTCCTCGGGAACGCCAAGTGCCTTGCGGCCGCGAGCGCGATCGCCCTCGATCACCGAGCGACGTACGGGGTTGCCGGTCATGAGCACGTGGTCAGGGTCAACTTCGCGCTCAAAGACCGAACGCGCTGCCGGCACCGAGATGCACACGCGGGCGGCGTGGGAGTTCATCATCTTGTTGGCCAGGCCC
>URKC01000053.1:0-14453 GCA_900548295.1 uncultured Collinsella sp.
TGCTTTCCTTTGCGTGCGGAACTCGCGACAAACTTAACCGCCCCGCCCGGCAGGCGAGCTGCGATAACTGAGTCGGTCCAAGAAATATCGTACGAAAGGAATTCTGGCTGAATTACTGTTCGTATGTGAGATCCGGTTGATGGGGCTTTGTATGCCCAACTTGAGGACTGAGGAGTGTCCCGGGGTGCCGGCAGGAATGGAACGTCCCTAAGTGCCGGGCTGTATGAAAAAGGCGGGGGCTCCTGGTGGAGTCCTCGCCTTTGTTACAGGGGGCGATGTTATTCGCGTACTGTGGGATTAGACCAGGCGGGCGTTGATCGTCTTGGCGATCTCGGCGGCGTCGGTGGAACCCTTGACGGTGCCACGGAAGTCCTCGTCCATGAGCGCCTCGGCGACCTTGGACAGGATTTTGAGGTGCGTAGTGCCGGCCTGGGCACCGGGGATGAGCAGGGCGATAGCCACGTTGACGGGAGCGCCGTCCATGGTGCCCCAACCGGTCACGCCGGACTCGTCCTTGACGACGATGACGGCAGCCTCGGTAATGGCGTCGGACTTGGCATGCGGGATGGCGAAGCCCTCCATCATGCCCGTGGTGCCCTCGGCCTCGCGGGCCAGGAAGGCGTTCATGACGGCGTCGGCGTCGCTGGCGATACCGGCCTTGACGGCCTGGTTGGAAACGAAGCTCAGAGCCTCGTCACGAGAAGCGAAGTCCTCGGCGACAAAGACATTCTCGACCTTCACGAAGTCGGCAGCCTCGGCCTTGGGGGCCTCGACGGCAGCGGCCTTGGGAGCCTCAACCGGCTTGGCTGCAGGAGCGGCCTTCTGGTTCTTCTCGAAGTCGTACTTCTTGAAGGCCACGAACAGGATGCCACCGACCACAGCGCCGATGAGGATCGCGAGGACCCACAGCGGACCGTTCTCGACAACGGGCAGGACCAGGAAGCCACCGTGAGGCGCCGGGTCGTGAACGTTGAACATAATGGTCAGGATCGAAGCGATAGAGGAACCGAGCATCATGATGGGCATGACGGGCCAGATGTTCTTGGTCATGAACGGAATGGCGCCCTCGGTGATGTGGGTGCAACCAAGGATGAGGTTGACGATACCGGCGTCGTGATCCTCCTGGCTGAAGTACTTCTTGCCGACAACGACGGCGAAGGTGGTGATCAGCGGCGGAACGATGCAAGCGGCGGAGACGGCAGCCATGAAGTTGGTGCCGAAGTTGTAGGTATCGGTGCCAACGCCAGCAGCCAGTGCCTCGGTGAGCATAGCGGTACCGGTGACGTAAGCAGCCTTGTTGACCGGGCCACCCATGTCAAAGGCGCACATGCAGCCGATGGCAAGACCCAGGACAACGGCGCCAGAGGCGGACAGGCCCTTGAGGAAGTCCATCATGGCGGTGTTGATGGCAGCCATGGGGCCGGAAATACCGAGCATGACCAGGCCGACGATAGCCGTCGAGAACAGCGGGTACAGGAAGATGGCCTTGAGGCCGTCCAGGTTCTTGGGCAGACCGGCAAAGACCTTCTCGAGCAGCAGGATGACATAGCCGGCGAGGAAGCCGCCGACGATGCCGCCCAGGAAGCCGAAACCCACGCCGGCGCCACCGGCGTCGATCATACCGGTCTCGGCGTTAACAGGCAGGCCCTGGATGGCGATCATACCGGCAACAAAACCGGGGACGAGCGCAGGACGCTTGCCGATGGATTCGGCGATGTAGGCGGAAAGCACCGGAACCATGAGGTTCATGGCGATGCCGCCGATGATCTTGAGCATCGCAGCAAAGCTGTTGTAGTCAGACGCAGTCGAATCGAAAGACGTGATGCCCCACAGGAACGAGACGGCGGTCAGAACACCACCGGCAACGACGAAGACCAGCATATGGCTGACGCCGTTCATAAGGTGCTTATAGATGACGTGGCCGATAGACTCCTTCTCCTCGACCTCGTCCTCGACATCGGCAGCGGCTGCAACCGTGCCGTCGCTCTTGGCGGCGAGCGCGCGGTCAATCAGCTTACCGGCGGCCTCAACAGACAGGGCCTTGGAAACACCAACGGAAACCATGGGCTTGCCGGCGAAACGCTCAGCCTGGACATCCTTATCGGCTGCGACGACAACGGCCTTGGCGCCAGCGATCTCGCTCTTGGTGAGCTCGTTCTCGACACCGACCTGGCCATGGGTCTCGACCTTAATGGTCAGACCGCGCTCGGCAGCTGCCTTCTCTAGCGCCTCCTTCGCCATGAAGGTGTGCGCGATACCGGTCGGGCAACCGGTGGCGGCGATGATGTCAAACTTAGCCATGTGTCCCTCCTTCTTGAGTACAGCGCCCGCGGGCGCTCCCCTACACGCGCTTCGATACGCGTTTTTCCACACCTGAAAGATACCAACCCACCGCTTATATGAGAAGCAATACAGCTCATTTCTCCGGTGAAAGGTTCTTTCATAACCGTAAACGGTAAATGAAAGTTTACCATCAACACTTGAAACGGCAAGGTGTATCTTGTAATTGAAAATCCCCCTATACTATGACATTACAAACGAGTCCATTTTTCATGCCAACCAGGAGCCATCCATGACCGATAGTAGCAAGAGCGCACTTTCCCTCATTAGTACCCACCAGGGATACAGCGAGTCCGAGCAGCGCATTGTCGACTATATATTGGAGCACCAGTCCGAGGCGCCGCGCCTGACGGCCGCCCAGCTCTCACGAGCCGCCGCCACGTCCGAGGCGACGGTTTCGCGCTTCTGCCGCAAGCTGGGCTTTGGCAGCTTCCGCAGCTTTCAGTTTTCGTTGGCGCGCGACTTGGAGAGTCAGCGCAACGAGGGCCTGACTGACGAAGTCTCGCTCGACAACATGGAGCAGAGCCTTAAGAACATCCTGGCTGCAAAGGTGAGCGAGCTTAATGCGACCATCGACGGGATCGACCACGATACGCTGGCGGCTGTTGTACATGCCCTTAAGTATGCAGGGGTTATTGAGTTTGCGGCTGTGGGCAATACGAACGCAGTCGCGCTCGATGCGACGTTTAAGTTTTCGCAGCTGGGCCTGCGCTGCATGGCGAGCACCATTAGCGAGACATCAATCGGCTTTGCACTCACGTTGCGCCCCGGTGACGTCATCGTGCTCATCTCAAACTCCGGCAAATCGCGCCGACTGAATCGCATGGCAAAAGCAGCTCGCGACTGCGGTGCCACCGTAGTCGTCATCAGCAGCGACAGCAAGTCTCCACTCGCGCGCCTGGCAGACTACACTTTTAATACCGTCAACCACGAGGCGCTGCTGACGACGGGTGACTTTGCGTTCTCCAAGATCAGCGCCACGATGATCATCGAAGTTATCTACAACTTCCTGCTGCCCGAAATTGAAGACGCTCGCGAACATATCAGCTACTACGAGGAGCTCATCCAGCCGGACAAGGTCGTTGAGTAAAACGCGTAGTGGGACAAAAAATTTCAGTCTATTTTGTCCCACCAACACCGCTGATACGACCTAGCCTCGAACTTCTTCGAGCATCTGCTTTGCGTGGGCCAAGCTTGCCTCGGACTGATCGCCGCTCAACATGCGGGCAATCTCGGCGGTACGCGCTTCGCCGGTTACCTCGTCCAAATGCGTCTGGGGAACATCGCCCGGCTCCTTGCTGACAACATAATGCTTGTCGGCCATGACGGCGACTTGCGCCAAGTGGGTTACGACAATCACTTGATGCGTAGCGGCAAGATCGGCCAGCACACCAGCAAGAGCACGAGCCGTGGAGCCGCCGACACCGGCATCGACCTCGTCAAATACCAGTGTGTCGACGCCGTCAGCATTACCCAAGACCACCTTGCTCGCCAGCATGACGCGGCTGAGCTCGCCGCCCGAGGCAATGCGGCGCAGGGGACGCGGCGTCAAGCCGACACCGCTGCGATACAAAAGCTCGTAGCTTGAAGGACCCGCCGGCGTCCACTCGGCGCGCGGAAGATCACGCGACTCCCAAACGAGCTCGGCGCCGCCCATCTCCAGGCGCGCCATTTGGCGGCCAACCTCGTGACAAAAACGCGGAGCAGCGGTATTACGCGCACGCTTGAGTGCCTTGGCGGCAGCGAACAGCTCGCGCTCGGCGCTCCCGAGTGCCTCACGCGCCTTTTTGATCTGTTCATCGCCATCATCGACCAGGGACAGCAGCTCTTGCGAGCGATCGCGCATGGCAAAAACATCGTCCATGGTGGGACCCCACTGACGCAACAGGCCCTTGAGGTCGGAATACCGCTCACGCATGCGAGCGAGCTCGCGCGGGTCGAAGGCGACGCCATCGCGATAGGCACGAAGCTCGTTCGCGCTATCCTCAAGGGAGATGCAGGCATCCGAAAGCGCATCGGCAATGTCGCCCAGTTTGCGATCGACGGTAGCCATACGGGAAAGCTCTGCCACGGCGCTGTTCACGGCATCGAGCGCTCCACCTTCGGCGGCAAGCGATGCATGGGCATCGTTAGCTGTGGCAACCAGTACCTCGGCATGTTCGGAGCGCGGCAGCAGTTCCTCGAGTTCCTCATACTCACCCGGCTTGGGGTCGACCTCGGCGATACGCTCCAGGGCGAAGCGCGCCTCCTCGACGCGACTCCCCTGCGCACGCGATGCCTCCTCTACGCGACGGACCTCCTTGGCAGCCGCACGCGACGCCTTGAAGCAGGCACGGTAACGGTCGAGCGCCTCGAGCGCAGAGCGACCAGCCCAGGCATCAACCATGGCAACATGATGCGCCGGATCGAGCAGACGCTGATGTTCATGCTGGCCGCACAGATCCATCATCACGCCGACGCGCTCGGAAAGCTCGCGCACGCTGGCGATGCGGCCGTCAATCTTGACGCGGCTGCGACCCTCGGCAGAAAGGCTGCGCTGCACGGCAAAGCCCTCCGTGTCGTGCGGGCCGTCGAACAAGCGTGCCTCGACGCTCGCCAGCGCCTCTCCCTCGCGCACGGTCGACGAATCTGCACGCTCGCCCAAAATGAGCTTGAGCGCCGAGAGCAGCGCGGTCTTGCCGGCACCGGTCTCGCCAGTCAAAACCGTTAGGCCCGCACTCGGCACCAGCGTCGCCTCGCGAATGAGTGCAATGTTGGAAACCTGCAGCTCATCGATCATGACGCACTCCGTAGAACACGCGGCTCACCGAGTTATAGAAACTCTCGGGACCATAATCAAGCAGCAGCACATCGCCGGGACCACGGCGCACGGCCACGCTCTCGACCGTGCCATCGCAGGTAATAAACTGTCCATCGATAGCGATCGCCGGAACACTCGGACGGTCATCAGACATAAAGATCTCGACGACATCACTCGGCGAGGTCAAAAAAGCGCGAGCCTGTATGGTATGCGGGGCGATGGGCACACAGACCATACCCGTGTAATCGGGGCTGACAATGGGACCGCCGGCGGAAAGCGCATAGCCGGTGGAGCCGGTCGCCGTCGAAACGACGACACCGTCGCCGCGCAGGCGATCGATATGATGGCCGGACACCGTGATGTCAAACTCAACCATATCGGACAGGGGGCCGCGCGTAAGTGCCATATCGTTGAGGGCAAACGTGCGCACGACATCCTTCGTGCCATCGTCGCGCACGGACACGATATCCGCGGCGATGGTGGCGCGGCGGCTCACGTGCAGCTCACCGGACAGAGCATCGCTCACGACCTGCAGAATGTCGCGCTCCTCGGGGCTCGCAGCAGTTAAAAAGCCCAGGTGACCATAGGAAAGACCAAGGATAGGAATCTCGCGATGGTTGAGGATGCGGGCAGCGCGCAGCAACGTACCGTCGCCGCCGAGCGTAATGACCAGATCTGAGCCATCAATATCAGGCGTGCTTTGAATCTTCGATCGCTGGTCGGCAGCCCATGCGACCTCGTAGCCCTGGCGCGAAAGCCAAAGCTCGAGCATCAGGCCGCTCTCGACCGCCTCTTGCTTGTAGTAATTGGGAACCAGAAAGACCTTCATAGCGTTGCAGCTTTCTCGCTCAAAGCCGATACCTGGGATTGCAGCTCATCGTCGGTGCGTTCACCAGGGGCAAACCTTGTGCCGTACAGGAAAAACTCAACGTTGCCCTTAGCGCCATGGATGGGCGACACGCACACGTCAAGCGGGAACAGGCCCTTGGCGGCAAAAAGCTCAATCGCCGCCACGAGCGTATCGCGGCGGACGGCGGGGTCGGTCACGATACCGCGCTCGCCCACCAGCGCAGCCGGCGCCTCAAACTGGGGCTTTACGAGCGTGCAGAACGAACCCGAAGGCTTCAGGCACGCCAGCACCGCATCGATAATGTTCGCGATGCTGGTAAACGAGACGTCACAAACAGCCAGGTCGATGGCGCCGGCATAGCCAAGCTCAGGCAGCTGCGTCACGTTGGTGCGCTCATGCAGCGTCACGCGATCGTCCTGACGCAACGACCAATCGAACTGTGCGCGACCCACGTCCACCGAGACAACGGCCGCAGCTCCGCGCTTGAGCAGGCAATCGGTAAAGCCGCCGGTAGAGCAGCCTACGTCCAGGCAGGCAAGGCCCGTGGGGTCGATACAAAACGCATCGAGCGCACCCTCAAGCTTAAGGCCGCCGCGCCCAACGTACGGAATGCGCCCCTTAACGTGCAGCGGCAGACCCGGCGTCACCTTGAGCCCCGGAGAGGTCAAACGCTCACCGCCGCTCGAAACCAAGCCGGCCATAAGAGTGCGAAGGGCATCCGCGCGATCGGCGCAGATGCCCTGTGAAATCAGTTCGTCATCAAGACGCACGCGTTTCATGAATGCCATCAACCATTCGTATCCGGAGACGCGGCCTGGCTATCCTTGGATTCGTTTGCCGCATCCTCATCGTATTCCTGCTCGAGCTTATCGGCCTCACGCGGCGTCAGCTCAAACTTGTCGACCATATCGACCGCGCGGGAGCCCAGCTCAATCGCTTCGTCAAACAGATCGAGTGAACGCTCCAAGGACGTATCCTTGGAGCGAACGGTAGCAATGATCTGGTCCAGACGGTCCGAGATCTCGTCAAAGTTGCGGACAGAACCCTCTGGCATGGCTACTCCTCGACGGAGTCGGCCTCGACGGCCTCAGCAGCGTCCACATCCTCGGCAAGTACACCGGCGGTAGCCTGAGCGGCAGCGACCTTGGCGGCAGCCTCAGCAGCCTGGGCCTCCTCGCGAGCGCGATCCTCGGCCAGCAGTTCCTGGTACAGGTCCTCGCCCGGCAACTCCTCGCTGCGCGCGATCTTGCCCAGCACGCCGTTGACGAACGACGCGGACTGGTCGGTGCCATAGGCCTTGGCAAGTTCGACGGCCTCGTTGATCACGATAGCGTCCGAGACCTCTTCGTCGGTGAGGAAGCGCATCTCGTAGACGGCGATACGCAGCAGATTGCGGTCGGCGCCGGGCATGCGCATAAGATCCCAGTTCTTGGCGACGGCGCGCAGGGCACAGTCGATGCGATCGATATGCTCGTAGGCACCGCGGCACAGCTCCAGAGCATAGGGGTCGAGGGGGCCCTTCGAGATCAGGAAATCGCCCTCGAGGACGCGCTCGAGCGGACTGTCCGTGGCCTCGGCCTGGAACAGCAGCTGCAGCGCCTGACTGCGGGCAAGCGTACGCCCGCGATAAACCTTAAGGCTCAAAGGTTACTCCTTGGGGAAAACGAGGCCGTCGATGCAAACGTCAACGCGCTCGACCTCAACGCCCACCTGGGCATCGATGGCAGCGACCACGGCAGCGCGAACGGTCTCGGCGAGTTTCTTGAACGGATAGCCAAAGAACACCACAACGCGCACGGTGAGTGCGAGCTTGTCGCCGACGACCTCGGTCTCGACCGCCGGCTCGGAAGCCGGGGCCTTGGACGAGAGCATCATGGAGACAAGGTTGGTGGCAAGGTCCTTGACGCCAACGGAGGCGATGCCCTCGACATCGGACACGGCGCGCGAGACGATGGCGGTCAGAACATCGGGCGAAATGCCGATGCCGTCAATCTTGATTTCCTGGGGCATGAGTCCTCCTAGAAGAGTTGGTTGCTAGACGCGGGAGACGAACTTGCCGTCGCGGGTGTCAACCTTGATGACCTCACCCTCGTTGAGGTACATGGGGACCTGGATGACAGCGCCGGTGTCGATCGTGGCCGGCTTGGTGGAACCCTGGACGGTGTCGCCCTTAAAGCCCGGGTCGGTCTGGACGATGGTGGTCTCGATGAACATCGGCGGAGTCACGCCCATGAGCTCATCGTCGGCGAAGAGCAGCTGGCAGATGTCGTTCTCGCGCAGCCACTTGGAGTTCTCGCCCACCATGTCCTCGGGAACGGGAACCTGCTCATAGGATTCGTTGTCCATGAAGATGTAGTCGGTGCCATCGTTGTAGAGGTACTGGAACTCACGGGTGGTGAGCATGACGCTCTCGAACTTGGTGCCGGCGTTGCAGGTGTTCTCGACGACGCGGCCGCTCTTGATGTCGCGGGTCTTGTAGCGCACAAACGCGCCGCCCTTGCCCGGCTTGACATGCTGGAACTCGACGATGGTGTAGACCTTGTCCTTAATGCGGAGACCGAGGCCGTTCTTGAAGTCGGCGGTAGAAATGGTAGGCATAGCGACCTTTCTTGTTATGGGCAGAACGCACAAGCGTCCAAATTACATACGAGCGAAATTATACACTTGCAGACGGCGCCTGCAGCGAGCGCATAAAAAGAGAACGCGGGGCGTCCGAATTGCTCCGGAGGCCCCGCCCCAAACTATCTACCGAAGTAGACTAGCAATCGATGACGTGAAGGTCATGCGGCGTCTTGGTGAAGGGCTCGTAGCCGTTCTCGGTGACCACGCCGTAGTCCTCCAGGCGCACGCCGCCCACGCCGGGCAGGTAGACGCCGGGCTCCATGGTGATAACCGAGCCGACCTCGATGATATTCTTGCTGCGGTTGAAGTTGGGCAGCTCGTGGATGTCAATGCCCACGCCGTGGCCCAGACCATGGTTGTAGTAATCGCCATAGCCGGCATCGCCAATGATCTTCTTGGAAAGCTTGAAAATGTCGTTGCCCTCGACGCCCGGATGGATGGCGGCGACGCACTCCTCGTGCGCACGGCGCACGAGCGCGTACAAGTCGAGCTGCTCCTGCGTGGGCTCGCCCATCACGACGGTACGAGTCATGTCGGAGCGGTAGTCGCAATAACCCGCGCCATAATCCATGAGAACGAAGTCGCCCTTCTCGATCACGCGGTCGCTCGGGACGGCATGCGGGTTGGCGGTGTTGGGGCCGCTCGCCACGATGGAGCCGAAGGCCAGGCTGTCGGCACCGTTAGCGAACATAAAGTTCTCGAGCTCGTTGCGGACCTGCTTCTCGGTCATACCGGGCTTAATATAGCCGAGCATGTGCTGGAAGGCGGCGTCGGTGATCGACTGCGCGTGGCGCATGAGCTCGATCTCCTCGGCGTCCTTGATGGCGCGCATCTTACGGATGTCGTCATGCATCAGCGGCAGCATGCAGGCAACGGAGCGGTCCTCCAGGCCACGCTGAATACCCTGGTAGAAATTGATCTGCATGTCGTCCTCGACAGCGCAGACGCGGCACTTGTTGGCCGCGATCTTGCCGGCGACCCAACCGGAGATGGTGCCCTCGTCCATGTCGTAAACCCAGGGGCTGCCGGCGGGCGTGTTCTCCTCAAAGCTGTTGAGATAGCGCGAGTCGGTATGGAACAGGCACTGGTCGGCCGTAATAAACGCAGCATGCGGGAACTCGAAGGTGTAATCGAAGACGCCCTTGACGCCCGTAAGCCAACGAAGGTTGGCCTCGTCGCGAACCACGATAGCGTCGTAGCCACGCTCAACCATCAGGGCACGGACACGCTCGATACGACCGGCGGGACCGGCAGCAAACTCTGACATGCAGATTCCTTTCTTGTTGTCTCTATAAAGACGGAACGGGTCTCAACCGAACGACGGAATCGCGCGCGATTCGCAACCGATTGGAAACCCGCCCCTCAACATGATACGAAAGACGATGTATGTCAATAAATCCTAGAGAAGTTCTTTGCGAGAAGCCAAGTATGCGCGAGCATGGCGGTCGAGAACCTCGTCCTCAACGCTCGTTAGACGAATGGCGCCGAGCGCCGCGGGCAGCGGCAACATGCTGCGGTTCGAGCGGACAAACTGCTGCCTGCGGAACTCCTCGATATATGAGGCAGGCTCCAGATCGAAGGCAAGCTCCTCGATACCAAAGTCCTCCAGGCAGTCATCGACCTCAAAGACGAAATCGATATCGAAGTCACAGGCATCATGTGCTAGGCGCGCCTCAAAGCGCATGCCCTCGGACAGCAGCTGGTAGACAGGGACCTGCGACGCGGCATCGACCAAGCAGGCGCGCAGGGTACGCTCCCCCGTCTTGCCAAAATCGAGCGCATGGCGGGCGCTCGGGTTCGTGGCCATCAGTACGTCCTTACGTGCAGTCTGAGACCACTGAACGGCATTGACGAGCGCGACCTCCTCGCCCGCGAGAATCTCGGGGACGGTCTCAGTAAACTGATTCCAGCGGGACTTGCTGCTCGAAAGCATGGTGCCAACAAGTACCGCATAACCGAGCTTAAGGTCCTCGGGGTCCGCCGCGCGAACAAGGTCGAGGTCACACACCACCAAGCCCGGCTCGGGACGGAACGCGATAGCGGGAAGCGCATTCTCCGACGAGGCGACGAGCGGCTTCATGGTCGTCGCGACCGTGAGCATGGCGTCGAACGTCGTCGGCAGCAAGGCGCACTCGGTGCGACCGCACCACTGATTGGCACACCAGCAAACGACTGAGCAGGTCGCCGTGTCGCCGACAGCGACAACGAGATCGTCACAGGTAATGCCATTAACCGACAGGGCGCCAAAGACGGTATCGGCATCGACCAGCGTAGCACCGGCAGGCGAAACCTCGAGGACGAGCAACGACACAGCAAAACCGGCGTCAACCAGTGCATGCTCGACAGCCTCGCCAAAACGCTCGGATGTGGCGTCGTTCCAAACCACCATCGCGCGCTTAGGCTTGCCCACAACCGAGGCAAACATGCGCGGCAGCTCATCGAACGCGCCCAATCCGACACGGACATCGACGCTGCGGTTTTGGAAATTGATCAGTTGACGGCGAATCATAGCAGTCCACGCTCCAAAAGCATCTCGGCACAAAGGTAGGAAACGTCCTCGAAGGACTTGTTGCGAATATCAAGGGTAATATCGGCGGCCTGGCGATACAGCGGACGGCGATGCTCAAACAGGCGCGCAGCATGCTCGGGCGAGCGGAAATCGGGCCGGGTATCAGAACGGCGAATCTGGCGCAACGAGTCCTCAAAGTCGCCTTCGAGGTACACGCATGTACCCATCTCGTGCATCAGTTCAATGTTCACCGGCGTCTCGACGATGCCACCCCCGCACGACACCAGCAGGCTGCGCTCGCTTTGAAGCGAACGGAGTGCCGAGGTCTCAAGCTCGCGAAAACGATCCTCGCCCTCGGTCTCAAATATCTCGGTCACCGACTTGCCACATCGACGCACAACCAAACGATCGGTATCGATGAATCGACGCTTGAACATAGTGCCCACGTTACGCGCGAGCGTCGACTTGCCCGCGCCCAAAAAGCCGATAAAGAAAATATGGTCGCAGCCGTGTTTGATGTGCTGAGACATGGCGAAACCTATTCCTCGCAGGGAAGGTCGCGCAGGGCCCGGCGCTCAAAGATACGGAAGATCTGCGTGTACCACAGGTCCTGGGTTGCCTGCGGCTTGACCAGAATAGTGTCAACACCGGCAAAATTACCGCTCCACACGTCTGTGTACAGCTGATCGCCGATCAGCACCGCCTCGTCTGCCGTGGCGCCGAGGCGCTTAAGACCCGCCTTCAAGGCAAACGGGGCGGGCTTCATGGCGTGGCTGATGGCCTCGAGTCCCAGCTCGCGTGCAGAGCTCATGACCTGATCGCGATGCCAGTTGTTGGACACAATGCACAGCTTAAAGCCTTTGGCGCGGGCGGCGTCGAGCCAAGCGGAAACCGCGGCGGGAACCTGCTCGGTGTCGCGCGGCACCAGGGTGTTATCGCGATCGAGCAGAATGGCGCGTTTGCCGTCGGCCCACAGGGTATCAAGGTCGATGCGATCGACCGAGGCAACGTATCGTTTGGGGCTAAAAATCCTCATGCTAATTCCAAGACTGTTGATGCTCTTCGTAGGTTTGCGAGAAGTACTCCTCGTCCTGCGTAATGTAGAAATACAGGTCATCGGAGTCGGTCGGCTCAAGCGTGGCCTTGAGTGCCTCGAGCGACGGAGAGCAGATGGGCGTGGGTGGCAGGCCCTCGTGCTTATAGGTGTTATACGGGCTATCGCTCTGCAGGTCGTCGGCGGTAACCTCGCCACCGGTGACATACATCATGGTCGCATCGCTGTTGAGATAGCGCAGACCGTCGAGTTTGCCGGCAAGGCGGTTGTAGAAGACCGAGGCCACGTGCGCACGTTGATCGGCGTTGAGGCCCTCACGCTCAACGATAGAGGCCAAGTTGACGATGTCGTAGTCGGACATCTCCACACCGTAGCGCTCCTTGATCTTGGCTTCGCAGCTCGCAAAGTCAAGCGACTTGTACTCAGTCTTAAACTGATCGAGCATGGCGCGAATCACGTCATCGGCCGTCGGCGAATCACCCAACGAATAGGTCTTGGGGAACAAGAAACCCTCGAGCGAGTCGTTGGCGGCGCCCTTAAGGAAGCTATAGTCGTCAACGTAGTTGGAGGCCTTGGCCTGGTTGAGGAAGTCTTCCTTAGAGATGCTGTCGTAGGCCTGGGCCACGCGGTCGGCGACTTGATCGACCGTTAGGCCCTCAGGGATAGTCAGCGCATTGGAGCCCGCGTTGGGGCCTTCCATGAGCTGCTGAACAACCTTGGTCGCATCCATGAGTGTGGTGAACGAATAAGTACCAGGCTTGAGCGACATATCGGCGTTGAGCTTTTTCACCGCCGCGTAGTAATCCTTGGGATTTTCGACGATATGGTTCTCGGAGAGAATCGAGGCGATCGCATCACCCGAAGCACCGTCGGGAATGGTCACCGTAACCTGCTGACCAGCCGTGACCTTCGTATCCTCACCGGCAAAGAAGCCCTTGACGGCAGGCACGACAAAGAAAGCGATCGCAGCAAGCGCGAGCACCGCCACCACAACGCCGATGATCATGGGAACCGGAGAACTCTTCTTTTGGACACCGCGACGAGCATGCGTGTTGTAGCTCGAGCGGGTCGCCGGAGCAACGCCATGCGAGCCGCGAGCGTGATGCGAATGCGATTGGGGGGCCTGCGTTCGCTGGGTAGGTGCCTGCTGCTTAAAGCGGGTACCGCTTGCAGGCTGGGTCGTACGAGCAGTGGGCTGCTGAGCCGCGTGAGAGGCCGGATGCTGAACCGAATGAGCAGAAGGCTGCTGACCCGTCCGTTGAACAGGTTGGGCCGAACGGGAGGAGGACTGCACCCAGCGCGCAGCAGGCTGAGCTGCGCGCTGGGTCGGCTGTGCCGGACGCTGGCCAGGCTGGGCAGGGCGCGGCGTAGGCTGCCCCTGGCGATTCGGCTGGCGCGGATCGGGAGCGCTAGGCATGCGAAACCTCCTCGTTTTTACGATCAAGCCACGTCTGCAAAAACAGGCTGGCGGCAATCATGTCAATCTTGCCCCTCATCTGCTTTTCGTTGAGGCCCTGCTCGCGCAGGATACGCTTGGCCTCTTGCGAGGACAGGCGCTCGTCCTCAAACTCCAACGGAAGATCGAGCTCGTCGGCAATCTTTTGCGCCACGGCGGCAACACGCTCGGCCTGGGGACCAGGCTCACCGGCCATAGTCAGGGGACGCCCACTTACCAGGATATCGGGCTCATAGTCCTCGACCAGGTAGCGGAACGTCTTGGCCATACCGGTGACCTCTGCAGCCGGGAGCACCTTGACAGGCATCGCCATCTTGCCATCACGGCTCGAGACGGCGATGCCGATCCTGGTCTCCCCTATGTCCAGCGCAAGCGCGACCACAGCGATTACCTAGATTCTTAGGCGCCGAGCGCGGTCTTAGCGGCCGCGAGGGCATCGACGATGCCGGCGGCGTTCTTGCCACCGGCCTGGGCCATGTTGGGACGGCCGCCACCACGACCGTCGACCAGGCCCGCGATCTGCTTGATCACGTTGCCGGCGTGGAAACCGGCCTTGACGGCGTCATCAGAGCCGGCGGCGAGCAGGGCCGGGGTGCCCTTCTCGGTCACGCTGGCGACGACGCAGGCGACAGGACCGGCGACCTTCTGGTGCACGGTATCCCAGACGTTTCGCAGGTCGGCAGCCTCAAGGCCCTGGAGCTCAGCGACGACGAGCTTGTAGCCATCGAGCTCGACGGCGCTCTCGATGGCGCTGGAGATAGCGTCGGAGGATCCACCGGTCAGAGCCTTCTTGAGCTTGTTAGACGTCTCGCGCAGCTCGGC
>URKC01000054.1:0-14362 GCA_900548295.1 uncultured Collinsella sp.
GGCGCCCAGATAGGCAACGTGAGCGGAGATGCCCTCGCTCCAGCTGTCAAAGCTGCGCCAACCGCCACCACGTGCACTCCAGCCCCAGGCGTTGTAAGAATTGGCGCAATAAGCGCCCTTGGTGCTCTCGATGCAGGCGATGGCGGGGGACCAGCGGGGGTCGACACCGGTATTCCAAGCGGCGACGGCAAAGTTGTAGCCCTGGCCTGCCATGGGGGAGCCGGCGAGATAATTGTCGATGCGGCTCGTCCACTCATTAATGAACGAATCGTAATCGGAGCTACCGGTATTGGCGTTGTTCACCGTGGTGTCGATGGTGGTGTTGGTGTTGGTGGCCTGGCTGCTGGAATTGCTGCCGCTTACGCCCTCGCCCGAGAGCTTCTCGGCGGCAGCGGCCTTATCGGCCTCAAGCTTGGCAAGCTCGGCGGCATTTTCCTGCTCGGCTTTTGCCTGTGCCTCGCTGCGGAGCTGCTGGGCCTGCGCCAGCGCATCCTCGGCGTTTTTCTGCTCCGCCTCAAGCTGAGACTTGGCCTGCTGGAGCTCGGCCTTGTTCTGCTCGAGTTCGGTTTGCATGTTATTGAGCTCTTCGATCTCGTCGACGCTCGAGCTCGTGATCTGGTTGGTGTATTTACAGGTCGTGATGAACTCACCCAGGCTCTGCGCGTTGACCAGGAAGCTCACGATGGGGTTGGTGCCCTTCTGATACTTGTACAGATCGCGCATGGCGGAGCTTGCTTTGGCCTGCTGCTCAGGAAGCTTGGCCTCGATTTCCTCGATGCTTGCCTCATTGGAGTCAATCTGCTTTTGCAGGTCATCGAGTTTGGTGCGGGCGTCGTTGTAGGCGCTCGTGGCGGCTTCGATCTTCTGCTGGGCTGCGGAAAGCTGGTCCTGCGTTGCCTGCGAGGCGGCATACGCCGCAACGGGGGAGAGCATCGGCGTGGCCGTCAGCGCAACGGCGAGCGCGGCGCTCGTGATGATACGAGCCGGCTTCGACGCGATGAGCGCTGCGGTGCGATGGTTCGAATGCTGCATCCAGTCCCTCTGCAATCAATCGTAGGTTATGGTTCGAACGGTATTCTACTACTGCTTTCGACCTCAACTTGAACCTTAAAGGTTCCAAAGGGTCAAGTTGAACTTGAGGCTTTGGCTTTGACCTGCAGTTATGATGAATTGTTGAGAAACCATAGAGTTCAACTTTAACGTTACGGAACCCTGTCGAGAGGGTTTTTGTTTATCAAAAGTCGCCTCATGTGGGGTTTTGCAACTACAGGGTCCCATCACGGCGAGGGCGGATTTCATGCTGGACGATTACGTCGATTGCCATAGATACGGTGGAGCTTTGGGCGCCGGCGGCTTGGCACGCTAGAATAAATCAGTTGCGCAAAGACCGCCCCGTTGTGTGGGCAGTTCATGATAGGAAGTTTCCATGGCATTGCAGTTTACAGAGCGCGAGTTCATTCCCGTGCTGCTCGGTGGCGACATCAACGCCTATTCGGTGGCGCGCGCCTTCTATGAGGAGTACCAGGTCAAGAGTCTGGTCTTTGGCAAGTATCAGACGGGTCCCGCGTACCGCAGCCAGATTATCGACTACACGCCCAACGTGGATATCGATACCATGCCCGTGATGCTCAGGACCGTCAACGGCATTGCCCAAGCGCATGCCGATAAGACGATTGTCCTTGTGGGCTGTGGCGATAACTATGTTGCCCTCGTGGCTCAGGCCAAGGATGCCCATGAGTTGGCGGATAACATCGTCGCGCCTTACGCTCCCTGCAGCATGCTTGAGCAGTGTCAGAAGAAGGAGATCTTCTACGAGCTGTGCGAGAAGCATGGCGTGCCCTATCCGCATACCTTTACCTTCACCATGGCGATGCTGAACGCCCAAGGCGAGGCACCTGCCGAAGTGCTCGACCAGATCGATTTTCCTTACCCGATGATTCTGAAGCCTTCTGACGGCATCATGTGGTGGCAGCACGAGTTCGAGGGCCAGAAAAAGGCCTATGAGATTGCCGACCGTGCCGAGCTGGAACAGGTCATTCGCGACTCGTATGCCAGCGGCTACACCGACGACCTGATCTTGCAGGATCGCGTGCCCGGCAATGACGAGTACATGCGCGTGCTCACCAGTTATTCCGACCGCAACGGCAAGGTGCGCATGATGTGCCTGGGTCACGTGCTGCTCGAGGAGCATCAGCCTCACGGTGTCGGCAACCACGCCTGTATCATCACCGAGCCCAATGACGAGCTCATGGGCGGCGTGCGCAAGTTGCTCGAGGACCTTCACTTTGTGGGTTATTCCAACTTTGACGTTAAGTACGACGAACGCGACGGCTCGTTTAAGTTCTTCGATTTCAACACGCGCCAAGGTCGCAGCAACTACTACGTCACTAACAGCGGCTTTAACGTTGCCAAGTATGTGGTGGACGAGTATGTGTTCAACCGCCCGTTTGAGCCGGAGTTTGTGACGGCGCAGGACGAGGCGCTGTGGATGGTCGTTCCCATGGGCGTCGTCGACAAGTACGTCAAGGATCCCGAGCTGCGCGCTAAGGTGCATCGCCTGGACAAGGAAGGCAAGGGCGCCGACCCTTCGTTTATGAAGGGCGACTTTGTCTTTAACCGCTGGCTGCGCATGTGGCACACCAAGCTGCGCCACTTTAAGCTGTTCAAGACGTATTACAAGTAGATGAGTGCGGCGCCCGTCCGGTTTACATCGGGCGGGCGCGGGTATGATACGCGCAATTGCGCAAGCGTCACCAAGGAGGCGGCGATGGAAAAGCTGGGAGTTATCGGCGGCATGGGCGCCGAGGCCACGTCGTATTACTACGACCAGGTGGTGCGCCATACGGCTGCTGCCTGCGATCAGGAACATATCGACATGGTGGTGCTCTCCAAGTCGACCATGCCCGACCGCACGCTTGCCATTAAGACCGGCGAGCATGCCAAGCTGCTGGCGACCATGAAAGAGTGTGCCCAGGCACTCGAGTCGCTGGGCTGTGCGCACATTGCCATTCCCTGCAACACGTCGCACTACTTCTACGACCAGATCCAGTCGTTTACGAAGGTGCCGATTATCCACATGCCGCGTGAGTCGGTGCGCTATGCCCTTGCGGGTGCGGTGATGGGGGAGTGCGAGTTCGACCCCAACCTGAGTATGCCGGCCGAGCCGGTGCACAAGATTGGCATTATGGGCACCGACGGAACCGTGGGCGCGGGCGTCTACGGCCGCGAATGCGAGGCTGCGGGTGTTGAGGTCGTCTATCCCAGCGAGAAACGTCAGAACGATGTGATGTCGCTTATCTACGATGATGTGAAAGCCGGACGTGAGCCCGATATGGATAAGTTCGACCGCGTGATGTGGGAGTTCGCCCGTAGCGGCTGCGACCGTGTCATTCTGGCCTGCACCGAGCTATCGGTGCTGCAGAAGTATCGAGAGATGCCCGAGATCACCCTCGATGCCATGGATGTCCTGGTGCGCGAATCCATCATCCGCAGCGGCGCCCCCTACCGCCTCTAGCTTCCGACCTGTCAAAAAGGGACAGGTTAATTTTGGTAGGTTTTATCTGATGAAACAGTAAAGGCCTCCGCTCGTTTGGTGCGAGCCGAGGCCTTTTGCGTTGGGCGGTTGCTGCCGGTGGCGAACTAGAACAGGAAGCCGATGGCGATGAGGGCGATGCTGACGATGAGCACGGCGATGTCCAGGCCCTTGATGGGGTAGCGCTTGTACGAGCTGGCGCGTGTACGCAGATAGAAGCCGCGCTGTTCTGCCGCCAAGGCTGTGGCATCGGTCTTGCCCACGCTCGAGATGAGCAGTGGCACGCACAGTGGCAGCATGAGCTTAAGCTTCTTGATGGGGTTCTTGGTGTCGTACTCGACGCCGCGTGCGGTCTGCGCTTCCATGATGGCGTTCATCTCCTGACCAAACACCGGCACAAAGCGTAGCGCCGTGGTAAAGGTGAAGGCATAGCGATACGGCACGTGCAGCACCTCGACGCAGGCGTTGGCAAGGTCGTTGAGCTTGGTCACTATGAGCATGAGGATGAGCGGTAACGCCACACCCAGCAGGCGCAGACAGGCCTTCGATCCTGTGATGAGGCCCGTGTCGGTGATAAAGCCCCACACAACGTTGCCATCGCGCATAAAGGCCAGCTGGAGCACCAGCATGATAAGCGCGAGCGGAATCAGCAACTTGAGCAGCGAGAACAGACGGTCGACGACACCGGCATAGGCACCCAGCGCAAGGGTGAGTGCCAAAAAGCCCAGCAGCGCCACGTAGGTGTCGGACAAGAAGATGCCGACGATGATGGCGGCGGCGAGGCCCAGTTTGACGACGGGGTTCAGGCGATGCAGTAGCGTATCGCCCGGCATGTAGTCGATGACGTTAACCACGGCGGACCATCTCCTTGGTAATTCGAACGACATCGGTGACCTCGCTCACCTGCGCAAAAGCGGGCGAGACGGAAGATGCCAGACGGCGCGAGAGTTCAATAACCTGGGGAGGCTCCACGTAGGCACGCCGCATGAGATCGATGTTCGAGAATAGCTCGTGCGTGCGGCCGCGGCCGAGGATGCGACCGTCGGCCATTACTACGATACGCTCGGCAAAATCCGAGACGACTTCCATATCGTGGCAGATCATAATCACGGCGCAGCCGCGCTCGGCCATGGTGCGCACCGTTTCCATGACGGTCATGCACTCGCGGTAATCAAGGCCGCTCGTGGGCTCGTCGAGCACGACGATCTTGGGCTCAACCACTACGACGGAGGCAAGCGCCATCATTTGTCGCTGGCCGCGCGAAAGTGAGAAAGGTGCCTCATCGGCAGGCAGGCCAAAGCGGTCGATAACGAGTTGAGCACGACGCAGAGCCTCGGCACGGTCGATGCCGGCAAGCTCCAGGCCAAAAGCGACCTCGTCGAGTACGGTATCCTTGCAGATCTGGCGGTCGGGGTTTTGGAAGAGCGTTGCGACTTCGCGGGCGATGCGGCTCGTGGGAACGGCCGCGGTATCCAGTCCCGTGACGCGCACGCTGCCCGAGGCGGGCTTGAGCAGGCCTGTGAGCAGCTTGGTGAGCGTGGTCTTGCCGGCACCGTTTTGGCCGACGATGCCCACGAGCTCGCCGGGATAGAGCGTCAGGTTGAGGTCGTGTACGGCGGCGCCGCCATTGGGATAGGCAAACTCAACATGGTCGAAGGTGAGTACGGGTTCGGCGTCCTTGGCGTGCGGGCGCAACGACGGTGCGTGCGGTGAGCCGGCGGGTGCCTGAATGTCGCTGCTTGCGTGTGCGGGGTCGACGATGCCCGAAATCAGGCGCTCGGCCTCATCGACATCCAAGCAAGGGGTACCGCTTACCAGGCCATCGGCCTCGAGGCTATTGAAGATACGCGTGACGCGAGGGCAGTCGACGCCGATGGCACGGAGCTCGTCGGTATGCGCGAAGACCTCGTGTGGCTCGCCCTGCAGCGCGATTTCGCCATGGTTGAGCACGAGCACGCGGTTGCAGTACTCCGAGAGTAGGGCGACCTTTTGCTCAACGACGACGATGGTGATTCCAAGCGCGCGGTTTGCCTCACGCAGCGTCTCGAAGACCAACGTGGAGCTGGCGGGGTCGAGTGCCGCGGTGGGCTCGTCGAGAACCAAGACGCGCGGACGCATGGCGAGGATGGCTGCGATGGCTACCTTTTGCTTCTGTCCGCCCGAGAGGGTGGCGATCTCGCGGTCGCGCAGGTCGCTGATGCCGACGGTCTCGAGCGTTTCGCTCACGCGCTGCTCGATCTGGTCGTGGGGAATGCCAAAGTTCTCGAGGCCAAAGAGCATCTCGTCCTCGACGACCGAGGCGACCATCTGCGTGTCGATATCCTGCAGCACGCTGCCGACGATTTGCGACTCGTCGGTGAGCGAGGCTTCGCAGGTGTCGTGGCCGTCAACCATGACGGACCCAAAGAACGTGCCGGTGTAGTGGTGGGGCACGGCACCCGACAGGCAGGCGGCAAGCGTGGACTTGCCGGCGCCCGAGGGCCCGATGATGCCGATGAAATCTCCCTTGTTCACGCTGAGCGAGATGTGGCTGAGCGCCTGCTCGGTCTGCGTGCCATAGGAGAACGAGACATCGTCGACGTTGATGATCGTTTCCATGGATACCTTTCATAGTCATTGGGGACGTTCTTTAATGACTAGTCGTTTAAGAACGTCCCCAAGAGCTAGTTGTTTGGGACAGTCTTTACCGATGGGGCACTGTGGGTTAGTTGAGCTTCAGGGCCTTCTGGATGGGCAGGTAGAGGGCGCCGACCAGAATGGCGTTAAAGACGGCGGTCATGGCGACGACGGGCAACATGGCGGCGGCGAGCTCGCCGACCACGCCGAGCATGGCCATCTTGATGACCATGAAGATGGCGCCGGAGACAAAGGTGGTCAGGAAGGTTGCGACAATGGCGATGGCGGGCTTGACCTGACCGTTCTTGCCGGCGGCGTTGACGATGCCGGCCATGAGCATGGCGGCGATGCCCTCGGCGGCAAAATCGACGAACGGCGAAGTGGTGGTGATCTGGATCACAGCAGCCGAGATGAGGCCAATGACGAGCGCCTGGCCGATGTTGGGGCGAACGACCAGGATGGTGAGGCAGAAGGCCGAGATGATGAACTCGGGGCTGATCATGCCGCCCGAGATGCCCGAGATTGCCTTGCCGACGGTGAAGTTGAGGATGAAGCCGGCGGCGAGCAGGATGGCGAGCAGGACGAGGGCGCGGACATCGAGTTTGCCGCGATCGGCGGTATGGACGGTGCGGGGCTGGGTGGCGGTGGTGTTCTGAGACATGGTGAAAATCCTTTCGGAAGGGGATTGCAAGAGAAAAGCGGAGGCGCGTGATGCGAATGCGATCGGGCTCGAGATAGAAAAAGGCCCCCGGTCGAAACCGGAGGCCTTCCAATCACCTAGAGCGCAAAAACAGGCGTGAGGGACTCACTGTCGACCGATCGTATTCGCATCACGCCACCACCAGTTGTTGAGAGACTTCATCGTGTTCTTCATGTTGGTGGCTCCTTTCGTGATGCCGTGGCGCGGTAGCACCTGATTGCTGTTGCGCTGCACTATAGCACAGCGAAGTGTGTGCGGGGAAATCTTTTTTAAAAAGATTTCAGGCGGGTTTCCCGTCGGTCAAAAGAGCGGGCTAAGCGGGCGAGGCTGCCATGGCTGCCTTGTCCGCTCAGCTAAGACATGAGGGCCTTAGGCCTTCTTGCGACGATAGATCACGTAGGCGCAGACACCGATGATGACGACGGCGCCAACGGCCATGGCGGCCATGTTGTTGCCCTCGGACTTCTCCTCGGTGACCTCTTCCTCTTCGGCCTCGGCCTCGGCCACGTCCTCATCGGAAAGGGCCTCGTCGGCGTAGGTGATGGACTCGACCAGGCAGTCGTTGTCAGCATCGTAGTCACTCGGGACGAACTCCTCGGAGAAATCGCCCTCCTGGAGGTAGTCGCGCATCTCCTCGAGCATGGCCTTGCACTTAACATAGGTGTTCTTGGTTGCAGCCTTGCCGGCCTTGTTGGCCAGGGCGGTGCGGGCTTCGGTGCCTTCTTCGGCCTGCATGGCCTCGTCGACGGTCAGGTTCTGCTCGATGAGTTCCTTCTGCAGGGCGTCGAGATAGGCGCGGACGCCGGTGGCGCAGTGGTCGCGGTT
The DNA here is from genome assembly GCA_900548295.1 of uncultured Collinsella sp. Taxonomy (GTDB): domain Bacteria; phylum Actinomycetota; class Coriobacteriia; order Coriobacteriales; family Coriobacteriaceae; genus Collinsella. The sequence continues at coordinate 7,674 of URKC01000054.1, forward strand.
CTCATAGGCGAGCGTGTTGATGTCCATGAGGACGTAGTTGATGGAGTTCTTGGGCTCCTCGTTGTTCACGACATCTTCCTCTTCGCAGTGATCGAAGGAGACATCCTGATCGCTGAAGTAGGGGCTGACCTCGGTGAGCAGTGCGGAATAGAGGGGGATAGCGACGGAGAACTCGGCGTTGGAGAGCATCTCCCACTGGATGGTCGCGATCTCGGGGTCCATGCCGTGACGGATCTGGAAGGTGTGGATTTCGGTGTTGCGGTTGGAGCCGATGGCATACGCGCCGTCGGTGTTGGCGTTGAGGCCGGCGACATTCTCGCCGCGAGCGGCGAAGGAACGAATCATCTCAAAGGTGTTCCAGTCGGACTTGCCGGGCTGGAAGAACAGCGGCTGCATTTCGTGGATCAGGGCGCCGGTCGTCGCGCGAGCGTCTTCGCGCTCGTCCTTGACGATCTCGTAGTCGGTGCCCTCAGCAAGCGGAGCCATGAAGTAATTGCGGCCCTGGATATAGCGCGACCACTGGTGCATGCCGGCCTCGCCAATCTCCTCGCCGTAGGTCTTGGCGACGTCGAACTTGCCGTCGGTGTACTCGGCAAAGCCCTTCTCCTTAGGCATAGACTCGATGCCCTCGGAGTGGAGGCAGTTCTCGGTGTCGTCGAGGTCGACGTCATAGGTGAGGTTGCCGATGTTGGGGTTGAGCGAGGCGATATCGTCAGTGAGCCTCATGGCAATCCACTGATGGCCGGAAAGCGCTGCAAACAACCAAGTCTCGTTGTTGTCGGCAATGATGATCTGGTCGTTGGAGCAGACGCCCTGCTCGTCAATCAGGCTGCCGAGGAGCTCGACACCCTCGCGGGCCGTGGCACTCTCGCCCAGAATGACGCTGGCGTAGTTGTATTCGCCAATGCCAGTCTCCTCGGTGATGGGGTCGGCCTCTTCGGCCTTCTCGTTATAGGAGGTGCTCAACGTGGCAGAGCAGGAGACGCCCTTCTCGTTGATGCCTGCCTCGGAATATGCGTCGTAGCGATCTTCCCACTGCGAGGGGTTGTCGCGAACGAAGGTGTAGCGGTAGGTTGCGCCCTTGGACTTGTACTCAAAACCGGACTCGACCGAGGTGTACTCGTTGCCGTCCTTGTGTGCGGGCTCAATGCCAAAGTGCTTGATGTAGCGCGGACCGAAGTCCTCGGAACGGCCGTAGTACGTGTTGCCGTCGGCCGTGAGCTTGCTGCCCATGTAGATCTGGGTGCAGGCGAGCGCCGAAGTCGGCATGGCCATGATGGCCGCTGCTCCAAACGCAAGGCCGCAGCCGAGCTTCTTGAGCGTGTTGACAGGATGAGTAAACCTCATAATCCCTCCCAACTGTTGAAACCCCGCGAAACCGTACGGAGTTTCAGCTAATAAATACATCTACTAGCCTAAAGGAAGTGTAAAGAGTATTCAGTCGACAACAGCTTTTACTCGATGAGCGTGAAGAAATATACGATGAACGGATAATAATACTCATTATATAGCTTTAGTTAAATAAAGGCACCCTGCATTTACTGTAGCTGAATAAAGCATTAGACGGCGCTCAAAAAGAAAACTCTCCCGCTGTTTAGGATTTGCATAAACAGCGGGAGAGTCGATAACTGGATGAATATCATACCAATGTGGATTTACTTCTTTCGGCGGTGAATCACGTTGATGGCGTAACCGACGAGCATGGCCAAGACGATGACAATAAAGCCGATCAGGGGATTGTCGTTCATGGGGTCCTCCTATTTTCCGAGCGGTGAGAATTCGTCGACGATGAGGTCGAGGCATTGCGGAAGCGCGCGGGCTCCAAAGACGCCCGAATTGCTGGAGATAATCTCGCCATCGAACTGCATGCCCAGCGACGGGGTGCAGGTGATCTTGGCTTCCTTGGTCTGGATGATCTTAAACTGCGGACGACCGAGCACCTTGCCGGCGGGGTCGAGCGCGGCGGTGATCACGGTCGGGAGCAGCTGCACGGTTTTTACGGGCTCGATGACCGCGATGTCGACCATGCCGTCGTTCATGCGGCAATCGGGGAACAGGTTGATGTCGTTTTGGATGACCGAGGTGTTGCCGGCCATGCAGCAGATGCCATCGAGCTCCTCGACAATGCCGTCATGCTCGATGGTAAAGTGCGCCACCGTGGGGTTGGGCGTGGCGAGCGCGGAGAGGAAGTAGGCGATCTCGCCGATGTCGTTTTTGGTGGGGGCGGCCTTCATCATGATCTCGGCGTCGAAGCCCGAGCCGGCGATGATGATAAAGCCGTGGCGCTTCTCGTTGCCGTTCTCGTCGAGCCAAAAGAGCTCGCCCATGTCTACTTTGACCGTGCGACCGGCGCGGCAGGCCTTGGCGAGCGCCGCTGCCTCGGGGGCATTACCGATGTTATTGAAGAACAGGCAGGCCGTACCGGAGGGGAAGACGAGCGTGGGGACGCCGCATCCGCGCATTTGGTCGAGCACGTTGGAGACGGTGCCGTCGCCGCCCGAAATCACCACGCGATCAAACTCGCGCACGTCCGCCACGGCGTCCTCGGGTTCCATGCCATCGCCGATAAAACGCATCACGACCTCGTCGCCGCCCTGCGCGAGGGCGTGCGTGAACGCGTAGATTTCATCTGAGCTGGGGCCCGATGCCGGGTTGTGGATGATAAGGCAGCGCATACTTACGTTCCCGTTCTGTGACTAACCGAGTATAGTTGTAAGGCAATGCCGATATCCTACCCGTGTTTTTCGGGCCTAACCTTATTCGATGGGTTGATATGTACATTTCCACACATCAGGCTCTACTCGACTTTTGCCAGCGCGCCCGTGAGTTCGACGCGATTGCCGTCGATACCGAGTTTTTGCGCGAGCGCACGTTCCATCCGCGCCTGTGCCTGGTCCAGATTGCCACTCCTGCCGAGAGCGTCGCGGTTGATCCGCTGGTGATCGACGACCTGTCTCCCTTGGCCGAACTCATGGCCGACGAGAGCGTGACCAAGGTGTTCCATGCTTGCTCGCAGGACATGGAAGTTATGCTTCATACCGTAGGCGTGTTGCCGCGTCCGATTTTTGACACGCAGGTGGCCGCCGCCTTTTTAGGCGAGCGCCAGCAGATTTCCTACGGCGCGCTCGTGCAGACGTTTTGCGGCGTCTCGCTGCCCAAGACTGAGTCGCTGACCGACTGGTCGCGTCGCCCGCTGACCGATAAGCAGATTGAGTACGCGATCGATGACGTCAAGTACCTGATCGTCGCCTATACCGAGATGATGAGCCGTCTGCGCGAGCTGGGCCGCGTGGACTGGGTACTCGACGAGTTGCGCCCGCTGGCTGACGAGTCGCACTATCGCGCCGATCGCCACGAGGCGTTCCGCAAGGTCAAGCGCATCAATTCGTGCAGCCGTCACCAGCTGGGTATCGCGCGCGAGCTCGCCGCCTGGCGCGAGGACCGCGCCGAGCGCCGTAACATCCCGCGCAAGTGGGTCATGTCCGACGACACGCTGCTTGCGCTCGTTAAGCGCAATCCCGTCCGCGTTGAGGAGTTCCGTAGCATTCGCGGTACCGACCAGCTGGGGGAGCGCGACGTGGACGGTGCGCTCATGGCCATCAAGCGCGGCGCGAGCTGCCCGCACGATCGCCTGCCGCTCATGGTGCGCGGACACCGTCAGATCTCGCCGGAGCTGGAGAGCGTGACGGACCTGATGTATGCGCTCATCCGCCTGGTTGCCGAGCGCTCGGGGGTGGCGACCTCGGTCATTGCCTCGCGCGATGACCTGGCCGATTACATCGAGCATCCTGAGCAAAGCCCCCTGCGCGAAGGCTGGCGTTTTGAGCTTGTGGGTTCGCGCCTGGACGATCTGCTTTCCGGCAATATGGGGCTCACCGTGAAGGACGGAAAGATTGAGTTGTTATAGGGAAGCCTAGTCTGCTGAGTGGGTAGAATGCCTCCAACGTGTAACTCGATTTGGAGGAATTCGCATGCCCTATTACTATGGATATGGCTTTGGCATCGACCCGCTGTACCTGCTGGTTGTTCTTGTCTGCACGGTGCTTGGCCTTGCTGCGCAGAGCTATATCAATTCGACGTACAAGACGTGGTCCAAGGTTCGCTCGGACGGCGACACGGGTGCCACGGTCGCTCGCCGCATGCTCGACGCCAACGGTTGCAACGCCGTGGGTATCAAGGGCGTCGCCGGTGAGCTCACCGACCATTACAACCCGCAGGACAATAACCTGTATCTGTCGGATTCCAACCGTTCGGGCGGCTCGGTCGCAAGCGTTGCTGTCGCTTGTCACGAGGCAGGCCATGCCGCGCAGCGTCAAAGCGGCTATGCCATGATGAAGGTACGCACCGCCCTCGTGCCGGTCGTCAACTTTACCCAGAACACTTGGACCATCGTGCTGCTCATGGGCCTGTTTATGAACATCGCGGGACTCACGACCCTCGCACTGATCTTCTTCTCGTTTAGCGTGCTGTTCCAACTGGTTACGCTACCGGTCGAGATTGATGCTAGTCGGCGCGCCGTGGCGTATATTGAGCAGTCGGGTATGAGCTCCCAGCAGGTCAACGGTGCCAAGAAGGTGCTGACGGCCGCCGCGCTTACCTATGTGGCTGCGGCGCTCACCTCGATTATTCAGCTGCTCTATCTTATGGCTCGATACAACAGAAACTCCAACCGATAACAAATTGGGTCGCTGGGCGCCGCGGGGATTCGTGTCCTCGCGGCGCTGTACTATGTGTTGGACTTGAATTTGCGCAGGGCCGAAGCCCTTGTGCACGATGACGAAAGGAGGCTGCGTGGCAGGCTGGAATCTAACCGGCAATGCCGTTTCCGCCGAGTTCGACGGTTCGGACGAGCAGGAGCGTAAGGAGCTCAGCGTGAGCCAGGCGGTAGAGATCGCCGCCGGTGCGCTCGATGCCATTCCGCAGCTGAGTGTCCTGGGCGAGGTCACGGGTTTCCGTGGTCCCAATGCCCGAAGCGGCCACTGCTACTTCCAGATTAAAGACGACTCGGCCGCCGTCGACTGCATCATCTGGAAGGGCGCCTATCTCAAGCGTACCTTCGATCTGCGTGACGGCATGCAGGTGAGCTTTAAGGGCAGCTTCAATCTCTATAAGGCCACGGGCCGCATGAGCTTTGTCGCTCGCTCGTTTTCGCTGGCGGGGGAGGGTCTGCTGCGTCAACAGGTGGCGCAGTTGGCCGAAAAGCTACGCCGCGAGGGACTGATGGACGAGTCCCGCAAACGCCGCATCCCGGTGTTTTGCTCACGCGTGGCGGTCGTCACCTCGCTTTCCGGTGCGGTAATCGACGACGTCAAGCGTACGCTGCGCCGTCGCAACCCGCTCGTCGAGCTTGTCTGCGTGGGCGCCAAGGTTCAAGGCGAGGGTGCGCCGGCCGAGCTCATTGATGGCTTGCGCCGCGCCGCTTCCATTACGCCGGCGCCCGACTGTATTTTGCTGGTGCGCGGCGGCGGCTCCTTTGAGGACCTCATGACCTTTAATGACGAGGAGCTTGCCCGCGCGGTGGCGGCTTGTCCTGTGCCCGTGGTGACCGGCATTGGCCATGAGCCCGATACCTCGATTTGCGACATGGTGAGCGACCGACGCGCCTCCACGCCCACGGCGGCGGCAGAATCGGTGGCGCCGGCTATGACGGAGTTGGCCGATGTGCTCGAGGCGCGCCATCAGCGTCTGGGCGCCGCGATGGCATCGATGATTGGGTCGGCCCATGTCGACCTGGAGATGCTCGATCAGCGCGGTCGCCGTGCCTGGGATACCTATACGGCTCGCTTGGGTGATGCGCTCGATGCCGCTGCGTGTCGCCCGTGCCTCAACGACCCCACATTTATGGTCGAGCGTCGCGAATCGGAGCTTGCGCTGACTGCCGATCGCCTGTCGGGCGCCATAGTACGCTCGGTCGGGACATTCCGCTCCAACTTTGAGCGCTTGCCCGAGCGTCTGATTACAAGCACCTCGGGGCTCGATGGTAAGCGCCATGCGCTCACGCTTGCGAGTTCCCGCCTAGAGCATCAAGGGCGCACGATGCTCAGCAAGCCAGCGTCCGACCTGAGCCGTGCGGCAGCGTCGCTCGATGCCCTGTCGCCGCTCAAAGTGCTTGCTCGCGGCTATTCCATCGCGTACAGCGATGATGGTGTGGCTACGAGTGCCAAGACCTTTAAGCCTGGCGACGCCATTCGCGTGCGCATGGCAGACGGCAACGTGGCAGCAACGGTCGATACGGTCGAGTAGACCGCGTTTCGCAGTGATAGACCCTTAGGAAAGGAAACAGATATGGCAGAGAAGACCCCGGTCGAGCAGCTTACGTACAAGCAGGCCTCGCAGGAGCTGGAGCTCATCATCCGCAGCCTGGAGTCGGGCGATATGGAGCTTGAGGAGTCGCTCGAGAGCTACACCCGCGGCGTCGAGCTCCTCAAAAGCCTGCGCACCCGCCTGTCCGATGCCGAGCAGAAGGTCTCGGTGCTCCTTAAGGACGTCGACGGCAACGACGTGCTCGCCGACGGCGAAGCCGCCAACACCGACGACAACCTCTCGTTCTAACCATCTCGCAGTCCACTTTGGGGTAGTCTTTTTGGGACGTGTCTCTATAGTTTTGTCAACCGCGTGCTTCGCGCCATTTCGGCATGACGCATCCGGGCGCCCGGCGCCCCCGCTTCCCCTTCGGTTGATCCCGCCGC
>URKC01000055.1:0-13620 GCA_900548295.1 uncultured Collinsella sp.
GGCTGGCGGCGAGCCCGGGCAGGTGGGCGACCCCGAGCCCCGCGGCGCGGGCCCGCCTCACGGCGAGGGACCCTATGTTGCGGAACTGGTCGACGACGACGAGCGTGCCGGCGGGCGCGGAGGCGAACAGCGCGTCGAGCTCGGCCTCCCTGTTGCGGACGGGGGCGCTGGCCAGCACCTCCCCGTCGCGGTCGACCAGGCGGGCCCAGTGCGATGACTTGCCGACGTCCAGGCCGAGCACGGCCGCGGGCCTGGTGGATGGCGCTTTCACGGTGGTATCCTTCCGGTAGTCGTTCGACCGGATGGCCTCCCCCTCGGCACTCACATTACCAGCCGCGGCACCTGCCCGGCACTTTCCTATCAGCCGTCGGGGGCGGCGCGTCCCGCGCCGGCAGCACCCAACGGGCCCTCTCGGGGGCAGGGACGTTCGGCCGTGCGCGGGCGCCCGGTCGGCGGCCCGTTCTGGGCGCGCCTCAATCGTAGCCCGAGACGGTCCCGGGCTGACAATTTCGACTGTAATGGACGTTCTTAAACGACTGGTCAAAAAATGACTACTCATTTAAGTCTGTCCCCAATGAGTGTCCCCAATGACTAGTAGTAGGCCCACATGGCTTCGACTTCGTTGAGGACCTCCACCACGCCCCAGCGGCGGGCGCTGCGGCTGGCCGAGTTGGGGTCGTAGACGCCAATCTGGTTGGCATCGTCGATGCCGTAGAGCACGATGTAGTGGCCTACGTTGGTAAACGTACCGGGGCGCACTGCGGCGATGACGGGCACACCCGAGCGAAGTGCTTGGGTAATCGATTCGCGATTGTTATAGAGCTGTGTTCCGTTGAGCCCCAGCTGCCACGCACCGCCTGTCATAAACGACCACTCGGTGGCACCAGTGGGGGCGTAGTTGCCGGCTTCGGCCAGTGCGCATATATCGACCGGCGTCTTATCGGTATGGCCTGTCTTAAAGATATAGACCATGGTGAGGCAAGTGGGACCGCAAGCGTTTTCGCGAATAGTGCCACCGGCATAGGGCAGCTCCGACCATGCGGGGTCAATTTGGTAGATGTGGGGCATGGTGCCGGCCTGCCACTGCGAGCGTGGGGTCGAGAACGCAAAGGAGTAACCGGGTGCGACGGGAGCTTTAAGCAGCTTGTCCTCGGCAGTGGGCTCGAGACCGGCTGATCCGTGAGAGATACAGGATCCCAAAAACACAAAGACGAGGCAGGCGGCGATGGAGCAAAACGCAAGGCGTAGGCGGCGGGCCGGAAGCGCGTGACTTGTGGTGTGCGACGCGGGGCGAGGGGCGGAATTGCCGCGATCGCGTTGAGGTCGCGAAAAGGAGCGCTTAACGTAGTGGTCGGTCTTACGGCGATCGTAGCGGCGTGGCTGCGATGTGTCGGTCTGGCGTTGGCGTGTGCTCGTACTTATGCGGTCTGACTGCTGCACGGTACGGCTTTGTTGCCGCGAAGAAGCCCCGAGCTGCTCTTGGGGGCGCTGCGGGTTGTCGTTGTCGGAGGTGCTTCTGGGCGTTGGCGTGGTGCGGCCGGCAAGGCGCACGCTTTGTGGCCGTTGGTCGCCGTCATTGTATCCGTATGCCATTCGAATCACCTTGCCTCGTGTGTAACTTGTCTATCCTACATAAAAAGATGCACGACACATGGGTATGTGCGCCAAAAGCCTGACAAATGGTATGAACGTTGCCGCGCCGCGCGCCAAGCGTCACGGCAACAGGTATTCAAAAGCAGACAAGATGAAAGCGTCCAGGACGAATGACGTCTCCCGCCGTTCGTCCCAAAAACGGTGCCGCTCGTTTTGTAGTTCTGCCTTCGGTCGAGCTGCGAGCGGCGCTGCTGCGCCAAGGCCGTATCTTAAAGCCATGGAATAAAAGCGCGCGGCAAAACGGACCGCGCAAGGGGTGACGCCAGGGGGCGTCAAAAAGGAAAGGAGGGGAACAATGGCGGACAAGAACGCAGAAGTTGCAGTCGAGGACAACGGCGGCATGAAGAAAACGCTTTCGCTCTGGAACTTCTTCACCATCGGTTTCGGTGCCATCATCGGTACCGGTTGGGTTCTGCAGGTCGGCGACTGGATGGTCGTGGGCGGCGGTCCCGTTCCCGCTATGATCGCATTCCTCTTGGGTGCAATCTTCCTCGTGCCCGTCGGAGCTGTTTTCGGTGAGCTCACGGCTGCTATCCCCATCTCGGGCGGCATCGTCGAGTATGTCGATCGTAGCTTTGGCCGTACGATGAGCTACATCACCGGCTGGCTCCTGGCCCTGGGCAACGGCATCCTGTGCCCGTGGGAGGCCATCGCCATCTCGACCCTCGTGTCCGAGATGTTCGGCAGCCTGCCCGGCCTTGAGTGGCTGCGCGCCGTCAAGCTCTACACCATCCTGGGCGCCGACGTTTACCTGTTCCCGACGCTAATCGCGCTCGGCTTTGCAACCTACGTCATCTTCCTCAACTTCCGCGGTGCCAGCTCGGCCGCCAAGCTGCAGGCCTTCCTGACCAAGGCTCTGCTCTGCGGCATGCTGCTCGCCATGGGCGTCTCGCTGTTCACCGGCTCGCCGGACAACGCCATGCCCGTGTTCTCCCAGGTCACCGGTGCTGGCGGCGGCAAGCCCGCTACCGAGGGCACCAGCCTGTTCGCAGGCATCGTTTCGGTCCTGGTTCTGACCCCGTTCTTCTACGCCGGCTTCGACACCATTCCTCAGCAGGCTGAGGAAGCAGCCGAGGGCCTCAACTGGAACAAGTTCGGTAAGATCATCTCCTTGGCTCTGCTGGCCGCCGGCGGCTTCTACATGGTCTGCATCTACTCGTTCGGCACCATCCTCGACTGGCATGAGTTTGTTAAGAGCCCGGTTCCCGCGCTTGCCTGCCTCAAGGGCATCAACATGCTCCTGTACCTGGCCATGCTCGTCATCGCCACGCTTGGACCCATGGGCCCGATGAACTCCTTCTACGGCGCCACGAGCCGCATCATGCTCGCCATGGGCCGCAAGGGTCAGCTGCCCGAGAAGTTCGCCGAGGTCGATCCCAAGTCCGGCGCTCCCAAGCTCGCCTGCGTCGTTCTGGGCGTCATCACCGTCGTCGGTCCGTTCCTGGGCAAGAACATGCTCATCCCTCTGACCAACGTGTCGGCCCTCGCCTTCATCTTCTCCTGCGGCATGGTCGCCCTCGCTTGCCTGCGTATGCGCTTCACCGAGCCCGACCTGCCTCGTCCCTACGAGGTGCCCGGCGGCAAGTTTGGCATCAGCCTCGCTATCGTTGCCTGCGGCACCATCATTGGCCTGCTCGTGATCCCGTTCTCTCCCGCCTCCCTCAACATGGTGGAGTGGAGCATCGTGATCGGCTGGCTGGCTGTTGGCCTGGCCCTCATGGCCTTCACCAATTCCCGCAAAAAATAACGCCTAGCCGGGGCGGATCGGGTGCGCGGAATCCTCTCTCCCGCGCACCGAACCCGGCACCACTTGGGTAGTTTTGTGAGGCCTTAACCCAACGCGGCCTCGCCCACTATATGGATCCATAAGGAGGAACCATGTCCACTAAGTATGCAATCGTTGGCGGCAAGCTCATCGACGGTACCGGTGCCGAGCCGGTCGAGAACTCCCTCGTTCTCGTCGACGACAATGGCAAGATCGAGTACGCCGGTGTCATGCAGGACCTTCCCGAGGGCGTTGAGGTTATCGACGCCGCCGGCAAGACCGTCCTTCCCGGCCTGATCGACACCCACCTGCACTTCTCGGGCAACCTGACCGACGATGACACCGACTGGGTCATGCAGCCGCTCCTCGAGAAGCAGGCCGTCGCCGTCAAGCAGGCCTACGACTGCCTCACCCACGGTCTCACCACCGTCTGCGAGATCGGTCGCTTTGGTATCCAGATCCGCGACTGCATCGACAAGGGCGTCTTCAAGGGCCCGCGCGTTCTGGCAACCGGCCTTGGCTTCTGCCGCGTTGCCGGCCACGGCGACTCCCACCACTGCAGCCAGGAGCTCAACAAGGAATCGCACCCCTGGGGCGATCAGGTCGACGGTCCTTGGGATCTGCGTAAGGCCGTCCGTCGTCGCCTGCGCGAGAACCCCGATGCCATCAAGATCTGGGCTACCGGTGGCGGCATCTGGCGCTGGGACTCCGGCCGCGACCAGCACTACTGCTCCGAGGAGATCCAGGCCGTGGTCGAAGAGGCAAAGATGGTCGGCATCCCCGTGTGGAGCCACTGCTACAACAACCACGCCGCTGCCTACGATTCCGTTCGCTTTGGCTGCGAGCAGTTGATTCACGGCTTCGATATCGATGAGCGCACCATGGACCTCATGGCCGAGCAGGGCACCTTCTTCACCCCGACGATCGCCTTCCTGCCCACCTGGTACGCCACCTATCCGCCCGTCTACGTCCCCGAGCTGCACGACAAGTACGAGGGCACCCTGGTCGAGAAGGAGCTGCAGCGCAACTACGACTGCCTGCGCGAGGCCAAGAAGCGCGGCGTCGTCATGACGATCGGCTCCGACTCCTTCTCCTTCGTCACCCCGTACGGCACCTGCTCTATCGAGGAGATGTACGAGTTCGTCGACAAGATCGGCTTCACCCCGGTCGAGACCATCACCTGTGCCACCCTTAACGGTGCCAAGATGTGCCACATCGAGGACGAGACCGGTTCCATCGAGGCCGGCAAGTGCGCCGACCTGCTGGTCGTCAACGGTGACGTCGCCGCAGACATCCACGTGCTCAACACCGACAACATGGACGTCATCATGAAGGACGGCTGGATCGTCGAGGCTGGCACCTTTGGCGAGGCCAACAAATACAGCGCCTAAGATACCGTTTGTCGATGGCTGGATGTAAAACACAGTTTTTGATTGCATAATGCAATGGAGAGGGTCGCTTGCGGCCCTCTTTATTGCTATGGGGTGCGTCAGTAAGAAGGAGATGACGGTGGATCTCAATAGGCTGATTCTGGGCAAGAGCTACAACTCTACCAAGGTCTTTCGTACCGCTCAGCATGTGGTTCAAGCCATCTTGCTCGGTATTGTCGTTCCGCTGCTTATCCTGCTGCTCATCTGGGATCTAACCGATAATCCCAATCCCGTTCCGGCCGTTGTCGTCATTGCCGGCTTGGTCATGCTGTGCTTCTTCTTCTCGTACGTCTTTGTCGTTCCCGACGACCTCACATCGAGCGCTACCGACCGCACGCTCGCCATCGCGTCGAAAATATTCGCCTACACGTCGCGCGGCCTTACGCCCGAAGCTGCCCTGGGCGCCTCTAAGATCATCCTGTCCGAAACCATCGCCTCTGCCATCTGCTTTACCGACGGCAAGCAGGTGTTGGCAAGCTGGGGCGAGGACTCGGCAAAATGCCCCGCGGGCACCCCGGTGGTGCTGCGGACCACGCTCAATGTGATCAACAGCGGTGAGCAAAGCGTTTTCTCGCGCGATGACTCGACCGAGACAGGTGGCTACTTTCCGCGCCTGCGCGCCGGTATTGTCGCACCGCTTACCGTGCGCGGGCATTGCGTGGGCACGCTCGAGCTGTATTATCCCCGTCTGAGCAGCATCGATATGCGCCAGACGGCGCTTGCCTCGGGCTTTGCCGACCTCATTTCCACGCAGCTTGCGAGCTTTGAGCTCGAGCGCCAGGACGAGCTTACGGCCCGCGTGGAGCTGTGCGCCTTGCAATCGCAGGTCGATCCTCATTTTCTGTTTAACACCATCAGCACCATTGTGTCGCTCGTACGTACCGAGCCGGACAAGGCCAGGTCGCTGCTCATCGACTTTTCCAATTACTACCGTCAGACGCTTTCTGATTCCGATACCATCACAACGCTCGAGCACGAGGTGGAACAGGGCACTCGCTATATCAATCTTATGCAGGCTCGTTATGGCGACGGCCGTCTGCGCGTCTCGGTCGATATCGACTTTGAGGTGCGCGATTGCATGGTGCCGCCGTTTATCTTGCAGCCGTTGCTCGAAAACTGCATCAAGCACGCGCAGCGCGAGACCGAGCCGCTTTCTATTCATGTTAGGGCTTTCGAGACCGATGACGGTTTGGAGATCATCGTCGAGGACGACGGCATCGGTATGAGCGAAGAGGTCTGCGCGCATCTGTTTGAGCAACATCGCCGAGAGGAGCCCGAGAGCATTACCGCCGACGGCTCCGTCAAGCGAGGTTGCGGCCTGGCGCTCTTCAACGTGCTTCAGCGCATCCATTTCTTTTACGGAGAAGATTCCGGCATGCGCGTGAAGTCCCAAGAGGGCGTGGGAACGCAGGTCATCGTCGAGCTGAACGGCGAGCCGCATGAGCCCGCGCCGTTGACGGCGTAGCACGCGGTTGGATTGAGAGAAAAAGAGGGGAAGCACATATGTCCGAAGGCTGGAACATCTTGGTGGTTGATGACGAGCCCCCAATTAGGGCTGAGCTACGCTATCTATTGGAAAAGGATACGCGTGTGGGTCATATTGCCGAGGCGGGCAATGTCACCGAAGCCGTGGAGTCGATTCTGTCGAACAAGCCCGACGTGTTGTTTTTAGACATTACCATGCCCGGTCGCTCGGGAATTGAGCTTGCCGAGACGCTGCAGAACCTAAAGACGCCGCCGGTCGTGGTGTTTGTGACGGCATTTGCCGAGTTCGCGGCTGATGCCTATAACCTCGATGCCGTCGATTATGTCGTCAAGCCGGTTGAGGACGCACGCCTGTCAAAGGCACTCGACAAGATCGAGGCGGCCTTGGGCGTCCGTCGTGTTATCCACGCTCCGCGCCAGCCTTTGCGTCTGACGGTGGACCGCGGGGGCAAAAAGGTGTTCATTCCCGCCGCAGACGTTTGCTACTTTGAGGCGCGCGCCGATTTTTGCAACGCCATCTGCGCCGAGGGAACGTACCTGATCAATGAGTCGATCTCTTCGCTCGAGCGTCGCTTGGACTCCGAGGGCTTTATTCGCGTTCATCGCAGCTACCTGGTCAATTTGGAAGACGTGCACAATGTTGAGATTGGCTCCACGGGGTTGATGGAGCTCAGGCTCGACCGCGTGAACTCGACGGTACCGGTGTCCCGTCGTCGTGCCGCCGAGGTCAAGTCGCACCTGGGGCTTGCGTAAGAGGCTTGCGTGCTGTCGTTTACCATCGCAGGTTTGGCATGGGCGCGCGGTGGGCATAATGGGTGGCATCGAATGAAATCGAAAGGATCATTATGCCCGCGCTTATCACCCATCATCTGTTTGGCGAGGAAAGCATCGACCGTCTTCCGCAGGGCGTCATCACGTCCGATGAAGAGCGCATTGCCTTTATCTTGGGCAACCAAGGCCCCGACCCGTTTTTCTTTCACATTCTGACACCGCGTGTTTCCGACTGCACGCTGCTGGCGCAGGTCATGCATCGGTCGCGCATGTCTCGCCAGTTCGCGTGCCTGCGCGACGGCGTGTCGCATCTGCTGCCGCGCGATGCCAGCTTGGGTCGTGCCTTTGCGCTGGGCCTGCTGTCTCATTACGTGCTCGACCGCAACGCTCACCCCTTTGTCTATGAGCAGCAGTTTGGCATCGTGGAGTCCGATTCAGAGCTTGAGGATTCGAGCAGTCAGGTCCATGCCGTGATCGAGAGCGACCTGGATGTACTGATGCTGCAGCTTAAACGCGATGGCGCTACGGTCGACGATTACCCGCCGGCGGGCGAGATCGTCACCACCGATCGCATCAATCGCGTGGCCGGCGTGCTGATGAGCTATGTTGCCGGACGCGTGTACGGCATTGACATTCCGGCGGGGGAGTACGGTGCTGCCGTTGCCAATATGCAGCGACTTTACCGCGCGATTGAGCCGGCCGGCTCCGCAAAGACGCGCGCGATCTCGCTGGTTGAGGGCTTGGTGCACGACTACTCGCTGCTCGACGGCCTTGCGCACCGCGTGACGACCGAGCTGCCCGAGCGTACCGGCAACCTGGGCCACTTGGCATGGAAGAACCCCTTTACCGATGAAGTCTCGACCGAGAGCTTCCCCGAGGTCTTTGACCGCGCGCTGCTCGATTACGAGTGCACGGTTGCCCGCTTTATCGAGACCGGCGATATGGAAGCCGTGACCAACCATGTCAATTACAGCGGTCGCGTGCTCAATGCCGATGAGGAGTTCGACCGCGAGGAATAGGGCTCATGCGTGCCCCTTTGCCGAATCCTTACCGGTGCTTCTGGACAATTGGGGTACGATGAACTAACTGCATATCGGGCAAATACGAAGGGTCCCTGTCCATGAAATACACCAAGCTCGAGCGTAACTGGGTTATGTACGATGTGGGCAATTCGGCCCTCGTGCTGCTCAATACCTCGGTGGTGCCCATTTACTTTAACGCCATCAATACCGGCGCTTCCTCGGCCGACCTGGTGGTCGCTTGGGGCAATGCGCAGACGATCGCCTCGCTGGTCATCGCCATGCTCATGCCCATTCTGGGCGCGCTTGCCGACTACGCCGGCAACAAGATCAAGTTCTTCTTGGGCTTCTTCCTCACGGGCCTGGTGCTCTGCCTGGCGCAGGCTATCCCAATGTCCGCCATGGCATTTTTGACCGTGTACGTGCTGTGCACCATCGGCCTTAACTCTTCTATGACGTTCTACGACGCCATGCTGCCCGACATTACCACCGACGAGCGCATGGACGCCGTGTCCAGCTCGGGCTATGCCTGGGGCTACATCGGTTCCACCGTGCCGTTCGTCATCTGCCTTGCGCTCATCATGGGTGGCCCCGCTCTTGGCGTCCCCACCATGCTGGCAACGCGTCTGTCGTTTATCATCACTGGTGCCTGGTGGCTCATCTTTACCCTGCCGCTCATTCGCACCTATAAGCAAAAGTACGGTCGCGAGCGCGGTCCCGAGGACACCATCGGCCACATCGTGGGCGGTGTGTTCTCCGAGGTCGGACACACCATGCGCGAGATCGCCCACAACAAGACCGTGCTGGTCTACATGATCGCGTTCTTCTTCTATATCGACGGTGTGCACACGGTCATTTCTATGGCCACCAGTTACGGATCGGCCTTGGGCATCGATTCGACGCAGCTGGTCCTGGCGCTGCTCGTCACGCAGTTTGTTGCTTTTCCGTCTGCCATCATTTACGGCAAGCTCGCCGGCCGCGTGGGCACGCTCAACATGATCTTGGTGGCAGTCGCCGCCTATATGGGCATCGTGCTCTTTGCCGCGTTCTTCCTCAAGACCGCCTTTGAATTCTGGGTGCTTGCCATTTTGGTCGGCCTGTTCCAGGGCGGCGTGCAGGCGCTCAGCCGCAGCTACTTTGGCCGCATTATTCCCAAGGAAAAGTCCAACGAGTACTACGGCTTCTTTGACATCTTTGGCCGCTATGCAAGCGTTATGGGCACCTTCCTGGTGTCGATCGTCACCTCGCTGACCGGCAACCCGTCGCTGGGCGTCCTTTCCATTGGTGTGCTGCTGGTCGTTGGCTTTATGCTGCTGGTCCGCCTGTCCCGCATGACTCGGGCGGCAGAGCAGACCGCATAGGAACTTGCCGGTAATTGCGTCCGCCGCGATACTCTTTTGGGGTTATCCGCAATAAACATTCTGACTTTCGAACAATGATTAGCCCAAGTGGGTATGATGGAGTCAGCTAGGTCGCGGGGCGTCGCCTGTGTTTGGCGGCGTCCCGTTTTTGTGTTGCAGGGAGGGTAAGGCATGAACGCCACGGTCGTGATTCCAACGTATTGGGCGGGCGATGACGCTCGCGCAAACGCCCCTGGCACCTATGACCATTCGACACGACTCAACGCCGACAATCCCGAACTCGACCGCTGCCTGGCCTCGCTTGAGCAGGTACGTGACATCCCGCGCATCATCCTTTTGGTGGTCTGTCCCGTTTCTGCCACAGCCGATGTGTCGCTGCGCGTGCACGAGATTGTCGACGCGCATCCCACGCTCAAGGTCACCGTTGTCACCAACACCCAGGCCTCGCGCATCGCAGACCGGGTTGCTCAGATCGCGCCCAAGGGTTCGGGCGAGTGCGTGAGCCTGCGAGGTTACGGTGCCATCCGCAACATGGGGCTGGCCTGCGCTGCGGTGCTGGGGCATGACGCGGTTATCTTTTTGGATGACGATGAGGCTGTCATCGACGCCGACTTTATGAAGCGCGCGACCTATGCGTTGGGGCAGCAGACGCGTCAGGGCTTGCCGATCTTGGTCAAGAGCGGCTATTTCTACGATCGCGACGGCTCGCCGTTGGCTCCCACGGACAAGGCGGGCATCTGCCATCGTTGGTGGACCAAGCGCATCGAGTTCAACCGTTGGATGAAAAAGGCGCTCTCGGGCACCCGCATCTCGCGCTCCAACTACGTGTGCGGCGGCCTGATGGCCCTGCACGCCCGCGCCTTTACGCGTGTGGCCTTTGACCCGTTTATCACCCGCGGCGAGGACTTGGATTACCTCTTTAACATGCGCATGTTTGGCTACGACGTGTGGTTCGATAACGAGTGGACCGTGCGCCATCTGCCTCCGGAGTCCGAAAAGCGCTCACCGCGCTTTATGCAGGATGTATACCGTTGGTACTACGAACGGGCCAAGTTGACATTCGCCGCGCATCAAAAGGAGCTCATTCCCGTTACGGCGGCATCGCTCATGCCCTACCCGGGCCCGTGGATTTCGCGCGAGCTCGACGACCGCGTGCGCAAGACCGCTATGGTCCGCAGCGTGTTTACTCGCGAGCATGAGGGCTACCTGCGCATCTGGCGCCATGGTATCGACGAGGCAAAGGCCTATGCACGCCAAAACGCTGCAAGCTACCTGCGTTTCCAGAGCTTTTGGCCCAAGATCATGGACGGGCTTTGGCGTGACGCACAACTGATCAGTATCCTGGAGGGGGCCGAATGATCGACCGCCGCGCCCAGCGCGATAGTTCATTATCAATCTTTCGCATCATTGCCGTTGCCTGCGCCATTTGCGTGCTGGTGTACTTTATTTTTGCCCTGGTGACCGGTATCGAGCCGATCGCCACGGTGATTGCCTGCGCGCTGCTGTGCATCTTTCTGTGCATCTTTATCTTTTTGACGCTCAATCCCGATTCGGTGCGCTCCCAGTACACCGAGGAGACGCTCTCGGTGGCCTCGGCCATGCTCGAGGACATTAAGGGCGGTCTGACGCAGGAGTCGGCGCGTTTGGTGTGCCAGCGCATTTTGCCCGAGACGCGCGCCATGACGGTGGCCATCACCGACGAGGACAACGTGCTTGCCTGCGCGGGCGAGTTTGAGGAAAAACTACTGCCAGATTCTCCCATCCACACGCTTGCCACACGCTACGTTATCGAACATGGCATCGTGCAATCGTTCAACCGTATGGTGGATGTCGTGGGCTCGGACGGCTCGCACAACCAAGTCCCCGCCGGCATTATCGCCCCCATCAAGGTGGGCGATCGTACCGTCGGCACGCTCAAGTTCTACTACAAGACCCCGCGCGCCGTCGACCGTACCCAGTACGCGCTTGCCTCGGGCTTTGCCGAGATCTTGTCCACGCAGCTCGCCATCCACGAGCTCGAGGTGCAAAAGGAACTCACGGCGCGCGCCGAGGTGCGTGCGCTGCAGGCGCAGATTAACCCGCACTTCCTGTTCAACACGCTGAACACCATTGCATCGTTTACGCGCACCGACCCGCTGCGGGCCCGTGAACTGCTTCGTGAGTTCTCATCGTTCTATCGTGCCACGCTCGACAACTCGGGATCGCTTATTCCGGTCTCGCGCGAGGTCGCACAGACCAAGCGCTACCTTACCTTTGAGAAGGCCCGCTTTGGCGAGGACCGCGTGCTTGCGACGTTCGATGTGTCCGAGGACGTGGAAGATACGCTGGTGCCGGCGTTCGTGATCCAGCCGATTGTCGAGAACGCCGTGCGTCATGGTATGGGCGATGACGACGCCCTGAGGATCGACGTGACCGTTCACCAAGACGGCGAGGATGCAATCTTGATTGCTGTGGCCGATAATGGCGTGGGCATGGATGAGGGTACCGCCGCCAGACTGTTTGACGAGCGCTCTGCCCGTCCCGACGCCAGCTCTCCCCAGGGTGGCGGCGCCGGTGTGGCCATGCACAATATTTCGGAGCGCATCCATCGCTTTTTTGGGCCGCACTCCTATACGCGTGTCGAATCGGCGCCGGGCAAGGGCACCAAAGTGCTTCTTCATCTTGATTTGTCAGAGAGCATCTTTGACATTCAAGAGTAAAATGAAAGGCTACGGGCTCAACGTCATGCGACGGATGCCCGGCGTAGTTAGTTGACGAAAGGTTTTATCCCTATGCTGCGTGCGATGATTGTGGATGATGAGGCGCCGGCTCGCTCGGAGCTTCGCTTCCTGCTCGAGCAAACGGGCAAGATCGGCACGATCACGGAGGCGTCGAGCGTCCGCTCCGCCATCGAGATGCTTATGGAAAGTCGCGTGGATGTCGTGTTTCTCGATATCTCGATGCCCGGTGCCTCGGGCCTGCAACTTGCCGAGGCGCTGCATAAGCTCAAAAATCCGCCGGCGATCGTATTTGTGACTGCGTATAGCGACCATGCGGTCGAGGCATTCGACGTGGATGCCGTCGATTATCTGATGAAGCCGGTCGAGGAAGCTCGCTTGGATCGCGCGATCGAGAAAGTCATGCAACGCGCCAAGCCGGTTACGGACAGCAAGGTGACCATCGAGCGTATCCCGGTGGAAAAGGGCGGCCGCAAGGTGCTCATTCCCGTGGACGACATTCGCTTTATCATGGCCAAGGACGATTACTCCTGCATCTATACCGTCGATGATCGCTTTTTGTCGACGACCTCGCTGGCGCAGTTTGAGGCCAAGCTCTGCGACTTTGGCTTCTTCCGTGTTCACCGCCGCTATATCGTCAACTTGGCGTGCGTTACGGACGTCGAGACGGTGCCCTCGGGCGCCATCCAGCTGGGCATTACGGGCGTCGACGAACGCGTACCGGTTTCGCGCCGCCGCGTCGTGCCGCTCAAGAAGGCCTTGAGTCTCTAGCACACTGGCCCCGCAGCCCTGTAGACCCATCGTCTGCGGAGCCGTGGGGCCTTTTTTGTATGTATCTGCCGAATCGTTTTTTGCGGAAGGGATCCCATGAACAGTGCAAGCGCCAAGCGTATCGACATCATCTCGGACACCCACGGCTATTTATCGCCTGCGCTCTTGGATGAGCTTGAGGGCGCAGACCTGATCATCCACGCCGGCGACCTCACGTCAGAGATGGACTACGAGCACCTGTGCACCATCGCCCCTGTGCGGGCCGTATTGGGCAACAACGATTACTACCGCGACTACGGCCCCGATGTAGACCGTCTTGCGCTCTTTACCTACGAAGGCCTCAAATTCGCCGTAGCCCACTACCGCGAAGACCTTCCGGTGGGATCCGTAGACGTAGCCATCAACGGCCACACCCACGTAACCAAAGAAGCCCAGGTGGGCCGCTGCTTAGTCCTCAACCCGGGCAGCGCCAGCTACCCCAGAGGCACCCGAGGCCCCACCATGGCCAGAATGCTCGTCAAAGACGGCAAGATCCTAAGCATCAAATTTATTGATCTAGAGTAACCACAACAAAAGCGGGGGATGCAGATGCGTCTCCCGTTTCCATTTGAGCCAAAGGCAGAGCTTCAACAAAAACAATCAGACCAA
>URKC01000056.1:0-13600 GCA_900548295.1 uncultured Collinsella sp.
GCAGGACAGAAGGAGGCCCCGCCGCACGTAGTGCGCAGCGGGGCCTCCGACATGTCCGAGGACGATTCTGGGGCTAACGGGCAGG
This sequence comes from uncultured Collinsella sp., assembly GCA_900548295.1. Taxonomy (GTDB): domain Bacteria; phylum Actinomycetota; class Coriobacteriia; order Coriobacteriales; family Coriobacteriaceae; genus Collinsella. Next base: position 86 of record URKC01000056.1, read on the forward strand.
GGCCCGCCGAACCATGTTAGGCAGCCGGGCAGATCTTCTTGAAGAGCTCGATGACGTCGTCGAGCGTCGCCTCGCGCGGGTTGCCCGGGAAGCAGGCGTCAGCCATGGCGTCCTTGGCCAGGACCTCGATCTCGTCAGCCTTCATGGCCTCGCAGACGTGCGGGGTGTTCACGTCGGCAGAGAGCTGCTTGACGGCGGCGATGGCGGCGTCGGCGGCCTCGTCGGTGCTCATGCCCGTGGTGTCAACGCCCATGGCGACGGCAACCTTGGCCAGACGCTCGGCGCAAACCGGCTTGTTGAACTCCATGGCGATCGGCAGCAGCATGGCGCAAGCGACGCCGTGCGGGGTGTCGTAGTGAGCGGACAGGGTGTGAGCCATGGCGTGGTCGATGCCCAGGCCAACGTTGGAGAAGCCCATGCCGGCGACATACTGGCCAAGAGCCATGCCCTCACGGCCGGAGCCGGGCTGGCCGGACTTGGCCTCGGCGACGGAGTCGCGCAGGTTCTCGCTGATCAGCTTAATAGCCTCAAAGTGGAACATGTCGGAGAGCTCCCAAGCGCCCTTGGTGGTGTAGCCCTCGATGGCGTGGGTTAGAGCGTCCATGCCGGTGGAGGCGGTCAGGCCGGCGGGCATGGAAGCCATCATGTCGGGGTCGACGACGGCGACCTCGGGGGCGTCGTTGGTGTCGACGCACACGAACTTGCGGACCTTCTCGGGGTCGGTGATGACGTAGTTGATGGTCACCTCGGCAGCGGTACCGGCGGTCGTCGGCACAGCGATGGTAAACACGGCGTGGTTCTTAGTGGGAGCAACGCCCTCGAGGCTGCGGACATCGGCAAACTCGGGGTTGTTGATGATGATGCCGATAGCCTTGGCGGTGTCCATGGAGGAGCCGCCACCGATGGTCACGATAGCGTCAGCCTCGGCGGCCTTGAAGGCCTCGACGCCGTCCTTGACGTTCTGGATAGTGGGGTTGGGCTTAATCTCGGAGTAGAGGCTCCAAGCAATACCGGCGGCGTCGAGCTCGTCGGTCACCTTAGCGGTAACGCCAAACTTGACCAGATCGGGGTCGGAGCAGACGAAGATCTTCTTGTAGCCGCGACGCTGGAGCTCGCCGGGGATCTCCTTGATGGCGCCGGAACCATGATAAGAAATGGTGTTGAGAACGAAACGATTAGCCATTGATAGCCTCCCATCGTGTGCGGGGCACCCATTACGCCCCGCGCTACAAGTTCCATCCTAACGCTTTTGAAACAAAAAACGCGTGAGAACGTCAAAAGTCTTAAAGCGTTTCAACATAATAACGGAGCCCCAGTCCTTCCCTCCCGACAGCAGCGAAGGCTAGATTATAGGAGCAATCGCCCAAAGAATACGACCAACTCAGTCTATAAATTATTTCTGTTTTAGCAATATATGTTTGACAATACGTTTATAAAAGGATACTTAATAGTAAATAAATGCATGCAGCAAATAGCGTCATTCATTTTGTTAGAAATTGCCCATGCGGTTATTGCAGCTGCATGTACCGCAACGTACAGCGCAATTCTCCGCACGAGGTAGAAGACGGTTCCAATTCGATCGAGGCGATGACACGTGATGGCTACTGGTCCTAAATCGAGCAAGACGGCTACAAACGAATATCGAATCTCAATTGAAGGTAATCCTTATCCGCATACTCTGGCTCTCATCAACCCAGCGGGAGACAACCTCAACATCAAAAGACATGGGTTCACGGGTCCACTAGGACAGCTATCGAGTCTTAAATATACCGTTTATGACGATGCGAATGAAAAACTCTTCACTGTCGTCGACGGTGGCTTTAGCAACATGCCCAGGGTTGCGCTCATAATCGAACACAAGGAAGTTGCGGTGTTCGATTATGGTCTAAACAGACTTGAGATGAAGTGCGTAACGAACATACCGAATTACGCAATAAAAGGCAACTTCCTATTTGGAGATTACGATATATTCAGCCAACAGGAAGTGAAGCTATCTTCAGTTATCGTCCTTCAATGTGATAAACAATCGTGCTTTAGCATACAGGTTTTGGATAAAGCCGAATTAGCCGCCGCAATTGGAATACCTACAGCCATTGCCCTTCTTAGGGCTCGGATTGAAGAGCATCTCGAATAAATCGCAAAAAGCAGTTCGTAACAACATTCAGGAGCTAGATAGTTTTTCTGGCTCCTGAATGTTGTTACGAACATGCACCTTAGCGCTTAAGACTCGTGGTCTGCCAGTCAGCTACGATGCGGGCCCATTTCCTGTGCAAGTCGCGTTCGCGATCGATAAACATGATGGCAAACGCGATAAACAGCAGCATGCTCGCCACCGCAATGGCGTGCAGCCCCATGCGCTCGATGCACCAGTTGCCCAGCACGGCGCCAAACACAAAGGTGAAGATCACGCCAAAGTACAGTGCGCCGTTTTCCAAAAAGCCGCGCTTGTGGGTGATGATATAGTCGTCCACGTTTTGCAGGGCGTTGCGCAAGTTGCCGATGCACATGGTCGTAGCGATGCCGTGACCGTGGATCTTGCGGAAGCTCTCGACCTGCATACCGCAAGCAAACGAGGTAAGGCAGTTGGCGAGCAGGTTGAAATCGCCACCGGGGATAAAGCTCACGCCCAGCAAGATGACGGCTTCAAAGAACACCGTCACCTGGCGCCAGTGAATCACACTGCCAAACCGCTCGTGAACCAGGTCGGCAAGCATAATGCCCACGGCAAACGACACCACGGGAAAGAAATAGCGTCCCGCCAGAGCCCAGTTGCCCTCCGAGATGCTCACGCCCACCAGCAGGATGTTGCCCGTCTGCGCGTTGGCGAAAACATGGTCGCGCCCAATGTACGAATACACATCCATAAAGCCACCGGCGAGCGCTAAGATGATGCCCAGCTCAATAGACTCCGATATCTGTTTGGCACGCTGCATCGTCGTGCATCCTCCTTGTTGACGACCCTCTCGTGCGTTGGCGGAGACATAGCCGCCGTTCATACTGTAACCCATTGACAACATGGCGTGTGCGCGAGACGGGTTCTCCAACGCGCAGATACACAGTCTGGAAACAAACGGCGGGCGCGGCACCGACACCCGAGACCTCGTGTACTCCACCAGTCTTTTTAGCCCCGTCCCAAAAAGACTGGTTACAATTACGTGCAGCATACAAACACCGGGAGGGATCGTGGCAAAAAAGCCCCAGGACGCTCAGCACAACCAGCACGGCAAGCATGCCCAGCGCGGCCAGCAGCAAAAGCGTGGCGGCAAGGCCCAGGGTGGCCACGCCACTCATGCCCAGGCAGCGCCCGCCCGCCCCTGGCGCCCGCGCCGCGATAAGTTCCTCCCCGTCAGTCGCGCCGACATGGATGCACGCGGCTGGGACCAGTGCGACTTTGTCTACATCTGCGGTGACGCCTACGTGGACCACCCCAGCTTTGGTATGGCCATCATCAGCCGCGTCCTCGACGCGCACGGCTACAAGGTGGGCATCATCTGCCAGCCCGATTGGACCGACCCCGCCAGCATCACCGTGCTCGGCGAGCCTCGCCTGGGCTTTCTCGTCAGTGCCGGTAACATGGACTCCATGGTCAACCACTATTCGGTGACCAAGCACCGCCGTCACACCGACGCCTATACCCCCGGTGGCAAGGAAGGGCGCCGTCCCAACCGAGCCGTCACGGTCTACGGCAACCTCATCCGCCAGACGTTCAAGGACGCCCCCATCATCATCGGCGGCATCGAGGCGAGTCTGCGCCGCCTGGCCCACTACGACTACTGGCAGGACAAGCTCAAGCGCTCGGTACTGCTCGACTCGGGCGCCGACATCCTCATCTACGGCATGGGCGAGCACGCGATCGTCGAGATCGCCGACGCGCTCGACGCGGGACTGCCCGTCGATCAGATTACCTATATCAATGGCACCGTCTACCGCACCAGCTCGCTCGACGAGGTCTACGACTACGACCTGCTGCCCAGCTGGGACGACCTTACCGCCGACAAGCTCAACTACGCGCGCAGCTTTAACGTGCAGCAGCAGAATATGGACCCCATCACCGGACATCGCCTGGTAGAGCCCTACCCCAACAGCGTCTATGTGGTGCAGAACCCGCCTTCGGCGACGCTCACCACTGACGAGATGGACGAGGTGGCAGAGCTCCCCTACGCACGCGATTGGCATCCCGACTACGACGCGGCAGGCGGCGTGCCTGCCTTTGCCGAGATCAAGTTTTCCATCAGCTCTAACCGCGGCTGCTTTGGCGAGTGCTCGTTTTGCGCGCTCACCTTCCACCAGGGCCGCGTGCTGCAGATGCGCAGCCACGATTCGATCATGCGCGAGGCCGAGCTGCTCACGCGCGACCCCGAGTTTAAGGGCTACATCAACGACGTGGGCGGACCGACGGCCAACTTTAGCCGTCCTGCCTGCGACAAACAGCTCAAGCACGGCGTGTGCAAGAACAAGCGCTGTCTGTGGCCGAGCGTATGCAAGAACATGGTGGTCGACGAGAGCGGCTACACGCAGCTGCTGCGCGACCTGCGCCAGCTTCCCGGCGTCAAGAAGGTCTTCGTCCGCAGCGGCATCCGCTTTGACTACACCATGGCCGACACCTCGGACGAGTTTTTGCGCGAGCTGCTGGAGCACCATGTCTCGGGCCAGCTACGCGTGGCACCCGAGCATGTGAGCGACGCGGTGCTCTCTGTGATGGGCAAACCGAGCCGAGCCGTCTACGACGCGTTCTGCCGCAAATTTGAGCGCTTGAACCGCGAATACGGACTCAAGCAGTACGTGGTGCCGTACCTGATCTCGAGCCACCCCGGCTCGACCATGAAGGAAGCGGTGGAGCTTGCCGAGGCCGTGCGCGACATGGGCTACATGCCCGAGCAGGTGCAGGACTTCTACCCCACCCCGTCCACGATGAGCACTTGCATGTACTACACCGGCGTGGACCCACGCACCATGGAGCCAATCTATGTGGCGCGTGACCCGCACGAGAAGGCTATGCAGCGCGCGCTCATCCAATATCGCAAACCCGAGAACTACAAGCTCGTGCGCGAGGCACTGGAGAAAGCCGGGCGTCGTGACCTGATCGGCTACACCAAGCATTGTCTGATTCGTCCCGTGCCGCCGCGCCCGGGCGAGACGTCTGCTGGCGGCGGGCATGGCACCGGCAAGAAGGGCGGCAGGGCCCACGGTGGTGCCGGCAAGGGCCCCAAGGGCAGCAAGGGGCACGGCGGCATGTCGCGTGCGCAGAACACCGCCGGACGCAACCGTGCGGCCCAGGGACGACAGGGCGCCAACGGAGGCGGGCGTCACAACTAGGGCAGCGGCGCGCTCGCTGCGTCCATCCCACACGCGTGGCGCAGTGAGCGCATTGCCTCAACGAGGATGACGCCAGCGATAGCGACCGTAATTGCCACATCGAACGGCGTGTTCACAAACCAGAGCAACGTCATGAGATACGACCCGGCGTTAAAGGCAAAATGCAGCAGGATCGTGTAGCGGAGCTTTCCGGTCGTCACGAGCACCCAGCCAAAAATGAGGCCGGCAGCGCCCGCATAGCAGCCCTGCACCCAGTTCAGGTGCATAAAACCGAAGATCGCCGCCTGCAGCACGACCGCCGCGACGATACCCCACGTGCTCGGGGCCGCCCAGGGCACCATGGCGCCGTCCTGCGCACCCGCACGACGCCGGCGCTTCCAAAGTGGGCGGCACTGCGGATTAAACGCTCGGAGCGAAAACTCAAAAATGATACCGCGCACCAGCAGCTCCTCGCAAAACGGAGCGCCGAGCACCGTGGTCAGGACGGCCAGATAGCTCGTGTCACCCATGCCCGTCTCCTCGACAAGTTCGCTGTAATCGGCCGCGGCCTCGGGCAACAGCAACAGCACGGCGTCGGTCACGTAGCCAACGACCACCTGCAGGGCAAGGCCGATCACGATAACGCAGGCGATGCGCTTCCATACAGCATTTGCTCCCCCGCCGAGCGGGCGCTCGCCTTGCCGGCGCGCCATAAACGAGCGCGGCCTCAGATAACGCCACCACAGCAGCGCCATCAAAAACGACGCCGTCTGCGCGGCAGCCTGAAGCAATTGAATATCGAGGTCGTCAATCGAAAAGCCCATGAACACCGATGCGACGCCAAGGGCGGAGAACAAAACGACGCTCAGGGCAATATCGGCAGCGACGACGCCAAAACAGGCAAGCGCCCAAATCATCGCATTGAGCATGCCAACCTCCTCAAAACCGTTCCCTAGTTCTACCACAACTCGGCAGAGAGCTGATCCCATGGGGACGGAGGAAAACGGATCACTTATTGATGAGAATCGGGCGCAGTGCCAAAGGCCCCGTTGGGCGAAATGTCGAACGGAAAGGTGCCGCAGCGATTAAACGCGGCGATAAACATGCGGATGGCGTTGGACGGCGTGGTACCTACGAGCTGCGTTGCCGCCGCGAAGGCCGCCTTTTCCTCGGGCAAGACCTTCGCGACAACCGGGGTCATGTGTTCTGCCATGGCGCTTCCTTTTTGAAACGACGGTGGTGCGGATAGATGCGGGCCACGCGGCTGGGCGACGGGCTGTGAAGGCAACCCGATTGGCCCGCATCTGGAGGTTGTTTCTACGGCGTTGGTATTACTTGGTATTCCTAAGTATTACCCCGCAGATAGAATACCATACCCGACCCCATGGGGACGGAGGAAAACGGATCCTTTTGTTGCTGAGTAAGTATTTAGAGCGTGATGATATCCGAGATATTGAGGGCCTGAGCGTCGACGGCATCGTGCGTGGCAAGCAACAGGATGCGACCGTCGAGCAAGTCGAGCACGACCTCGGCGCATGCGTCGCGCGCAGCGGTATCTAGACCGGTAAAGGGCTCGTCCAGAATCACCGCGTCGCCTGGGCACAGCAGGGCTCGGGCAATCTCGATGCGACGGCGCTGCCCACCCCCATATCAACCCTTTGCGCAAAACGGCAATGCCCCGTCCGCGCAAACACGCGAACAGGGCATTGATCAAGTTTTACGGTCAGCGGCTCTTTTGTGCCAGAGACCTTCTGTCTTTAGCGAAGCTCGGGCCAGTAACCCTTGTTGGCCTCGATCATGTCGTCGAGAACCTCCTTGGCGACCTTCATCGAAGGCACGGTCTTGTTGAGCGTAAAGGCCTTGAGCGCCTTCTCGTACGAACCCTCGATCGTAGCCTCGACGATGAGCTTCTCGGAGTTCAGCTGCTGCATCATAAGACCCTGCTGGAACAGCGGGATGTTGTCGCGGCTGATGACCTCGGGGCCGTTCTTGCCAATGTAGGCAGGCAGCTCGACCATGGCGTCGTAGGGCATGTTGGGGATAGCGCCCTTGTTCTCGCAAATGACCAGGAAGCGCTGCTTGGTATCGTTCTTCAGAGCGATGGCCAGATCGGCAATCCAGTCGCCGTGGCTGCCCGCATAGAACGTGCTCTCGTCGATCTCGCCCGTCTTCTCGTAATGGTCGATGCCATCAAAGAGGTTCTTCTCGCGCGTCTCCTCGACCTCGTTTGCACGGGTGCGCTCGGGGTTGGAATGCTCGACGAACTCCTTCTGCTGCAGGTAGTAGTTCAGATACGTGTTGGGCAGGTACTCCGGGAAGCACTCCATGATCTCGTACTCGCCCTTCCAGACGTAGTACCAGCTGCCCTTGGTGTGGCGGTTCTGCTCGGGATGCTCGTCGGTGGCCTCCTCGGGCTTCTTGGACATCAGCGAGCTCATGCCCTTGAGGTAAGAATCGGGCAGCAGAATCTCGTGCTCCTTGATGTACTCGCGCAGCTGCGGGAGCACCTCCTCGCCCTTGTGGCGGATCGAGGTGAACCAACCAAAGTGGTTGAGGCCAAAGTAGTCGTACTCGACGTCCTTCTTGTCGATATCGAGCGCGGCGCAAACCACGTCGATGATCGCAATCGGCATGTCGCAGATGTTGATGATGCGAGCGTTGGGGCGCAGGACGCGGCAGCCCTCGGAGACGATGGCGGCAGGGTTGGAGTAGTTGAGAATCCAGTAGTCCTTCTTGGCGTACTTCTCAACGTCGTCAATCAGCTCGACCATGGGGAAGATGGTACGCATGCCGTAGGCAAGGCCGCCGCAGCCGCAGGTCTCCTGGCCCACGCAGCCGTGACGCAGCGGAATCTTCTCGTCCTGCTCGCGCATGGCATAGCCGCCCACGCGCATCTGGGCAAACACGAAGCTCGCGTCGGTAAAGGCAGTCTCCTTGTCGGTGGTCACCGTGAGCTTGATGTCCAGGCCAAGGTCCTCGTGCAAAATCCAGTCCACGAGCACGCCAATCTTGCGCTGGCGCTCCTCGTTGATGTCGTACAGACGAATCTCGTCAACGTCGAGCTCGTCCTTGCGCAGAGCGATGGACTTGACGATGCCGGGGGTAAAGGTGGATCCGCCACCACACAGAGTAATGATCATTGTTTACTGCTCCTTCTCAATTGCGTTTTCGACCTTGTCGCGCATCTCAGCGACCTTCATGCCAAAGATGATCTGGATATTGTTGCCATTGCGGTTGATGCCGCTGTTGGGCACGTGGTTGATGAGGTTCTCATCGATGAGGTCCGGGTTCTTAACGTTCACGCGGAGACGCGTAAAGCAGTTCTCGAGCTCCTCGATGTTGTCCTTGCCGCCAAGACCTGCGACCAGATCGGCAATGCCCGCATCGACGCCCTCTGCGGGAGCCGCGGCAACAGCGCCCTGCTTCACCGCGACAGACGCGGCGGCCTCGCCCTCGGCGACGGACTCGGCGAGCTCGGACTCCTCCTCGCGACCAGGCGTGTGGAGGTTGAGCTTCTTAATAAGGAAGGTGAAGAGGAAGAAGTACAGAGCGGCGTTGAGAACTCCAAGCACCAGCATCATCGGCCAGTTGGTCTTATCGACACCAAGGACCAGGTTGGAAACAACGATGTTGATGATGCCGCCTGCAGTCGAAGCGGGCACGGAGAGAACCTTAAGAAGAACCAGGAAGATGCCGGAAAGAATCGAGTGGACGACAAAGAGCACAGGGGCAGCAAAGACAAAGAGGAAATCCATGGGCTCGGTCACGCAGGAAAGCACGGCGGTGATGATCAGCGGGATGATGACAGCCTTGGTCTTGTCCTTGTTCTGCTTGTAGGCGGTGAAGATAAAGGCGAGACCGATGCCGATGTAGGGCCACAGGTTGTTGAAGGCGTAGCTGTTGAAATACGTGCTATCGGAGAAGGGCTGGCCCGTCATTGCCATCTCGGCGACACGGATGGGATAGGCGCCGGCGATAACCTGATCGCCCAGCGTAAGGGTGCCACCCACATCGGAGAACTGGAACGGGGTGTAGATGAGGTGGTGCAGACCGGTGGGAACGAGCAACTTGTTGAGCATGCCGTAGATAAACAGACCGATGTTGCCCGACTCCTTAATGATGCCGGCAACGGAGGAGATGGCACCCTGAACCGGAGGCCAAACGATGCAGAAGCCAGCGCCCATGATCCAGGAAATGATGATCATGATCAGAAACGGAAAGCGAACGCCCGAGAACATCGAAAGGGCAACGGGGAACTGCTTGTTCGAGTACTTGTTGAACACGGCACCGGTGATGCAACCAAGAATGATGCCGCCAAACACGCCGGTATCGAGGACCTGAATGCCCATAACGGTGCTCTGGCCGGTTCCGGTAAGGCCGAGCATGCCGCTCGCTTCGGCAAGAGAACCGGTGGCGTTGAGCACGATGTTATTGGCCTGAAGGAACAGGAAGAACGACATCAGGGCGATCAGCGAAGCATGGCCCTTGTTCTTCTTTGCCATGGCGCCGGCGATGCCCACGCAGAACAGAATCGAGAGGTTGTTGATGATAAACATCAGCGACTGATAGACAACGGCGCCCGCAAGCTGGAACGGGCCGGAGCCCAGCACGGGGACCACGGCACAGATGGTCTTGTTGGTCAGAATGATGCCCACGATGAGCAGGATGCCGGCAACCGAGAGATACATCATCGGCTGGACGATCGACTTCGCGAACACCTCCAACGGCGCCTTGAGGTTTACTTTCTTTTTTGCGGTCATAGCGATACTCCCCTTTCTTTTCCGCAAATTAAGACAGGTGTGCCCTGGACAAGACCATGAGCCTTGTCTTGTATCAATCGATGTGCGGGCACGTTATGCCTAGAGACCAGATTCTCCAAGCAGGTTAACAATGTGATATGCGAGATAACTCTTCTCGGCATTGGTAACGACAACGTTATAGGTAGACGCTAAGCGGTCGGCAATTGACTCCGCGCACGAGAACGCCCTCGGATACACCGTTTCATCGATACGGAACAGCGCGTCGCCATTGACCTGCCCCACCGCGGGATCGAGCGCTCGCTGCGCAAAAAACTGCAGATGGCGAACGAAACGCTCGTACGGCAACGAGGTAACGTCAAGGGTCGTGGCATAGTGCTCGGAAACAATCGCGAGCACGTCGCGAACAAGCTGGACCGAAACAATCAGACGGTCAGAGCGCTGCGGCATGGTGGCGTTGACGATATGCAAGGTGATGAAGCCCTGCTCCTCCTCGCTCATCTCGATGCCCAGGTAATCCTTGATAATCTGAAGGGCACGGCCCGCAAGCGCATACTCCTTGCGATAGAACTGCTGGATCTCGAGCAGCAACGGGTTCTCGCACGGAATGCCCTTGCGCTCGCGATCAAGGGCGAGGCTAATATGATCTGCGAGAGCAATGAGAATCTTGTCATTGATATCAACATTGAGCTCTCGACGAAGCATCTGAACAATGTCCTCGGAAATCACGAGGTTAACGGTGGGGATGGACTCCAAAAGATGTGCCAAGCGGTCAATCGTACGAGAATCCTGGGAGGTACCCTCCTGCAGCGCATAGGTCTTTTCGACCGACGCCTCGTCGATGATATCACCGGCATGGCGGCCAAAGCAGAGGCCTCGGCCGATGACGATGAGCTCGGAGCCATCGTCCGAAGTGACCATTGCGACGTTATTGTTGAAAACTCGCTTGATAACCACGGTACCCACCACAAGAATTTACTCGGAAAGCCAGACGACAGGCTCTTTAACAGCAACAGGGCCGGAAGCATGCTCACGAAGAGTCGAGTTCTCCGAACGCTCGCACACGATAACGAAGACCGTGGGGTCGAAGCCAGCGGCGCGAACCGCGTCGAAATCGACCTCGACGAGGGGCTGGCCCGCGTCGACATGGTCACCCTGAGCAACGAGCGCATGGAAGCCCTTGCCCTCAAGTTTAACAGTGTCGATTCCGATATGCAGCATCACCTGAGCAGAGCTGTCGTCGGACATGATGCCCAGCGCGTGCTCAGTCGGAAACAACGCCGCGACGGTGCCGGAAACAGGAGCGCACACCGTTCCCTCTTGGGGAACCACGGCAACGCCATCGCCCACCGCGCGGCTGCAAAAAGCAGGGTCATTGGTATTTTCTAGATGAACAAGCTCGCCGGAAACGGGAGCGAGGATTTCGAGCTCGGAAGCTGCAGTCTTCTGCTCATCCGAACCGCCCATCAGGCGAGAAAAGAAACCCATGGCGGCATGTCCCTTCATAAATATAGCCCAACCAAAATCAAACGAATGCATCCATAGAGACACACCCGTTCAAAGACTTTGGTTAGGCCCACGTCCGAGGGACTCGGTAACCTTCCGCATTTCTTTTTACGAGAGCTATTGTAGACAAGCCCAAAGCCAGAATAATCATTATGACCGGTGAACGGTATTTATTCTCCGATAAACGGTAGCTATGCGGCACTTAGGGACGTTCCTTTTCTGCCGGCACCCAGGGACACTCCTTGCTCTGACCCCTTTGCACCAAAAAGGGCCCCGAGCGTAGTTGCTCGGGGCCCTTAGCTTGTCTCACGCTAGCGTGCGATGCGTATGTTATTTGCGCTTGCCGCCGCCGTCGCCGGGACGACGGGAGCTGCCGCCGCGCTTGCCGCCACGGCTGTTGCCATAGCTGCCACGGTTATCGCGACCGCCGGCGCGGCCGCCACGGGAACCGGCCTGGTTGCCGCCGCGACCACCACGGTAGTCGCCGCGACGCTCCTCGCGGGTATCGTCGTAGTTGCGCCAGTCATCGCGACGATCGCGGCTGGCACGCGGATCGCGACGCTCGCGCGACTCACCGGAACGCCCAGCGCCGCTGCGCCCACCATTGCCGCGAGCGCCCTCGCGACGCTCGCCGCCGCGGCCACCGCGCTCTTCAAAGCGCTTGCCGCCACGGGACTCACCGCTGCGGGTGCCATGCTCACCGCGACCCTCGCCGCCGCGACGCTCGTCACGGCCACCGCGCTCGTCATCACGACCGGAACGACGGCGGTCGCCCGCACCGCGCTTGCCGCCGCGCGAACCACGGCCCTCGTCCTCACGCTCAACACGGCGACGACCGCCACGGTCCTCGTCCTCACGACGACGGCGGTGCGCTTCGCCCTGGAACTGCTTGGCACGGCGCTCGGCACGGTTGCCGCGCGGGGTCTGCTCGACGGCAGCAGCACCCCCGCGCTCCTCGGAAGCCACCTCGCGAGCCACACTCTCCACAGCCTCGTCCACACGAGCCTGAACGCCCTCGCGCACGCGGGTCTTGCCGCCGCGCTTGGGACGGCTCGGACGCTCGCCGTCGCCGCGACGCTCGTCGCGACCACGGTTGGAACGACCGGCCACATCGCCGTAATCGTCGCCGTTGCGCTTGCCGTCGCGACGCGCCTGCTCAAGCTTCTTCTTGCTCTTGGACTTGCCGCGCTTGGTCTTCTTCTTCACCTTAAAGGCGGCAGGGTCGCGCTCGGGGTCAACCGCGGGCGGGTTGGGACCCACATGCAGGTCGCCGGCCTCGTAGATGTCGGCGGTCTTGTCCATGAGCTTCTCAATCTCGTAGAACTCATCGACGTCCTGCTCGGTCACAAACGTAATAGCCCAGCCCAGCTCGCCGGCGCGGCCCGTGCGGCCAATGCGGTGGATGTAGTCGGTCGGCTCTGCCGGCACGTCAAAGTTCACGACGTAGCGCACGTCGCTGATGTCGATGCCGCGGGCAAGCACGTCGGTTGCCACCAGCACGTCGACGGTACCGTCGCGGAAGGCCGAGAGCGCGCGCTCGCGCTGGGCCTGGCTACGGTTGCCGTGAATCGCGGCAGCCTTGATGCCTTTACGCTCCAGACGACGGCAACAGCTGTCGGCGCGGTGCTTGGTGCGCATAAAGACGATGGTGCGCTCCGGGCCCTCCTTCTTGAGGAACTCGGGCAGCAGGTTGTTCTTGGCCTCGATGGACACCGGGAACACAAACTGGTCGACGGTGTCGGCGGTCGATGTGGCGGGCGCGATCTCCACGCGGGCCGGATCGCTCACCAGGTCGGTGATCTCGCCCACGGCCTCCTCGTCGAGGGTCGCCGAGAACAGCAGCGTCTGGCGCTCGGCCGGCGTCTCGCGCACAATGCGGCGGACGGCGGGCAAAAAGCCCATGTCGAGCATGCGGTCGGCCTCGTCGAGCACCAGCACCTTGACCTCGTTCAGGTGG
>URKC01000057.1:0-13539 GCA_900548295.1 uncultured Collinsella sp.
ACAGGAGGCCACTTAATGTGGCCTCCGTCGTGAGCAGGACTGTAGAGCAGGAAACTTAACCCCCACACCCCTCACGCGGCGGGCAAACTCGCCTTGTGCTCTATCACGCTAAAGTGTATGATTCTGAACGTTACATGACTCACTTTACCTAACTAAAGTGCTATCGAGGGGGAATACCATGAATACCGATATGTCTCGTCGTCAGTTTGTTGGTCTAGCCGGCTCGCTCGCCACGGTGCTTGGCCTTGGTCTTGTCGGCTGCGGCGGTGGTGCTGGCAAGGGCTCCGCTGCTGGTTCTGCCGCGGCCAAGGATGTGAAGGGCGCCGCGGAGTCCAAGAAGCTCGTGGTGGGCTTTGACAAGTCCTACCCTCCGTACGGCTTTGTGGGCGATGACGGCGAGTACACGGGCTTTGACCTTGACCTTGCCAAGGCCGTTGCCGATAAGCAGGGCTGGGATGTCGATTACGAGGCCATCGATTGGGATGCCAAGGACACGCTGCTCAACTCCGGCGCCATCAACTGCATCTGGAACGGCTTTACCATGGAGGGCCGCGAGGACGACTACACGTTCTCCGAGCCGTATATGCTCAACGAGCAGGTGTTGGTGGTCAAGAAGGACGCGGGTATCAAGAGCTGGGACGATCTTGCCGGCAAGACCGTGATTACCCAGACTGATTCCGCTGCGCAGGATGTGCTCGAGGGCGACCAGAAGGATCTGGCCGCGACGTTTGCCACGCTCGATACCATCGGTGAGTACAACACGGCGTTTATGCAGCTCGAGAGTGGTGCGGTCGATGCCGTTGCCTGTGACCTCTCGATCGCTCAGTATCAGCTGGCCGCCAAGCCCGATGCCTATACGCAGCTCGACAAGCCGCTGTCCAGCGAGCACTACGCCGTCGGCTTTAAGAAGGGCGACACCAAGTCGGCCGATGCTGTAACCGAGTCACTCAAGGCGCTCTACGAGGACGGCACGGTCAAGGACCTCTGTGATAAATATGCAGATTACGGTCTGTCTTTCGATAATTGGGTGCTCAAGTAATGTCTATTCAGGTCATGATGCAGATGCTTGGCCAGGGATTCTTGGTCAGCTTGCAGCTGTTTGTGCTGACGTTGCTCGGGTCGATTCCGCTGGGAATTCCCGTGGCGTTTATGCGCATGAGCAAAATTGCGCCGCTTCGCTGGATCGCGCGCATCTATATTTCGGTCATGCGCGGCACGCCGCTCATGCTACAGATGTTTGCCATCTACTTCGCCCCGTACTACGTGTTCGGCATCTCGCTCACGCCCGATTCCAAGTGGACGGCGTGCGTTGTGGCGTTCATCATCAACTACGCCGGCTACTTTGCCGAGATCTATCGCTCGGGCCTGCAGTCGATTCCGCGTGGTCAATATGAGGCCGCCGAGGTGCTGGGCTACTCGCGTCTGCAGACATTTTTGTACATCGTGATGCCGCAAGTTGCCAAACGCATTTTGCCGGCGATGGGCAACGAGATCATCACGCTGGTCAAGGACACATCGCTAGCGTTTGCCATCGGTGTGGGGGAGATGTTCTCGACGGCCAAGGCGCTGGTTGCCTCGCAAGTGAGTATGGTGCCGTTTGCGATCGCGGCGCTGATTTACTGGGTCTTTAACTTTGTGGTCGAGATGCTGCTGGGCGCCGCCGAAAAGAAGCTGGACTATTATCATGACTAACTCAGTGATGAAAATCGAAAGCGCGCGTAAGGCGTTTGGCGGCAATGAGGTGCTCAAGGATATCTCACTCGAAGTCAAGCGCGGTGAGGTCGTGGCGATTATCGGACCTTCGGGCGGCGGTAAGTCTACGCTGCTGCGGTGTGTCACGCTGCTCGAGACACTCGACGGAGGCTCTCTCTCGTTTGGCGACCTTGCCGTTGCGACGGACGCGGGGCCGGGTGCGGTCTATGCGAAAGGCGACGTGCCCAAACAGGCGCGCTCGCGGTTTGGTCTGGTGTTCCAGAACTACAATCTGTTCCCGCACTATACGGTGATGAAAAACATCATCGACGCGCCGATCCGCGTGCTTAAGCGCCCGCGCGAGCAGGCGGAGGCGCGTGCGCGTGAGTTGATCGCGCAGATGGGGCTTACGGGCAACGAGAACAAGGTGCCGTGTGAGCTTTCGGGCGGTCAGCAGCAGCGCGTGAGTATTGCCCGCGCCCTGGCGCTCGATCCGGAAATCTTATTCTTTGACGAGCCGACCTCGGCGCTCGATCCCGAGCTGACGGCCGAGGTGCTGCGTGTCATTAAGGACCTCGCTGCGCAGAACATGACGATGGTGATCGTGACCCACGCAATGCAGTTTGCGCGCGATGTTGCCGACCGCGTGGTCTTTATGGATGGCGGTCGTATTGTCGAGGAGGGTCCTGCCGAGCAGGTTATCGACCATCCGCGCGAGCAGCGCACCCGTGAGTTCTTGAGCCGTATCGAGGGGTAGGCTCAACTAAATATTGAGATGAAGCCGCCGCAGGTCTAATGGTCTGCGGCGGCTTTTATTTGCATCGACGGGGTTCAATAATTGCCTCACAAGCTTGTCTCTTCCTCTCGCCGCCTGTATTCATACGTGTGCCGAAAGGTATGCATGGACAGCCGCCCGTGAGGGTAGGGTGGTGGCATAGGACATTTGGAGGGTGAGTCGGCTCGGCTGCCGACCATGCTGCTCCCGGGACGGCACCGACCGCGAACTCTCCCCGTTGGCGTCGCGCATTGCGCGCGGCCCTGCAAGGAGGTCATCATGGGTGCTCCCAAGACCGGTAACGTAAGGAACGTGGTGCTCGTAGGCCAAGGCGGGGTGGGCAAGACTTCACTCGCCGAAGCCATGCTCCACCTTTCCGGCAAGACCGCCCGCCTGGGCGGCCACGACGGCACCAAGCCCACGCTCGACTATGACCCCGAAGAGGTCAAGCGTGCGTTTTCCATCTCGACGACCATTGCGCCGATCGACTGGAAGGGCGCTCGCATCAATGTGCTCGATGCCCCGTGCTATCCCGATTTTATCGGCGACGCCTTTGCCGCGATGAGCGTCTGCGAGACGGCTCTGTTTGTGGTCGACGCCGAGGCCGGCCCGCAGCCTACGACGGTTAAGCTCTGGTATGCCGCCGAGGACCTGCGCCTGGCGCGTGCGGTGTTCGTAAACCGCCTGTCGCGCTCCGAGGCCAGCTTTGCGACCACAATGGACCTGCTGCAGGAGCGCTTTGGTACGCGCCTGGGCGCCGTGACTCTTCCCTGGGGCGAGGGCGAGGACTTTGACGGCATCATCGACCTGGTGCGCATGAAGGCGCGCCATTGCAACGGCGCCGAAGCCGTTGAGTCGGAGATTCCCGAGGAGTATCGTGCCCAGGCCGAGGAGGCCCATGACCATCTGTGCGAGCTGGTGGCCGAGGCTGACGACGAACTGATGATGAAATACCTGGAAGGCGAGGAGACGCTGACGCAGGAGGAGCTTGAAGGCCTGCTGTCGAAGGCGATCGCTGAGCGCATCTTTGTGCCGGTCTTTGCGGGCGATTGCATTAAGGAGCAGGGCGTCAACTCGCTGATGGATGACATCGCAACGTATTTCCCAGCGCCGACCGACTATGGCGAGATGCCGCTCATCGACGGTGATTCGCTTAAGATCTCGAGTGACGATGACCGTCCGGTGGCGTTTGTGTTTAAGACACTGGCCGATCCGCAGCAGGGCCACATCAGCTTTATCAAGGTGCTGACGGGCACGCTTGAGCCGGGCCTCGAGCTGGTCAACGCGCGTACCCGTAAGAGCGATCGTCTGGCTCACCTGTATGTGATGTGCGGCCGCGATATGACCGAGGTTGGCCATGCCTATGCCGGCGACATTATCGTGGTACCCAAGCTGGCTGCCGAGACGGGCGATACGCTCTCGATTACCGGCAAGGTCGAGGCTGCGGCGTTTAAGTTCCCCAACTCGCAGTACCGCATCGCCATCGAAGCCGAGAACCGCGGCGACGAGGAGAAGCTCTACACGTTTATCGAGAAGGCCTGCAAGGCAGACCCGACCATGAGCATCGATCGCGACGAGGAGACCGGCCAGACTATCATCTCCGCCGTGGGTGAGGCGCAGGTTTCGGTCCTGCTCAATCGCCTTGAGGACCGCACCAAGGTCGCCGCCAAGAGCGTGCCGATCCGCATTCCGTATCGCGAGACCATCCGCCGCACGGCGAGCGCCCAGGGCCGCCACAAGAAGCAGACTGGCGGTGCCGGCCAGTATGGCGACTGCTGGCTGCGTGTTGAGCCGCTCATTGGGCCCGACGGCACGAGCGATGGCTATGAGTTTGTGGACGAGGTTGTAGGTGGCCGTATTCCGCGCTCGCTGATCCCCGCCGTGGACAAGGGTGTCCAGGAGACCATGAAGGACGGTATTATTGCCGGCTACCCGCTCACGGGCATTCGCGTGGCTGTGTACGACGGCTCGTATCACAGCGTCGACTCCAACGAGATGGCGTTCCGCGCGGCGGCCCGCATCGGCCTGCGCAAGGCATGCGCCGATGCCGACCCGGTGGTGCTGGAGCCTATCGAGGAAATCACGGTGACGATCCCCGAGAGCTACGCCGGCGCCGTGATGGGCGACATCTCGGCATCGCGCGGTCGCGTGACGGGCATGGAGACCGATGAGCGCGGCGATACCGTGGTCATTGCCCAGGCGCCTCTCGCCGAGCTGACGGATTACTCGACGCGTCTGCGCTCTATCACGCGCGGCACGGGCGACTTTACCATGAAGCCCGCCGGCTACGAGCAGGTGCCCTATGACGTTCAGGCCAAGCTGGTCGAGCGCTATGAGGAGGGCCGCGCCAAGTAGCGTGTGGCGTTGCCTGTAACATACGTGCCGATGCAAGGGCCGCTCTGGGCAATCCAGGGCGGCCCTTTTTGATCCCTAGGGGGGGCGGAGAAAAACGGATCACGTTAGGTTTTGGAGCAGCTTGGTCGGCCCTAGTCCCCCGAGGCCTGATTGCGGCCGGTGGCGTAGTCGATCTGCACGTGCGGCTGCAGGTTGTAGCAATATACGTGGAAGCAGAGGGTCTTGCCGTGGTCCTCGACCGATTGCGCCTCGAGGCGCACGCCACGGCAGACAAGTTCCTCTTCGTTATACATGGGCGTGACGCGGTAGAGCACATGGTTGCCCGTATCGCGAATATAGTTGAGAATCTGCTCTTCAAACGGTAGCATGCCCGTCTCGTTGAGATAGCGCGTGCCGGTGAGGAGATTCTTACGGTTGGCGTTTTCGCCGCAGAGCGACCAGGCGATAAGGTGGCAGCGGTTGTAGAGGCTCTGGCCCGGAATAAAGTCGTAGCGCTGCTGACGCCATCCAGCGGGATGGATACGCGAGATATCGCCGCGCTCGCCTTGACCGAGTGATTCGGGGCCCACGCAGGCGAGCGCTTTGCGGGTGCGGCCCAGGCTGTCGAGCTTGGAGAATTTCTTAAAGCAGCCCTCTTCTGTAGCGCGCTCGTATTCATCGAGCGTGAATGATGGTGTGCCGAGCGGGTGCGTGCTGTCGGTGCGAAGGGCAACGTAGGGGTTGCCGGCGTAGTCGGGAATGCTGCTGAGATATACGCCGCGGGCGCGGTCGAGATCGGGGTTTTCGACCTCGTCGATGGGGGTGACGTTTGAAGAGGCATCGTCAGCGGTGTCGGTCGTGGCGGATTCAGAGCCATCGCCGGAGTCCTGATCATCTTCGGAGTCCGTGGAGCTCGCTGTTCCCGATTCGAGCCGGGCAACCAGGTCTGCTTCGTCGTCGGTGCGGTTGGGGCTCTCGCTTTGCTTCTCGGCCAGAGCAGCCGCCTGCTCATCGCTTTGCGGCGAGAGCAGCTTGGGCGCTCCGTCGAGCGACCCTGTGAACAGCGCAAACCCCAGCACCACGGCGGTGCCGATGGAAAGTGCTTGCTTGTAGGTGGACTTGCGCGACATTGCGGCTCCTGGATAGACGGTTGGGAATCTACCAGTCTAGCAGGAGCCGGCAGAGGCCGTTCTGTCGAACAAATACTTAAGATTTGGGACAAACGCTACTGGTTCATTTGCTTCATATTTGACGTATGGCTAGATCGAGGTGGAGTCGAGCCAGTTGAGCTTGCACTCGAGAATGCGCTGCTCGCCGGGTTGGCTGCTGCCATCAAGCAAGGCGAGCAGCATCTCGGCCGCCTCCCTGCCTTCCTGGTCGACGGGCTCGATGATCGTGGAGACGGTCGGCGTGGTGAGGTTGGTCCAGTCTTCGCAGTTGAGTCCCAAAAGACCTATTTGCTGCGGAAGTAGATGGGCCATGGGTTGGAGGGCCTTGTAGACACGGGGAAGTGCCCATTGGTTTTGTACGAAGATGAGCGTGCGCTTGGCGGGGTTGAACTTGTATTTAAAGTATTCGGTGAGCTCGTTGATTGACGGCTTGTTGTGATCGATGGGGATGGCTTTGTAGAGCTGCCCATTCGCGGCCAATGCCTCGGCATATCCCTGAAAACGTTCCATGCGAGTGCGCATTTCGGTCATGTTGGCGGCGATGGAAAAGAAGTCTTCGTAGCCGGCGTCGAGAAGCGCCTGCGTGGCATTGTACACGCCGTCGTAGAGGTTGGTTTTGATCCAGCTGGTGCCTGGGCTGTAGATGGCCGCGTCAAAAAAGACGACGGGCTTGCCGGCGCGCTTGATGCGGTCGTGGACTGCCTTGAAATTTGCCGTGGGCTGGATGATAAAACCATCGACGCCCAGTGAGAGCATTTTGTCGACATACATGAGCTCGGTCTCGGGATTAAAGTTGCTCGTGCAAACGACCGTCTGGTAGCCCGCGGGGAGCATGACCTGCTCCATGCCGTTGAGGACGAGGCCCGCCCATTTGTTGGTGTTATCCAAGATGATGATGGCGATGACGTGGGTCTGCTTGCCGGTGAGCGTTTGCGCTTGGGCGTTGGGAACGTATCCGAGTTCCTTGATGACGCGCGCAATCTTTGCCTGCGTCTTCTCGCTAAGCTTTTCTCGTTTGTCGTTGAGGTAATACGAGACGCTTGCCGTCGAGGTTCCCGCCTCTCGAGCGACGTCTGCGATCGTAACGCGCTGTTTTGCCACAGCGACTCCTTCCGACAGATGAGCATTTTCCAACATGATGACTTTGAGTCTTGGTGAGGGATGCGCTTTGGTGAGCGACTTTTTCCTTTCATATGAGTATGCAACAAATGCGGTATATGGGTGGGGTCGAAATTTGTGACCGGCATGCGCATCTGCCGTCTACCGAGAAAATCAAATACTTCTTGACTTTTGAAATCGAGGGTAAAATCGCAGGATTCATTTTTGGTTAAACGCATAACTAAATAGCGTAACCAACGCTCTGACCTGCGCGTTTACCGAAATAAACTGGCATTAAGAAAAACGAGCACCTATATTGGTCTTGTCGAAAAGACAGCAAGTCCAAACGGCAGGGGATGCTCCGGAGGCCTCCGCAAACGGTGTCTTGCGCACGCAACTCTATGAAAAGAGGGAAGCAATGAAGATCGTAGGCGTTGCCGCCTGTACCGTGGGTATCGCCCACACGTATATGGCCCAGAAGGCGATTCAGGATGAATGCGCCGCTCGTGGCATCGAGTGCAAAGTCGAGGCTCAGGGTGGTCTGGGTATCGAGAATGAGCTCACGCAGGAAGACGTTGATTCCGCCGACCTGGTGCTCGAGTCCGTCGACGTGGGTGTCGAGAACGAGGACCGTTTTGAGCAGAAGATGGCCGAGGGCAAGTTCCTCAAGGTCGGTACTTCCGATGTAATCGCCGATCCGGTAAAGATTATCGACCAGGCTGTCGAGATCATCAAGGCGACGGGCGGTGCCGTTGACGCGTCCAAGGCCGAGGCCAAGGCAGAGAAGAAGGCCGTCTCCGCTGCCCCGCAGGCCCCGACACCGGCGTCCAAGCAGTCCATCTTTGCCGATCCTGGCAAGACGCTGCTCAATGCATTCAATACCGGCGTTTCCTATTTTATCCCCATCGTCGTTATCGGTGGCGTGTTCCTCGCCTTCTCGTTGGCATCCGGTACTGCCGGTGCTAGCGGCATGGAGGTCACCAACCCGTTGATGGTGAGCCTTAACACTATCGGCATGGCCGGCATCTCTATGATGATTCCGGTGCTTGCGGCATACATCGCCTACTCGATGGCCGGTAAGCCCGCACTTGCCCCCGGCTTCGTCCTGGGCTACTTGGTTAACAACGCCGTCGTCACCCCGAGCGGCAACAGCGTTTCGACCGGCTTCTTGGGCGCCATGATCATGGCTGTCATCTGCGGTTACTTTGTCCGCTGGATGAAGACCTGGAAGGTCAACAACACCATCCAGACCATCATGCCCATTCTGATCATCCCGATTCTGACCTCGCTCGTCCTGGGCATGGCTTACATCTACATCCTGGCCACGCCGCTTGGCTTTGTGATGGATTGGCTCACCAGCGTGCTCGGCAGCCTGCAGGGCGGCTCCGCCGTCGTCCTGGGCCTGGTCATTGGTGTTATGACCGCTTTCGATATGGGTGGCCCCATCAACAAGACCGCTTCGACCTTTACCATGGCCATCATGGCCTCCGGCATCTACGGCCCCAACGGTATGTTCCGCGTCGCCGTCGCCATTCCCCCGATTGCTTGCGGCCTCGCTGCGCTCATCGCCAAGAACAAGTTCGATGACGCTGACCGTCAGATGGGCATCTCTGCTCTGTTCATGGGCTGCATCGGTATTACCGAGGGCGCTATTCCCTTCGCGGTCAAGGATCTTGGCCACACCCTGCCCGGCATTTGCATCGGCTCTGCCGTGGGCGCGGCGCTTGCCGCCTTCCAGGGCATCGACTGCTATGTTCCGCATGGTGGCTTTATTGTCGCCCTGGCCACCAACAACGTCGCGCTGTTCTGCCTGGACATCGTGATTGGCTCCTTGGTCGCCGCTGCAATCCTGATTGCCATGAAGCCCACGCTCGATAAGCAGGCCAAGTAAACCTTTAAGGACTCCGGTTGTGCGGAGGGATGGATTTGACTCCGCACAACCGCCCCTACACAACAAAATCCATCCGCACTGATAGGGCCCACATCTGGGTCCCAGGGAACTTTTGTCAAAAATCCTCTGGAGAAGGAGAACAAAATGTCCAACCTCACCATCCGCCAGGCCGTTCAGGGCATGCTCAAGCTGCAGGACAGCGGCGATCACGCAACCATGGTCGGCATTGGCCCCATGAGCCCCAACCTGATTCAGGCCGTGTTCGAGCTTGCCAAGGACGAGGATTTCCCGCCCATGTTTATCGCTAGCCGCAACCAGGTCGATATGGACGAGATGGGCGCCGGCTACGTCAACGGTTGGGACCAGACGCGCTTTGCCGCCGACATTAAGAAGGTTGCCGACGAGGTGGGCTATACCGGTCCGTACTACCTGTGCCGCGATCACGGCGGTCCGTGGCAGCGCGACGAGGAGCGTAACGCCCACCTGCCCGAGGACGAGGCCATGGAGCTCGCCCGCAAGTCCTTTGTCGCCGACATGGAGGCAGGCTTTGACCTGCTGATGGTCGACCCCACCAAGGACCCCTATCAGATCGGCAAGGTTATTCCGCTCGACGTGGTGCTTCGCCGCACGATCGATCTTATCGACTATCTTGAGCAGTACCGTCGCGAGCATAACCTGCCCGAGGTTGCCTATGAGGTCGGTACCGAGGAGACCAATGGCGGCCTGACCTCCACCGACAAGTACGAGGAGTTCATTTCTCAGCTGCAGCCCGAGCTCGAGAAGCGCGGCTGCCCCATGCCAACCTTTATCGTCGGCCAGACCGGTACGCTCACCCGTTGGACCGAGCAGGTCGGTCATTACAACTTTAAGAATGCCCGCGAGCTCGCCGACATGGCCAAGCGCTACGGCGTGGGCCTGAAGGAGCACAACGCCGACTACCTGGACGACGCGACGCTGCTCGAGCACATCCCGGCACACGTGACCGCTTCCAATGTCGCCCCTCAGTACGGCACCGAGGAGACCCGCGCTTACCTCAAGCTCTGCGCTACCGAGCAGATTCTGGTCGACAACGGCCTGTGCGACGATCCCTCCGATCTGTATCACACGCTGCTGGTCAAGGCCATCAAGACCGAGCGCTGGCGCAAGTGGATGACCGGCGACGATGTCAACCTGCAGGTTGACGACATTCTGGCCGACGACGAGCTCAGCCTGAAGATTCTGGATGTCTCCGGCCACTACGCGTTCAACGATCCCGAGGTCAAGGAGCAGGTCGAGAAGCTCTATCGCAACCTCGCTGCCCAGGACATTGACGGCAAGCGCTTTGTGATCGAGCACATCAAGCGCCCGATCAAGCAGTACGTCGTCGGTCTTAACCTCAAGGGCGTCACGAGCCGCATCGAGAAGGCTCTCTAAGTAGCTTTTCCTACACGACGCCGGGCCTGGGGCATGTCCCAGCTGCAGGCCCGGCACATAGGACAAAAGGACATCCCCTTTGTCCTATTTTTTGAGTTTTGGATTCCTTAGAAGGAGTTTGCACCATGAAGTTCTTTATCGATACCGCCAACCTTGACGAGATCGCCGAGGCCAAGAGCTGGGGCTGCCTTGCCGGCGTCACCACCAACCCGTCCCTGTACGCCAAGACCGGCGGCAAGCTCGCCGACTTTGAGCCCCATATGCTCAAGATTGCCGAGCTCTGCGAGGGCCTGCCCGTGTCTGCTGAGTCCACCGCGACCACTGCCGAGGGCATGATCGAGGAGGGCAAGCGTCTTGCCGCCCTGGCTCCCAACATCGTGGTCAAGCTTCCCGTGTGCGAGGCCGGCCTCGCCGCCTGCCGCGCCCTGGCCGATGCGGGCGTGCGCGTCAACATGACGCTTGTTTTCTCGCCGACGCAGGCCCTCATGGCCGCCAACGCCGGTGCCCGCTACATCAGCCCGTTTGTCGGCCGCTTTGACGACATCGCCGAGGACGGCATCTCGCAGCTCGACAATGTCGTGACCTGCATCAAGAACTATGACTGGACCGGCAAGAACGTCGACGACACCGTCGAGATCATCACCGCTTCGGTCCGCACGCCCAACCACGTGACCCAGGCGGCTCTTCTTGGTGCCGACATCGCGACCGTGCCCATGGCCGCTCTCAAGAAGTGCCTGCATCACCCGCTGACCGACCAGGGCCTCGCCTCTTTTGAGGCTGACTGGCAGAAGGTCGTCGCTCAGGCTTAACGACCGGGTTGCCCTCGGCATCGCGCCATCCGGTGCCGGGGTTGTTCTCAAGAGAGGAATTCGTATGACCAACCAGGAGCTGGCGAAGGTCGCCAATGAGGTCAGGAAGGGTGTCGTGACTGCGGTTCACGCGGCCAAGTCGGGACATCCGGGTGGATCGCTCGGTGCAGCCGACATCATGACGTATCTGTACTTTGAGGAAATGAATATCGATCCTGCCGACCCTCACAAGGCCGATCGCGACCGCTTTGTGCTCTCCAAGGGTCACGCGGCGCCGGGCCTGTATTCGGTGTTGGCAAATCGCGGCTATTTTCCCGTCGAAGAGCTCGAGACGCTCCGCCATATTGGCAGCCGACTGCAGGGCCATCCCAACATGAACGATACCCCAGGCATCGATATGTCCACCGGCTCGCTCGGTCAGGGCATCTCTGCTGCAGTTGGAATGGCGCTTGCCGCTAAGCACTGGGGCGACAGCTACCGTGTCTACACGTTGCTGGGCGACGGTGAGTGCGAGGAAGGCCAGGTGTGGGAGGCGGCTATGTTTGCCGGCAACCATGCGCTCGACAATCTTGTTGCCGTCGTCGACCACAACGGCTTGCAGATTGACGGCACGATCGATGAAGTCAACTCGGCCATGCCGCTTGCCGACAAGTTCCGCGCCTTTAAGTGGCATGTGATAGAGCTAGCCGATGGCAACGACATGGCGCAGATTGAGGCGGCTTTCGCCGAAGCTCGCGAGGTGACCGGCGCGCCCGTCGCTATCATCGCCGAGACGGTGAAGGGCAAAGGCGTCTCCTTTATGGAGAACCAGGTTGGCTGGCATGGCAAGGCGCCCAATGACGAGCAGTTTGAGCAGGCCATGGCCGAGCTCGCGGCAGCAGGAGAGGAACTCTAATGGCAGAGGTCAAAAAAGTCGCCACGCGCGTAAGCTACGGCGAGGCACTCGTCGAGCTGGGCAATGAGCACGATGACTTTGTAGTGCTCGATGCCGACCTGGCTGCCGCTACGCAGACGGGTAAGTTTAAGACTGCCCATCCTGAGCGCTTTTACGATGCCGGCATCGCCGAGAGCAACCTGATGGGTCTTGCCGCCGGCATCGCGACCACGGGCCGCGTTGCTTTTGCGAGCACCTTTGCGATGTTTGCCGCCGGTCGCGCCTACGAGCAGGTCCGCAATTCCATTGGCTACCCGCACCTCAACGTCAAGATTGGCGCCACCCATGCCGGCATTTCGGTGGGCGAGGACGGCGCCACGCACCAGTGCTGCGAGGATATCGCACTCATGCGTACGATTCCGGGTATGACGGTGGTCGTTCCCGCCGACGATGTCGAGGCCCGCGCCTGTGTGCGCGCCGCCTATGAGTTTGAGGGGCCGGTCTACATGCGCTTCGGCCGCCTGGCAACACCGGTCATCAACGATCACGAGGACTACGAGTTCAAGATCGGCCGCGGTGTTGTTGTACGGGAGGGCTCTGATGTCACGATCGTCGCGTGCGGTCTCATGGTCGCTGAGGCACTCGCTGCTGCCGAGGCGCTCGCTGCCGACGGCATCGATGCTGAGGTCATCAACATGCATACGGTCAAACCGCTCGATGAGCGTTTGGTGGTTGCCAGCGCCAAGAAGACCGGTCGCGTGGTCACCGCCGAGGAGCATTCGATTATCGGTGGTCTTGGCGAGGCCGTTGCCTCGGTGCTCGCGGAGCAGCATCCGGTGCCGATGCGACGCGTCGGCGTGCGCGATGTATATGGCGAGTCCGGCCCTGCGGTCGATTTGCTGCACAAGTACGGTTTGGACGCCGACGGCATCGAAGCCGCGGTCAGGTCCGTGTTGTAAGGAAGGTTTTCCATGGGGTTTGTATCTGCCAACCAAGTGACGATTGGCTACGCCGCCGCCTCGCGCGAGGACGCGCTGCATTATCTGTCCGAGCAGGCTGTTGAGCTTGGTTTTGCCGATGACGCATCTGCTGTAGAGGCGGCTTTTATTGCTCGCGAAAACGAGGCCGAGACTGGCCTCGTCGCCGGTTTTGCCGTTCCGCATGCCAAGAGCGATGCGATCCATACGCCGGGCGTGGCCGTGCTCAAGCTGTCCGAGCCTGTTGAGTGGCCGAGCTTTGATGGCGTGCCCGTCGATGTGGCACTCGCGCTGTACGTGCCCGCCGGCGAAGCGGGAACCACGCACCTGCGTCTGCTCTCCAAGGCTGCCGTGATGCTGATGGATGCCGGCTTCCGTGACAAGGTGCGCACGAGCGCCGATCCCGCCGAGATCGCGGAGCTTATTAACGCCGGGCTCGAGGGCTAGGTGCAACCAGCCCGCTCAATCTATTGATCCTTCTCCAAGGAGCAGGGCCGCGACGCTATA
>URKC01000058.1:0-13407 GCA_900548295.1 uncultured Collinsella sp.
AAACGTGGTTATCTCGCACATTTTCCGATGGAAAAACGTGGTTGTCTCACACATTTTCCGATGGAAACGCCCAAATGGCCTTATACTAGCCGAGAGGGTTGGGAGGCAATATGCAACGACAGCTTATGAGTGAACTTATCGCTTGGAAATCAAGGGCGAATCGCAAACCTCTCTTGCTTAAGGGAGCCCGCCAGACAGGAAAGACTTGGCTTCTTAACGAATTCGCAAGCCAGCAGTATCGAAACGTCATTCGTTTTGACTTTATGCTCGAGCCGAGCACACGCTCGCTGTTCGATGGGGACCTCGACCCCAAGCGCATCATCTCCCAGATAGAGCTCCTACGTGGCCAAACCGTAACGCCGACAGACACGCTCATCATCTTCGACGAGATCCAAGAGGCGCCACGCGGGATCACCTCGCTCAAGTACTTCAACGAGCTTGCACCCGAATACCACATCGTAGCAGCCGGTTCCTATATGGGCCTCGCGCTCCGACGCGAAAACGAGTCATTTCCCGTCGGCAAAATCGACCAGCTCACCATGCGTCCCATGGGGTTTGCCGAGTTCGTTCGCGCCGTCGACGGCAACCCGCTCGCCGACGCCATCCTTGCCGCAGACATGAACCTTCTAGCAAACGTCACCGAAAAGCTCGTGCACTTGCTCAAGGAATACCTTGTTGTCGGTGGTATGCCCGAAGTTGTCTCCGCTTTCGCCGAGACACGCGACTTCATTGAAGCCCGAAGGCTTCAGCAGCAAATCATCGAGGCTTACGAATCCGATTTTGGCAAACATGCACCCGCCCGCATCGTCGAGCGCATGAGGTTGGTTTGGAAATCCCTTCCCGGCCAGCTTGCCAAGGAGAACAAGAAGTTTGTCTATGGCGCCCTTCGCCCCGGAGCGCGCGCACGCGATTTTGAGGAAAGCCTCCAGTGGCTCACGGACTACGGAATCGTTCATAAGGTGCCGCGCGTTTCCGCTCTCAGGGCACCGCTTTCGAGCTATGAGGACCTCTCGGGCTTCAAGCTGTTTTGCATCGACACCGGCATCCTCGGCGCGCTCTCCGGTCTCTCTCCGGCCATCGTTCTTAACGGATCCGCTGTTTTTACCGAGTTCAAAGGTTCGCTGACCGAACAATACGTCGCGCAGGAGCTTTTGCTCCAGGACAAAACTCCCGTGTATTGGTCCTCTACCTCTGGCAATGCCGAAACCGACTTTGCCATCGACCATGCGGGAACCGTGCTTCCGCTTGAGGTCAAGGCGGCAGAGAACCTTAAAGCGAAGAGTCTGAAAATAGCCTGCGAAAAATTCAAACTCGAGCGTTGCGTGAGGAGCTCTCTGGCGGCATATAGAGACGAGGACACGCTCGTCAATATTCCGCTTTGGGAAATTGGGCAAATCGACAAACTGGCATAAAGGCTGCGGAGGCGCTCAGCAAGGACTGTCCCCAGGTGCCGGCAGAAAAGAAACGTCCCTAGGTGCCGGCTGTTGAGTTGCGGTGGAATAGGGACTGGTTGGGGCCCGAAAGGGCGATTTTAGTCCGCATTTCACCGCAACTTATGAGGGGATGGTTAAAGGGCGCTCAGGCTCGGGGTCCAGGCGATGGTGGGAGTCGCGCCGTCGAGAACCTCGTTGATGGTGGCGGCCATACCGGCGAGCAGGCTGTTCTCGCTCACGGTAAGCGTCTTGTAGCCGCCGGCGCGCATAAGCTCGCGGATCACCACGGCGCCGGCCAGAATCACGCCCGCGCGCTTGGGCTGCACGCCCGGCAACGCGGCAATGCCCGTAACGTCCAGCGCGGACATGCGCTCGATAGCGGCTGAAACCTGTTCCATCGAAAGCTCGCGCAGGTGCACAAAGCTCGAATCATACGGTTCCAGCTCGTGAACGAGTGCCACGAGCGTGGTGACGGTGCCACCCACCGCGACGAGGCGCTCGGCGCGCTCAAAGTCGACAGGCAGGCCCTCAAAGTAAGCCCCGAACTGCTCGCCCGCCCATACGCCAGCGGCGGCAAGTTCACTGTCCGTTGGCGGCAGCGCCGAGAAAAACCGCTCCGTCACGCGACGGCAACCGATGTCCAGTGAGCGCGTTCCCTTCAGCGCAAAGACCCCGCGCTCAGGCGCATAGACGCCCGTCGCGAGCTCCGTGGAGCCACCGCCCGAATCGGCGACGATGATGCGCTCGTCAGCAAAGTCGTGTGCCACGCCAAAAAACGTCAGGCGCGCCTCGACCTCGCCCGGAATCACCTGCGGTTCGAGCCCCAGATCGTGCAGACCGTCCAGCAGCAGTGCGGCGTTGGACGCATCACGCGCAGCACTCGTGCACGTGGTGCAGATGCACGCGGCCCCAAAGGCACGGGCTTCGTCCACAAACATGTGGCACGCAGCGAGCACGCGCTCAACGGCCGCCTCGCAAAAGCGCCCCGTCGCGTCCACGCCCTCGCCCAAGTCGGTGATCTCGGTATGCTTGGACGATTCCACGATCGCCCAGCCCTCGACCTGCGCTAGCACTAGTCGCGACGACACCGTTCCCAAGTCGATCGCGGCCACCTTATATCGTTTGCAATTTGTCATTGCGGGCTCCCCTCCGGGCGCTACTCGCCTACTCGCCGCTGGACGCGACCGTCTGACCCTCGACGCCGTTAAATCCAAACAGCATGTCGAGCGTCTGAATGTACCACGGCGCGTCCTTGCCGACTTCCTCAATCTCCTTGGCCACTTCGCTGGCCTTCTTGGCGTTTGAGGACTTTTTGCTCGACGACGAATCCGAATCCTCGTCCAGACCCTGTACTTCAATCCTCTTTTCTCCGGGCATCACCATGCCCAGTTCCCGTGCCCGATCCTTAATGCCCTCTTCCGAGAGCCACTTGTCAGTGTCTTTTTTCATCTCATCTCTGTATTGCTCGCGAATCTCGACCTGCTTGGCCAAGATGTCGTTCGAGCGTTTTGCAACGTACAGGTCGCGTACGGGAAAATACAGGCTCACGAGCGCCAGCGCCACCACGATACCGATAAACAGCGGACGAAGAGAGCCATGCGTAAAGTCATAGATCGCCTTGACCACCGCGTTGTCGTTGGCGTAATGCATAAAGTCCGAGCCCGAAAGACGGCTCGAAGGCCTGCTCGACCTGTCGTGTGCCTGAGTCGAGGGACGCGACGCATGCGACGAACGTGCCGGGCGCACCGGTCCATCTGTCGAAGTATTCACTTGAGCATTGGGGCGCGAGGTACTTGTCGGGCGCTGCGCGGGGCGGTCGACGCCGGCGTAGGCGGACCCACCGAGCTGCACCGTGCGCGCACGACGAGGCGACGGCTCGCGCGAACCGGCGGAATAGTACCTGTTGTCGTAAATCTGATCCATGTGCGCCTTGTGCGGTTGAGGTTTGTTTGCGCTAAGTCCTTTAGTTATAGCACGAGCGCGCGCACCACCTTCGGCAGCCTTTGCTCGACATAAAAAAGGCGCTGAGCCATATGGCCCAGCGCCCAACGGCGGCCATCAGAAGTGGAGCGGAGCCGAGTCAACCCCGCCCCCCCGAGCACCACTTGTTTAGCGAATGTTGTAAAACGCGGCCTTGCCGGCATAGCGTGCGCTGCCCTCGAGCTCGTCCTCGATGCGGATGAGCTGGTTGTACTTGGCGATACGGTCGCTGCGGCACGGGGCGCCCGACTTGATCTGGCCGGCGTTGACGCCCACGACCAGGTCGGCAATCGTGGAGTCCTCAGTCTCGCCGGAGCGGTGGCTCACGATGCAAGCATAGCCGGCCTCCTTGGCGGTCTCGATGGCCTCGAGCGACTCGGTGAGTGTGCCGATCTGGTTGACCTTGACCAGGATCGCGTTGGCGGCACCCAGCTCGATGCCCTTCTTGAGGCGCTCGGTGTTGGTGACGAACAGGTCGTCGCCCACCAGCTGCACCTTGTTGCCAATGCGGCGGGTGAGCTCAACCCAGCCGTCCCAGTCCTCCTCGGCCATGCCGTCCTCGATGGAGATGATGGGATAGGTGTCGACGAGCTTCTCCCAGTAATCAACCATCTGGGCGCTCGTGTACTCCACGCCCTCGCCCTTGAGCTCGTACATGCCGGTCTCGGCGTTGTAGAACTCGGTCGAGGCCGGGTCCATGGCGTACATGAAGTCGACGCCGGGCTTAAAGCCGGCCTTCTCCACGGCCTTGGTGATGTACTCGAACGGCTCGGCATTGGTCTTGAGGTTGGGCGCAAAGCCGCCCTCGTCGCCCACGCCGCCGCCCAGGCCGGCCTCGTGCAGCACGCCCTTGAGGGTGTGGTAGACCTCGGCGCACCAACGCAGACCCTCGGCAAAGCTCGGGGCGCCCACTGGCATGATCATGAACTCCTGGAAGTCGACGTTATTGTCGGCATGCACGCCGCCGTTGAGGATGTTCATCATGGGCGTGGGCAGCAGATGGGCGTTGACGCCGCCCAGGTACTGGTACAGCGAAAGACCCGCCGACTCGGCAGCGGCGCGGGCGACGGCCAGCGACACGCCCAGGATGGCGTTGGCACCGAGCTTGGTCTTGTTGGGGGTACCGTCCGCGGCAATCAGCGCGGCATCGACGGCGCGCTGGTCGAAGGCGTCGAGGCCCACGACGGCGTTAGCGCACTCGTTATTGACGTGCTCGACGGCCTGCGAAACGCCCTTGCCCAGATAGCGGCCCTTGTCGCCATCGCGCAGCTCGCAGGCCTCAAAGGCACCGGTCGAAGCGCCCGAAGGCACCATTGCGCGGCCAAAGCTACCGTCCTCGAGCACGACCTCGACCTCGACAGTGGGATTGCCGCGGCTGTCGAGCACCTCGCGACCGTAGACGTCCAAAATATCGCTCATGTTGTCTCCCTCTCACTTGGAAACGGGTTGAATGCTTGGCGACACGGCTTGCACGCTACAGCGGCGCGCAGGTTCATAAGTTAGCCTTATCGCACTTTTTGCATTATGCCCTAAGTTAGCCAAGGGATACAATCTTTTTAAAAAATAATAGGGGCGATGGGACAAGTCCGTCCCGTCGCCCCCGCAGTCTTACTCCTCTGCCTTTGCGGCATCCCAGAGGTCATTGAGGCCGTGGGTCGAAAGCTCGGCAAGATCCACGTGGGCGTCGGCCGCCATCTGCTCCATCGCGGCCCAACGGCGGCGGAACTTGGCCGTGCTGGCACGCAGGGCGCTCTCGGCGTCAATTCCCTCTTTGCGCGCGACGTTGACCAGAGCAAAGAGCAGATCGCCAAACTCCATCTCGCGCTCGGGCGAGCCAGGCTCCTCGGCCTCAAACTCGGCACGCTCCTCGGCGACCTCGTCCCACACGTCCTGGACCGTCTCCCACTCAAAGCCCACGGCAGCCGCCTTGCGCGACACCTTCTGGGCCTGCATCAGCGCCGGCAGATGCGTGGGCACGCCGTCGAGCAGGCCCTCGGGCGCAGCCTCGCCTGCCGCCACGGCCTTGTCCTTGGCAGCCTTCTCGGCAAGCTTGACCTCGTCCCAAATCTTGAGTACCTCGTCGGAGTTATCGGCGTCCGCATCGCCAAACACGTGTGGGTGGCGGCGGATGAGCTTGGCGTCGATATCGCGTGTCACATCGGCAAGCGTAAACTCACCGGCGTCCGCCGCAATCTGCGCATGCAGCACCACCTGCATGAGCACGTCGCCGAGCTCCTCGCGCAGATGTGCCACGTCGTCCGCCTCGATGCAATCGAGCGCCTCGTAGGCCTCCTCGATCATGTTCTTGCCGATGCTCTGATGCGTCTGTTCGCGGTCCCACGGGCAGCCATCGGGCTGACGCAGACGCCAGATAGTCTGCACCAAATGCTGCAGCTCGGCCGACGCGTCGACCAGCGTGGACAGATCGCGCGAGCCCTCGGCATTTTGCTGAGCCATATGCTCTGCCATGGTTATTCCTCCTCCAGGATCACGTGGCGGAACGCGCCGCCCTCGTAGATACCGTAGCTGTGCGTGCCGTCTTTGGGAATGCTCACGCTACCGGGATTGAAGAGCCACAGGCCCGGGTGCGTCGCGCTCGCTTCGTTGACCTTAATGTGCGTATGGCCGTAGACGAGCGCGGAGCCCTCGGGCAGCACGGGCGCGTGGTCGACGCTGTTGTGCATGCCGGCGCCAAAGACGTGGCCGTGCGTCAGGAACAGCTCGCGGCCGGTCTCGTCGAATAGTGTGGCGTAGTCAGCCATGACGGGGAAGTCGAGGACCATCTGGTCGACCTCGGCGTCGCAGTTGCCGCGCACCGCGATGATGCGGTCGGCCAGGGCGTTGAGCAGCGGAATCACGCGTTTGGGAGCGTAGTCGCGCGGCAGGTCGTTACGCGGGCCGTGGTAGAGCAGGTCGCCCAGCAGCACAATGCGGTCGGGCTGCTCGGACTCGATGGCGGCGACCAGGCGCTCGGTCCAGTATGCCGAGCCGTGAATGTCGGAAGCGATGAGGTATTTCATGGGAAGTCCTTTCGGAGTGGGGCTGATGTGGCCGGGCGCGAGATGTCGCCGGCCGCGCTATTCAAATCGCAGTGCCGAGGCTTGTGCCGCCTGCATCACGCGCTGGAGCGGCACGTTATGCTCGCGGGCAAGACGGGCGCAGTCCTCGTACTCGGGCGCCGCACGCTCACTGCCGTCGGGCAGGGTGGCTACTTTGACGGCCACCTCGCCCCAAGGCGTCGCTACCTGCTCAAAACGACGCGGCAGGCAAACGCGTTCCATCACCTGGCGACGAACGGCGTTGGTCGTGGTTTCCAAAAAGATAATCGTCTGCAGGCGTTCGATATCCTCATGCGAGCAGATCACCTGCAGCTGCCAGCCGGGGCGGCCTTTTTTGCAGTAGAGGGGCAGCCAGTGCACCTCGCGGGCGCCCGCCTCGCGCAGGCGGTCGGCGGCATAGGCGAGTACCTCGGGCGACGCATCGTCGATGTCGCACTCCAGCTTGACGATGGTTTCGGGCGCATCGGTCTCGCGGGACAGCGGAGATGTACTTCCACGTTGCATACGGTCCGGATCCTTTCCGCACGGGCTCGTTTTATTCACCCAAACGCTAGCACATCGAACGTGGCACAGGCGTGACTTTCGTCCGTCGTCGCCCTTGCCCCTATCCAAACATGTACGTCAGCCTCCAAACATGTCATTTTTTGTCGGTTTTGGAGGCTGACGTACACGTTTTGGAGCGGGCCGCACACGATCAAAATTGCGCCCGCATTCCGTCCACCACAAAGTTCGCCGCACTCAACAATTTTGAACTTTCTACGCAGTTCATCGGCTAAAAATTACCCTCGGCATACTTACCCGCTGCACGATGTTACTCTAGTTGCATTTGGCTAACTAAGCGGCTGCCGAGGACCCAGCCCGGCACCGTTACGGCATAGGAGGTTTCATGTTCGAGAAGCGGCTCTTCTCCCTGGTTCCGCAGGCAACGCCCTACATTATGGCAAGCGTCCTGTTTAAGTGGATCGCGCTCATGGCAAACATCACGGTGATGTGGATGCTTGCGCGCATCTTGGGCGGCATCGTCACGAACGGTCTTTCCGCCGCGCTCGCCGTCGATGCCCTCGCACAGGCGGCCCTGCCGCTCGCCGCCGCCATCATCGTGCGCGCCGCCTCCATCTACCTGGCCCAACGCGCCGGCGACAAAGCCGCGTTCGAGGCCGTCCGCCGCGTGCGCTCGTTCGTCTACGACAAGCTCACCGCACTCGGCCCCTCCTACACCGAGACCGTCCCCACCGCCGAGGCCGTCCAGACCAGCGTCGAGGGCGCCACGCAACTCCAGGTGTACTTTGGCGGCTACCTGCCGCAGCTCTTCTTTGCCGGCTTGGCACCCATCACGCTGTTTGTACTGCTCGTGGGCCAGGCGGGTCTTCCCGCCGCGCTGCTGCTCGCCTGCGTTCCGATCATCCCCGTCTCCATTATGATGGTCATGCGCAACGCCAAAAAGATCGGTGCCGAGTACTGGGGCAGCTATGTCGATCTTGGCGGCATGTTCCTGGAGGCCGTGCAGGGTCTCACCACCCTTAAGGTCTACCAGGCCGATCGCAGCTGGCACGAGCGCATCAACGCCGAGTCCGAGCGTTTCCGCACAGCGACCATGCGCCTGCTGGTGATGCAGCTGCGCTCCATTTGCGTTATGGACCTGGTCGTCTATATGGGCGCCGCGCTCGGCATTATCGTAGCCACGCTGCAGCTCGCCACGGGCAAGATTGGCTTTGAGGCTGCCTTCCTCATCGTCTTTCTGTCGCAGGAGTTCTTTTTGCCTATGCGCCGCCTGGGATCGCTGTTCCACACGGCCATGAACGGCATGGCCGCCTCGCGCCGCATGTTTGGCATTTTGGATACGCCCGAGCCCGAGCGCGGCGATGTTGAGCTTGACGGTCGCGGCGATATCGAGCTCGCGGGCGTGAGCTATGCATACGGCGACCGCACGGTGCTGGACAGCGCCAGCGCGACCATTGCGCACGGCTCGCTCGTGGCACTCGTAGGCGAAAGCGGCGGCGGCAAGTCCACGATCGCGGGGATTATCGCGGGCCGCAAGGGTGCCTACCGTGGCAGCGTTCGCATCGGCGGCGTCGAGCTGCGCGACGCCACGGCCGCCTCACTCATGCGCGCCGTCACCCTGGTGCCCACCAACGGTTACCTGTTTGCCGGCACCCTGCGCGACAACCTGCTGCTCGCCCAGCCCAGCGCCACCGATACCGAGCTCATGGACGCACTCGACCGCACGCGCGTGGCGGCCTTTGTGCAGGCCAACGGCGGGCTCGACATGATGATTAACGAGGGCGGCACCAACCTTTCGGGCGGCCAGCGCCAGCGCGTGTGCATGGCCCGCGCCCTGCTGCACGACTCGCCGATCTATGTCTTTGACGAGGCGACGAGCAATGTGGACGCCGCAAGCGAAGCCGCAATCGGCGAGGTCATTGCATCGCTCGCCGGCGGGCACACCGTAATCGTGGTGGCACACCGCCTGTCGACGATCGTGGGCGCCGATCAGATCCTGGTGCTGGAGCGTGGCCGTATTGCCGAGCACGGGACTCACGGCGAGCTCTTGGCCACCGCGGGCGCCTATGCGCGCATGTGGAACAGCCAGGAGCAGCTCTCGGCATATGCGTATGCGGAGGGTGATGCCGAGGATGTCGGCGCGGTTGAGGCTGTTGACGGCAGCGCCGCCTGTACCGATGGCCTCAACGGTGCTAGCTCGTCTTCCGCTGCCGCGGCGCTTGACTCCGGCCGCGTCCGTCGCTCGGCGCCGTCCATCATGTGGCGCATGATGGGGCTCGTCCGACCGCTTGCCGGCTGGCTTGTGCTAGCCGTCGCGCTGGGCAGCATTGGCATGCTCACCGCCGCGTTCGTACCGGCCTTTGGCGCCCTTGGTCTTATGGCCGCGCTGGGCTACAACGCCTTGGGGCTCGGTCTTGTCGCGGCATGCGCGGCCTGCGCCGCCTGCGGCATCGCACGCGGGCCGCTCCATTACGGAGAGCAGCTCTGCAACCATTACATCGCGTTCCGCCTACTCGCACACATTCGCAACCTGGTGTTTGGCGCCCTGCGCCAGCTCGCCCCCGCCAAGCTCGAGGGCCGCGGCAAGGGCGAGCTCGTGAGCCTGGTCACCTCGGATATCGAGCTGCTCGAGGTCTTCTACGCGCACACCATCTCGCCCATTGCAATCGCTCTGGTCTGCACCGTTGTGTTTGAGGGCTTTTTGCTGGCTGTGAGCCCCGAGCTCGCGGGCATCGCGCTCGTGGCCTACGCGGTCCTGGGCGTGCTACTGCCCCTGACCTCGGCCAAGGCATGCGGCACCACCGGCCGCCAGAGCCGCGAGGGCGCCGGTAAGCTGGGCGCCTTTGTGCTCGACAGTCTACGCGGCGCGTCCGAGACTATCCAGTTTGCCGGTGGCGCCGATCGCAGCCGTGCCCTGAGCAAGCTGACCGAGCAAGTCGGCGACGTGGACGCGCGCCTCAAGCGCCGCCAGGCGGCCAGCGAGGCCGTAGCCGATGCGCTTATTCTTGCGGCCAATCTGGTGATGCTCGGGCGAGCGCTGCAGCTGGTGGCTGCGGGAACGATCGATTTTGCCGCAGCGTTTGTCGCCGTCTTTACCTTTGTGTCGTCGTTTGGCTCGGTGATGGCAGTGAGCCGCCTGGGCGCCTCACTGCAGGAGACGCTCGCCTCGGGCGCGCGCGTGCTCGATCTGCTCGACGAGCAGCCCCAGTGCACCGAGGTCTCCGACGGACAGGACGTTGGGTTTGCCGGCGCCGCAGCCGAGCATGTGAGCTTTAGCTATGCGGGCGGCGTGGACGCGGGCGGTGCCGACACCACAGAGCAGGCCGCGAACAACCCCGCCTCGAGTCTCATCCTCGACGACGTGACCTGCACCTTTGCGCCCGGCACCATGACCTGCATCATGGGACGCTCGGGCTCGGGCAAGTCGACGCTGCTTAAGCTGCTCATGCGCTTTTGGGACCCCGCAGCCGGCACCATCACGGTGAGCGGCGTCGATGCCCGCCACATCAACACGGCGAGCCTGCGCAGCCACGAGGCCTATATGACCCAGGACACGCATCTGTTCTGCGGCACCGTACGCGAGAACCTGCTGGTCGCGCACGCCAACGCCACCGATACCGAGCTGCTCGACGCTTGCCGCTCCGCCTCACTCACCACGCTCATCGACCGTCTGCCGCAGGGATTCGACACGCCCGTTGCCGAACTGGGCGACTCGCTTTCGGGCGGCGAGCGCCAGCGCATCGGCCTTGCGCGCATCTTCCTCAACGACGCACCCTTCATCTTACTCGACGAACCCACCAGCGCGCTCGATGCCCTCAACGAGGCGTCCGTGATGCAGGCGATCGACGAGCTCAAGCGTCGCGGCAAGACCATTGTGCTGGTAAGCCACCGTGCCAGCACCTGCGCGTTTGCCGATTTCTCGCTTTCGGTCGAGCACGGGAGGCTGAGCTAATGGCGCGCCAGGTCGACACACCGGAGCTGGCACGCAAACGTGAGCGCGAGACCCAAATGGTGTCGCAGATGATCGCGCTGTGGTGTCGTGGACATCATGGCGGTGGGCATGCGGTCGAGCAGGCTGGCGACGATGGGCCCGTGCGCGTGAAGCTCGGCCTTCGGACCATTACGCTCTGCCCCGAATGCGCCGAGCTGCAGAAATACGCCGTCGCGCGCATTGGGCACTGCCCCCACATGGGCACCAAGACATTTTGCTCGGCCTGTCCTTCGCATTGTTACCGGTCTGCCATGCGCGAGAGGATCCGCAAGGTCATGCGCTGGTCGGGACCACGTATGATCCGCTATCGCCCCATCACCGCCGTGCGGCACGCGATGGTAACGGTGCAGGCCAAACGCGTGGCGGCACGAAGCAAGTAGTCGCCGGCGCCGGCACGCGCCGCCTGTCCTTTCCCGTCGATTTCGGCCCCCGGTGCGCTCGTCGCATCGGGGGCCGCGCCGTTACAATGGAGCGGATTCACCAAATGCAAAGGAGTCGCCATGCCCGCCTGCCCGCTGGTCGATTGCCACACCCATACTTCGTTTTCGGATGGCCATGCCTCGTTTGAGGACAACGTCCGTGCCGCTGCTGCGGCAGGCTGCCGCGTCATGGTCTCGACTGACCACCTCACCCTGCCCGCCAGCATGGACGCCAACTGCGAAGTGCAAGTTGTCGAGGGCGACCTGACGGCGCATCGCCTGGCATTTGAGGACGCCCGCAAGCTCGCCGCGCAAATCGCGCCGGAGCTCGCCTTTATCTACGGTTTTGAATGCGATTGGTACGAGGGTTGCGAGCCCTTGGTGGAGCGCTGGTCCGCTGGTGCCGTAGTGCGCTTGGGCAGTGTGCACTGGATTGGCGATCCGGGCGATATCATGGCCGGCGCTGCGGGCACGGCAGGGACAGAGGACGTCGCGCGCCCCGATACGCCCGACTCACGCTGCGGCTGGATCGACGACGATACCAACCTGCATGTTTGGGAAAACCTGGGCGTGCGCGGCGTATGGGGGCGCTACGTCGACGACTGGTGCCGCGCCTGCGAAAGCTCACTCAACTTTGACGTGATGGCCCACCCCGACCTGGTCATGCGCTTTTCGAAGGACGGCTTTGCACCCGACTTTGACCCCGCGCCGTTTTGGGAGCAGATGGCCGAATGCGCCCATGATACGGGTCGCCGCGTTGAGGTCTCGACAGCCGCGCCGCGCAAGGGCCTCGACGATTACTACCCCGCGACCGGCCTTTTGCGTCGCTTCGCCCACGCCGAGGTGCCGATTACTTTTGGCTCGGACGCACACCGCGCCTGCGATATTTGCTGGAACATCCGCGAGGCCCAGACCCACGCCTACGACTGCGGCTACCGAACCTTCGATATCCCCCACCCCACCGGCGAATGGGAATCCACGCCCCTCGCCTAAGACTAGCCGTTAGGGACGTTCTTAAACGACTAGTGGCGGCGGGCGTTGAGCTCGCCGGCCAGTTCGTCGAGGGTGATGCCGTAGCGCTCGAGCGTCACGAGCAAGTGGTAGATCAGGTCGCCGGCCTCGTAGCGGATGTGATCGTGATCGTTATCCTTGCAGGCCATGATCACCTCGCTCGCCTCCTCGGCAAGCTTCTTGAGCAGCTCGTCCTCGACATCGGTCAGCAGGCGGGCGGTATAGCTCTCCTCCAGCGACGCGTCGCGACGACCGTGAATCACCTCGGCCAGCCCCGTCAGCGTCTCGCCAATGTTTCCCGGCTGCACGTTAGCTGTTCTGACTCCCATGGTTATTTCCTCTCGTTACTGCAGCGTAAAGTAGGTACCGGTCTCATCGAACCGAGGCTTTGCGCCCTTTTTCTCAAAGAACTCAACGATGACGGCATGGGCCTCATCG
This sequence comes from uncultured Collinsella sp., assembly GCA_900548295.1. Classification (GTDB taxonomy): domain Bacteria; phylum Actinomycetota; class Coriobacteriia; order Coriobacteriales; family Coriobacteriaceae; genus Collinsella. Next base: position 12,833 of record URKC01000058.1, read on the forward strand.
AGCCTTTCCTTCTCGGCCTCGAGCCAAAGCGACTGCGCCCCGCAGGCATCGGTCAGGTGCACGCGGCACGGCACGCCCACGCGGAGGAGCTCGGCGTTGCAGTCGGCGACCTCGAACGGCGTCACGACTTTCATCGCACTCCCCCTTCCACGCGCTTAAAGAAGCAGGTACGGTTGCCGGTATGGCAGGCCGGGCCCGGCGAGTCCACCTTGACCAGCAGCGTATCGCTATCGCAGTCGGCCCAGAGCTCCTTGACCTCCTGCATGTTGCCGCTCGTCGCGCCCTTGTTCCAGAGCTCCTGGCGACTGCGGCTCCAAAACCACGTGGTGCCGGTCTTGAGCGTCAGTCCCACCGATTCCTCGTTCATCCAAGCAACCATAAGCACCTCACCGGTGTCATGCTGCTGAACCACGCAAGGAATCAGCCCGCGGGCGTCGTATTTAAGATCAGCAGCTTCTACTACCTCAGTCATCATTCCTCCCAAGTAATAACAGTAAGCCCCACAGGTCGGCGAGGGTTGCCCAGGTGCCCGAGATTCCGAGCGACAAGCCCGACGACGCGTACTTTGGTACGCG
>URKC01000059.1:0-13246 GCA_900548295.1 uncultured Collinsella sp.
CGAAGTTGAAAGGCAGATTGCCGCTCTGGCGGGTTTGCAGCGTCGGCCGGTTACGGCGTTTGGTAAAACGCCGTAACTAATAATCAAGCTTCCACATGTAACGGCGCGTCATATAGTCCTTGTGGGTAACGGCAGAGAGAGCGCGCATGTACACGTTGTTGAGAATCGGGGCAAAGATCAGGTGGTTGAAGTACTCGCTCACGCTGTCCTTGATGTCGTTGAGGCCGAGCTCCTTGGCGTCGAGCTGATAGACGCGCTCGCCACCGTACTGGTTGACGAAGCGGATGCCGCGCTCGTCATTGCAGCGGCTGCGGCCGACGCTGATGAGCTGGAACAGCGAGGTGCGCTTGTCCAGAATCTCGAAGGGGCCGTGGAAGAAGTCGCAGGTGTTGATGGTGCAGGAGTCGATCTGCAGCATCTCCTGCACGTTGCAGATGCTAAAGACGTAGGCGGCACCAAAGAGCGGGCCCTGGGCCATGACGTTGATGCAGGGCTTGTCGGCGTTCTGCTCGGCCCACTTAGCAGCGAGCGGACGGGTGTACTCGACGGCCTTGCGATAGATGGGGTCGACCAAGTCGAACGCGGCCATAGCGGTCTCGTACTCGGCATAGCCCTCGGTCTGCTGCGTGAGCTCCATGGCGATCATGGTCACGACGGCGGAGTTGGTGCGGCCCATGCAAGACTCGTCAACGGCCAAGCTGTCGTACTGGATCTTGTAGTCGCAGACCTCGGTGAGGCCGGACTCGTCAACATAGATGGCGATGGTGCTGGCGCCGTGATCCTTGGCGACCTGAGCGGCGACGATGGTCTCCTTGGTGCCGCGCATGGACACGACGACGGCCAGGGTGTTCTCGTTGACGTAGGCCGGGGTGGCGTGCACAAACTCGTTGCTGGTGTAGCTGGAGCTCACGACCTGCGTGGCCTCGTGCTCCATAAAGTACTGGGCAGGATAGTTACCACCGTTAGATCCGCCGGCGCCGATCCACACAACGCGCTTGATGCCGCCCTTGTCTGCCTTGTCAGCCAAAACCTGGGAGACGACATCCTTAACCTGTTCCTGAGTAGTCATCGTGCATCAGCCTTTCTTCTCGTTTGACGCTCTTGATGGCATACAAGTTACATACATGTTTTGGTTATGTCGACTAGTTGTATGCTATATTTGTCTTAGATATTTTGCTGGTAAAGTTTTCGGCAATCCATTATCAGCGGTTTTGTTGTCATGTTGGATACATGCTTGGTTCAGTAAGCATATAGGTTAGATACAGGTTGTTCGCATGAGCACTTCGTCGAAAAAGAACTTGGCCCAATACGAGCGTCTGGCGGGTACGCTGCGTGACCGCATCGCCGCCGGCATCTACGCGTGCGGAGACAAGCTGCCGTCCGAGATGGAGCTCATGGGCGAATCGGGCCTGTCGCGCAGCACTGTGCGTCACGCGCTTAAGGTGCTTGTTGACGAGGGCCTGGTTCGCACCGAGCGCGGACGCGGCGCCTTTGTGGCTGACACGCCGGCGCTCCACGAGAACAACCTGGTGTTTTCGAGCTATACCAAGCAGGTCGAAGGCCAGGGTATGAAGCCCACCACGCGCACGGTGGACTCGGGCTTTGCCAAAGCAATGGGCAGCGTGGCCAAGTTCTTTGACGCTAGCGTGGGCAGCAAGCTTGTCAAACTTGTCCGCCTGCGTTACCTGGACGATGCGCCACTGTGCCTGGAGACCACCTATTTGCCGCCAAGCTTTGGGTCGCTCATCGATCGCGATATCAACGGTTCGCTCTACGCCACGCTGCGCCAGGAGTTCCATCGTGCGCCGGCGCAGGGGCATAAGACCTTTGAGGTGTGCTATGCCTCGCAAAACGAGGCGTTTTTGCTCAACGTTGAGCGCGGGCAGGCGCTGATCCTGATCACCGACTACGTCTACGACACCGACGGTCGCCCGCTCCATGTCTCCAAGCGCATCCAACGTACCGACCGCGCCAAATACACCGAGCCCATCGGCTAACCTGCCAAAATAAACCTGTCCCTAAATGGTAGGTTTGGGGAGATCGGGGAACCAGGTTGGTTTGGGTTGGTTGGGCGTGCGCTCGGCCAGGACCAGCTCCATCCAACACATGTCGTACCAGCGGCCGAACTTTTGCGCGCAGCGGTCGAAGGCGCCCACCAGGCGGTATCCCATGTGGGCATGGAAATCCTGGCTGTTGTGCGTCAGATACTCGTCGTCCTTATCGTGCGGCACGGCGATGAGCGCGCACATGCTGGTGATGCCCATCGCGACCAAGCATTGCTTGAGCGCGTCGTGCAGCCTGCGGCCCAGCCCGCCGTGGCGCACGTCGCGCGCCAGATAGATCGACGTCTCGACCGACCAGTCATAGGCCTCGCGGCTGTTAAGCGCGCTCACATAGGCATAGCCCACTGGGTGCCCGTCCAGCTCCATCACCAAATACGGGTAGCGCTTGAGCGTACGCTCGATGCGCCCGGCGAACTCCTCAACGCTCGGCACCTCGTATTCGCAGGTTATCGCCGTCTCGCGTACATACGGCTCATAGATGGCAAGCAGCGCCGGCGCATCATCGGGCGTCGCCAGGCGAATTGTCGGCTCGGACATCTCGGGCATACAGCCCCTCCCCCACAAAAGCAAAGGCCGCCCTGCGCCAAACCCAGGCGTAGGGCGGCCCCTCGTCATTACATCAAGCTACAGGACAGCCGCCAGCGCGTCGATGTCCTCCTGCGTCGTGGCCCAGCTGGTGCAAAAGCGCACCACGGTGTGGGTCTCGTCGTACTTTTCCCAATACTCGATCGCGGCATGCTCGCGAATGCGCGCCATGTCCTCGTTGGGCAGAATCACAAACTGCTGGTTTGTGGGCGTCTCCAAGAAGAACTGGTAGCCGCGCTCGTGCAGCACGCGACGAAGCGCCTGCGCGGTTTCGATCGCCTGGCGACCAATCTCAAAATACAGGCCATCGGTAAAGAGCGCCTCAAACTGCACGCCCGTCAGGCGGCCCTTGGCCAGCAACGCACCGTGCTGCTTAATGCGCGGAATGGGATGCGCCGGAGCGTGCATGCCGCAAAACACCACGGCCTCGCCGCACAGAGCGCCGCACTTGGTGCCGCCGATGTAGAACACGTCGCACAGCTGTGCCAGCTCGGGCAGGGTGATGTCGCACTCGTCGGCTGCCAGCGCATAGGCCAGGCGGGCACCGTCCACAAACAGCGGAATCTCGCGCTTCTGGCACACCGCATGAATTGCCGCGAGCTCGGCCTTGGAGTACAGCGTGCCGTACTCGGTCGATAGGCTCACGTACACGGCGCCCGGGAACACCGTGTGCTCGTAGCTCTCGTTTTCGTAGAACACCTGGATATAGTTCTCGAGGTCCTCGGCGTGCATCTTGCCCTCGTAGCCGGGGATGGTGAGCACCTTGTGGCCGCCAAACTCGATGGCGCCCGCCTCGTGGCAGGCGACGTGACCAGTCTCAGCAGCAACGACGCCCTCGTAGGGCGCAAGCAGCATGTCGATCACCGTCGCGTTGGCCTGCGTGCCGCCCACCAGAAAAAACACGTCGGCATCGGGGGCCTGACAGGCCTCGCGAATAAGGTGCTTGGCACGCTCGGTGTGCGCATCGGTGCCGTAGCCGGGCTGCGGCTCCATATTGGTGTCGACGAGCGCCTGCAGCACCGCCGGATGGGCGCCGTGGGAATAGTCGTTGTTAAACGCGAGCATGATAATCCTCTCTAGCCGGGCACGGGCCCGATGATTCAGGTGCCGCTATTGTACGCCGCCCGGATAGGCAATGCGCGCGGCAAGGCACTCAAGCGCCAGCACCAAGGCAAAGCCGCAGCTCACGTCACTCAAAAAGTGTGCACCGATCACGATACGGCCAAAGGCGACGAGCGCCGCGACCACAGCCGCCGCCCAAAAGATCACGCGGCGACGCGAAGGCTTTTCCGCAAAGGCTGCCGCGGGAAGCCCGGCGAGCATAAGGCCGATCGCCGCATGCGCCGTGTGTCCGCTCGCAAACGACTTGAACCCGTCCTTGATCACGCCAGCGGCAATATAGCTCCACTTATCGGGATTGCCGATTACCCACCACGGCTGAAAATTGAGCCCCGGCGTGACCTCGATCACGCGCATGCGCGGGCGCGACCACAGCGGCTTGACGATCACGTTGAGGATAATGGCCTGAGCGACCCACACGGCAAGCACCATCAACGCCCAGCGCGTGAGCTCTTTGGAGTCGGTGTCGCGCGTGAGGCGATAGACGATAAGATTGGCGGCGATGACCAGCACAAACGTCAGCACCAGCTGAGCCGCGACGAGTTTGCCGCCAACCCGCAGGGACGAGACGATCTCGTAGCCGGCCAGGCCGACGTTGACGAGGACGCCGAGCACGGCGAGCCATTTACTCCCCCTGGAGTCGGGACGCACTGCGCGCACGAGCATAACGCCCGCGATGCTCGCCGTCAGCTCGAACGGCAGCTCGCCGGCGGCCTCGATAAAGCGACCGTACATGCTGGCGATGTTGAACAGCGCGCTCGAGATCTGGTAATCGAAAAAGCTGCCCACGCCCAGACAAAGACACAGAACGACCGCGATAGCGGCGGCGTCTTTCTTATAGATGTATCCGAACATGCTTTCCTTTCGATGAGGTCAGATTGCCCAAATGGAGCGTTTGCAGCGTCGACCCATTAGTCGTCATCGCTGACGCCCAGCTGCTGCAGCAGCATGAGGGCGGCTGCCACGGGGCCGGTGCCGTCGTTGGCATCGAGACCGCGACCCAGGCCGCTGCCCGCACCGGCGCCCGCCTTATAGGGCACCGACAGCTTGCGGCTCTTGGGGAAGTTCACCGCGCCGTACCGATTCTTAAACTCAAAGGCCACCTTCTTGGGCACGTCGACGCCCAAAAACGTGATGCGTCCGCCGCTGAGCGTGACGCTCTCGAGCCCCAAGCGCTCGCCGCGGATACGGATACGCGCGCGGTTGAACAGATTGAGTCCCGCCAACGGCAGCTCGCCATGCGCGGCCTCGGTCTCTTCCTGCACCTCGTCGATGCTCTCCAGGTCCTCGGCCGCTGCGAGCTTGCGATACACGAGCACGCGCTGGTCCACCGCCGGCAGGTACTCCTCGGACAAGAAGTAATCGGCCGGCAGATTAATACCCACGCTCGCCGCCTCCACGCCGGCGTCGTCATCGCCGCGCGCCTCGGCCACGGCCTGGCCCAACATCTGCGTAAACAGGTCAAAGCCCACACTCGACAGGTTGCCGTGCTGCTCAGCGCCCATCAGCGAACCGGCGCCGCGGATCTCCAGGTCGCGCATGGCGATGCGCATGCCGCTGCCCAGGTCTTGGAACTCGGAAAGCGCGGTCAGGCGCGCCGTGGCCTCCTCGGTGAGCGGCAGCTCGCCCGGGAACATAAAGTACGCGTATGCCTGCGTGGCAGAGCGACCCACGCGACCCTTGAGCTGGTAGAGCTGCGCCAGACCCAAGCGCTGCGAATCCTCGATGATAAGCGTGTTGGCGGTAGCGTTGTCAATACCGCTCTCCACGATGGTCGTGGCGATGAGCACGTCGATCTTTTTGGTCGCGAACTCGATCATCACATCCTCGACCTCGCGCGGGCTCATCTTACCGTGTGCCACACCCACGCGCGCCTCGGGCGCGGCCTCGTGCACGCGCGCCACGGCATCGTCGATGGTCTTGACGCGGTTGGACACGTAATACACCTGACCGCCGCGGCCCACCTCCAGGCGAATCGCCGCGCTCACCACGTCGGGGTCGTACTCCCCCACGTGCACGATCACGGGACGACGCCCGGTCGGCGGTGTGGTGATCAGACTCATGTCGCGCACGCCGCTCGTGGCCATCTGCATGGTTCGCGGAATAGGCGTTGCCGAGAGCGTGAGCACGTCGATCTGTTCGCGCAAGTTTTTGAGCTGCTCCTTGTGCTGCACGCCAAAGCGCTGCTCCTCGTCGATGATCACCAGGCCCAGGTTCTTGGGGTTCACATCGGCCGAAAGCAGGCGGTGCGTACCGATGAGCACGTCGATCGTGCCCTCGGCAAACGCCTTGAGCGCGCGCTTTTGCTGCGCCGGCGTGCGGAAGCGGCTGAGCACCTCGACCTCGAGGCCAAACGGGGCAAAGCGCTCAAAGAACGTCTCGTAGTGCTGCTGGGCCAGAATGGTCGTGGGGCAGAGCACCATGACCTGGCGGCCGGAGTCCACGCACTTAAACGCCGCACGCAGGGCGACCTCAGTCTTGCCAAAGCCCACGTCGCCGCACAGCAGGCGATCCATAGGCTTGGGCGCCTCCATGTCGGCCTTAATGTCGGCGATGGCCTCCAGCTGGTCGCGCGTCTCGTCGTAAGGGAAGCTCTGCTCCATCTCGATCTGCTCGGGCGTGTCGGGCGGGCAGGCAATGCCGGCAATCGAAGAGCGGCGCGTATACAGGTCGACCAGGTCAAACGCCAGCTTTTTGGCGTTTTTGCGCGCCTTGTTGGTGGCACGCGTCCAGTCGGCGGTGTTGAGCCTGGTCAGGCGCGGCTTGTCGCCGTCGGGGCCAACATAGCGCGTGATGCGGTCGACCTGCTCGAGTGGCACATAGAGCTTGTCGCCATCGGCATATTCCAGCAAAAAGTAGTCGCGCTCCTTGCCGCCCACTTCCTGGCGCGCGATTTCGCTAAAGAGCGCGATGCCGTGCGTGGCGTGCACCACGTAGTCGCCCGGCTTAAAGGGGAAGGTGATCTGCGTAATGTCCACCTTGCGACGGCTGCGCGCGCGGTTGGCGTCCATGCGGGCGTTGAGGTCGGCGATCGAGAACACGGCCAGGTTGGCGTCGGGCACCACCACGCCCTGCGGCAGGGCAGCGTCCACAAAGGTCACGCGTCCGCGCGAGATGGTGGGCACGGCGGCACCGGCGGCGGCCTGGGCCGCACCCGCCTCGAGCGAGCGGGCGTTGAGCGCGTCGGCACGGCGCTCGCGAATCGAGGCATGGGCCTGTTGACGAGCAGCGCGGTCGGCAGAATCCGCCGCCGCCACGCGCACGCGATCGCCGATAGCACCGGCGTTTTCGGGAGCGGCCGTCAGCGATTCCTCAAAGGTAATGCCCTCGTCGCCAAAGGTAAGCTCCATCGACTCGCGCGCGCCGCGGTCGGGGATGGCAAACACGCAGGCATAGCGCTTGCCAACGACCTCCTGGATGCGCGTCATAAAACGGTTGTCCGAGCCTGCGATGGCAGGCTGCTCAATCTTGAGCTCGGCCGTCACCGCACCGCCGGCACGGATGAGGCTCACATAGTTCAGGCGCTGCTGAGCACCAAAATCGAGCTGTTGGGCTCGCACATACAGGCCGTCCAGACGGTCGATTCCCGCCTCGCCGGCACGGGCCTCGATATCCTCGTAGGCGCGCAGGCAGTCGTCGAACAGCGAGCGCGGCTCGGACAGGATCACAAGCGCGCGGCCGCCAACATGGGCCAACGGGCTCACGGTCTGGCCGTACATCACCGGCAAAAAGCGGTCGAGCTCGGGCGTGACGATGCGCGCGTCCACCATCTCGAGCAGCGCCGCCAGCTTGCTATCGCTCTGGCTGGCGCGATAGAGCGCCACGTGCATGTTGTGGACGGCCTCGTCGGTGAGCGCGAGTTCGCGGCACGGGAAGATCTCGATGCTGTCCTCGTTGCCGATGGTTTGGCCCGTGGAGCTCACCATGCGGCGGATGCGGTCGATCTCGTCGCCAAAGAACTCGATGCGCACGGGTGCCTTTTCCTGCGCGGGGAACACCTCGACGGTGTCGCCGTGTACACGGAACAGGCCGGGCGCGTCGGCGGCGCCGGCATTGGTATAGCCCATGCCCACCAAGCGCTGCGGCACCTCGTCAAAGGGAATCTCCTCGCCCACCGCAAAAGTAGTGGACTCCCAGTAGCGGCTCTCGACCGGCGGCACGCAGCGCAGCAGCGCGCGGGCCGAGGCGACCATGATGCAGTTGTCGCCGCGCACGATGCGGCCCAGGGCCTCGCAGCGCTGGGCCACCACGGCGTCGTCGGGCGCCTGCTCGCGCCATGGGTAGTCCTTGCGCTCGGGAAAGCGGCACACATGTGCCAGGCCCACGTAGGCGGCAAGGCTGCGCGCGGCGCGATCGGCCGCATCCTCGCCGCTCACGATATAGACCGTGGGGCGCGGACGGCGCGCAAACTGGGCTGCCGCCATAAGCGTGCGGCCCGACTGCGACACGGCCAGCGTCACGTCCTCGCCGGCATCGAGTCCGGCCTCGACGGTCTGCAGTGCCTCGGCAGTGTAGAGCTGCGCGGCTATACGGTGAATGAGCATGCTGTTCCTCCGGCATCGCAACGCCAAAAGCCCGCCGGGGCAAGCTCGGCGGGTCGTACGTCAAATACATTGTCTGTCATGGTAGCGCATGGAGAGGACTCCGGCTCAAGGGCAAACCCGGCCCCGCAAAAAACGCCAGACGAAGATGCGTTCCGCCCTACCCCGTCACGCGCACGCTGGGGCACAAATCTGCCAGCGGACACTCGCCGCACTTGGGTTTGCGGGCGTCGCAGATCTCGCGACCGAAGGTAATCCACTGATGGTTGACCGACTCCCAATACTCGTGCGGCAAAATCTTGAGCAGATCCTGCTCGGTCTTGAGCGGCTCCTTGGCATGCGTCTTGGGACTCAACATCAGGCGGTGCGCAATGCGGTTGACGTGCGTGTCCACCGCAATGCCCTCCACGATGCCATACCCCACGTTGAGCACGATGTTCGCCGTCTTGCGTCCCACGCCCGGCAGCTTTACAAGCTCCTTCATGTCGGCCGGCACCTCGCCGCCATAGTCGGCGACGATCATCTGCGCGGCCTCGACGGCATGCTTGGCTTTGCTCTTGTAGAAGCCGAGTGACTTGATGGTGTCTGCCACGTCAGCCACGCTCGCCCCGGCCATGGCCTCGGGCGTGGGCCACTGGGCAAACAGCCGCGGCGTCACCTTGTTGACCTGCGCGTCGGTCGTTTGCGCCGAGAGTAGCACCGCGATCAGCAGGCGGAAGGGATTCTCGTGGTCCAAAAAGCACTCGACCGGGCCATAGCGACGGTTGAGGCGCCCGCACACCTCGATGGCGCGCTCGCGCTTGGCGGCATTGGTCTCGCGTGGCATAACGACTCCTCGGCTCAACGGCACAATAAACTTATGGGCACAATTGTCCCACGTCCGAGACGCTTACGCCTCCAAGAATGCGCCGGTCTGACGGCTCCACAGGCTCGCGTACTCGCCACCCGCCTCGACGAGCTGCGCATGCGTGCCGTCCTCGACAATCTCACCATCGGCCAGCACCACAATGCGGTCGAGTGCCGCCACGGTGGACAGGCGGTGCGCCACCACAATGGAGGTGCGCCCGCGCATCAGGTTCTCGAGCGCCTCCTGCACCAGCGCCTCGGACTCGCTGTCAAGGGCAGAGGTCGCCTCGTCGAGCACTAGAATCGGCGCGTCGGTGAGAATCGCGCGGGCGATAGCCACGCGCTGACGCTGGCCGCCCGAGAGCTTGACACCGCGCTCACCCACCATGGTGTCAAAGCCACGGGGCAATCGGTCGATAAACTCCAGGGCATTGGCCAGGCGCGCGGCCTCGCGAATCTGCTCATCAGTGGCGTTGGGACGACCGTAGGCAATGTTTTCGCGAATGGAGCGGTGGAACAGCAGCGCCTCCTGCGGCACGTAGGCAACCTGGCGGCGCAGGCTTTGCTGCGTGCAGCGCGAGACATCCTGACCGTCCACGAGCACGCGGCCGCCCTGAACATCGTTCAGGCGCAGCAGCAGCTTGGTAAGCGTCGTCTTACCCGAGCCCGATTTGCCCACCAGGCCCACGCGCTGGCCCGCCGCCACATGAAGTGTCAGGTCATCGAACACGTTCTCGCCCGCCGCAGCGTCACGGTACGCAAAGCTCAAGTGCTCAAAATCAATTGCGCCCTCGCGCACCTTGAGCTCGGGGGCGTTCTCGTCGTCTGCCACCAGACGCGGCTCGTCCAGCACGCGCGTCATCTCTGCCGCATCGCCCAAAGCGCGGTTAATACGCTGCATCATGGAGCTCACGTAGTTCAGACGCATGGTGAGGTTATAGGTGTAGGTAAAGATCATGACGAGCGAGCCGGCCGAGATGCCAAACCACGCGTTGCCGCCCGCCACGAACACACTCACCACGGCCATGGTGATGACGATAAGGCCCGAGGTCGTAAAGTTGCGCTGCATCATGGCGTGCATCGATACCGTTTCGGCATCGCGCGCGGCACGGTCGGCGGCATCGAACAGATCGCGTTCAAAGTCCTCTCGCCCGCAGGTCTTGACGGCCAAGATGTTCGTTACCGCATCGGACAGCACACCCGAGAGCTTATTCTGCGCGGCGGACGTCGCGGCCGAAAGTGGCATGATGCGCTTGTACATAAGCCAGACAAACGCAATGTAGACGACCATGATGCCCACCAGGATCACGGTAAATGTGGGCACCACCGGAGCGAGTGCGGCCACGGTGCAGATGACCGAGGTGATGGTGGGGATGAGCGAATACACCGTCACGTCGACCAAGCCCGTATAGCCGCTCATAAAACGGCTTGTCTGGCTCACAAGCGATCCGCCAAAGCGGCTGGTATGGAATGTCATGGATTGGTTGGAGAGCGTGTCGAAGCACAGACGCGCCAGGTGATAGTTGCCCGCAATCTCGAGCTTGTAGACGGTGTAGTCCTGCAGCTTGGAGAGGATTTGACCCACCAGGTTAACGAGCACGAGCGCCAGGATATAGGGGGCGAAGACCTCAAACACCTGGTCACCCGCCACGGGACCGGCTTGAATGCGGTCGACAATGAGGGCCATCACATAGGTATTGGCAAACGTCAGCAAAAAGATGTAGCCCGCCGACGAGAGCACCGAGAGAAAGACAATCAGCGGCTGTGTGCGCGTGACACCCCAAAACCGCTGCAGCGTGCGGCGCACGGTGGAGCGGCTGAGCGGACTGGTGCTTCTCTGAGACATGGGCTTCCTTTCGCATCTGATAGGGCGAAACGCCATTGTTGCACATTGAAGCGCACTTCAGGCAAGCGCGATGCGAAAAGCGCCCGCGCCGTGCTTGCGCCGGCGCCCCGCCGTCAGATGCAGCTAGTCCTCGTCTTTTTGGTCTGCGGGCAGGCCTGCGGACTCCAAGCCCAAAATCGCGTCGGCCTCCCGCGCGTCTTCCAGCGCGTCGATATCCTTAAGCTTGCGCTCCATAACATTGGTGCGCGTGGTGATGATGCCCTCGACCGTTTTGCCCGCGGTCTCGATCTGCTGTTGGGCACGGCGCAGTGCCGCTTGATAGCGCGGCAGCTCGGCCTTGACGGCGGAAAGTACGCGCAGCACGTCATCGGTGCGTTTTTGCAACTTAAACGTCTGGTAGCTCATCTGCAAACTGTTGAGGATAGCCGCCATGGTGCTGGGGCCGGCAACGTTGACGTGATAGTCGCGGCCCAGGGTCTCGATAAGCCCAGGGCGGCTGACGACCTCGGCATACAGGCCCTCAAACGGAACGAACAGAACGCCAAAGTTGGTGGTCGCGGGCACGCTCAGGTACTTTTCGCAGATGTCCTTGGCCTCGCGTTTGACCATCGCATCGAGCGTCTTGCGCGCAGCCGCCACGGTCTCCGCATCGCCCGACTCCTGCGCGTCGAGCAGATGCTCGTACGCATCACCCGGGAATTTGGAGTCAATCGGCAGCAGCACGGGGTCGCCCTCGTCTACCGGCAGCCTGACAGCAAACTCAACACGCTCCGAGGCGCCGGGCTTGATGGCAACGTTTTCCAGATACTGGTCGGGCGTAAGGATGTCCGCCAGGATTGCACCCAGCTGCACCTCGCCCAAAATGCCACGCGCCTTGACATTGCCCAGCACGCGCTTAAGGTCGCCCACGCCGGTTGCGATAGACTGCATGTCGCCCAGGCCCTTGTACACGGCCTCGAGCTGGTCGCTCACCTGCTTAAACGATGCCGACAGTCGGTCGTTGAGCGTGCGAGAGAGCTTCTCGTCCACCGTCGCACGCATTTGGTCGAGCTGCACGTTGTTGTCTTTGCGGATGGCGCCCAGCTGGGCATCGACCGTCTCGCGCACCTTGTCCAGGCGGTGCTCGATGCCCTCGCGGTTGGCACCGAGCTGTTGGGCCGTCTCGCGGCGCAGGTCATCCATACGGTCGCCGGCCTGCGAGAACTCTCGCGCGATGGTCAGGTAGCGTTGCTGCTCCACGGCCGCATCGGTCGTCTGCTGCTGCGCGATGGCGTTTGCCGTGCGGCGGGTTTCTGTCAGCGCGACGTTGAGGGCATCGAGCGCGCTGTTGGCCTGCTCGAGCGCCGCGAGCGTCTCCGCTTCGTTGCCGCCACGCTCTCGCAACTCGGCACGAAGGCCCTTAAGCTGCAGGGCGCAGACCGCAGCAACTCCCACCGCCACCAAGGCAATCACAACAAGCGCAATATCAATAGCAGACATAGACTCCGCCCAACAAACCCAATCGATTATCAATCAAAACCGCGATCAATCTTACCCTGCCACACGCACCGGGCGCCCGGCCCCTTCTTGGGTGCTTCTCTCCTCCGCATATTCCATAATGCGACGCGCTGTCTTCCTGCTCACCTTCGAGTCATCACCGGCTAAGTATGCGTACACGTTTCCCTTATTCAGATTCAAATCGCGGCAGAGACCGTAGCGCGTTACACCCGATTCCTCCAATGCTTTAAGTGTTCTCTTTCTCATCAGGGCGTTCACCCTTCTGTCGGCCGCTGGCTTTTCTTTCACCCCTCTATACGCACGCCAAACGTTGGCGTAACGATTGGGGAGCTTATCCTCGGAGCATAGAGATGCCAGACTACTCGCTTGGCCATACAGAGACAAAACACCTCGATAGCCCTCTTCCATCCACGAGCCCTCGGATAAACCCAGAACGTATTCGGCCTTACCCTGCGCCAAAGCGAGCAAAAACAGAGGCTCCGCCACACGCGGCTCAACCGTTGTTGCCTGCTTTACAAGCTTCCTAAAACTCAGCGACTGCTGTCCGGACAGCTCTCGGCAATAGCCTTTCAAAAATCCCTCAAAAGTCAGATTCAACCGAGCACCTCCTTTTTGTATTGCCTGTATGCGCAGACCATCTCTTGATAACTCCGCTCTGAAGGCGACGAGGCCAACGCCTCTCCTTCATCGAATATAAGCCGCTCGAGCAGATCCCAATCAAGTCGGTCGATAAATGTTCGACTATGGAG
>URKC01000060.1:0-13142 GCA_900548295.1 uncultured Collinsella sp.
GCTGCATGTCCAAGCGTCTTGCCGGTAGGGGCGGCAGGCGTGCCGAAGAGGTCGTCCTGGAGCCGGCACTTATCGTTAAGGGCAGCGTGCTCGAACTTACCGAATGTAGCTAAACGTACTTGTTTGTTTGCATAGATTGCATGCGGAGTGTCTGCTATTTGCCGGCAGGCACCCCGGCCCTCGTCCGTGAACTCTTCCGCTGGGCGAGCCATAGACGCCGCGCACCGATACGGTAAAGCGGCGGCTTGAAATTGGTGCTATATTCAGCTTGAGTTGTTTAATGCTAGTACGGGAGGCTGATATGGGGCTGTTCAAGAAGAAAAATCCGCAGGATGCCTTTGATCCCGATGTGTTTACCATCACGGATACGATTTTGGACCCGCCGCGGTTTACGTTTTTGCCGGCTATCTACCAGGATGCCACGCGTCGCAAGTGGGCCGTGCATCAGCGCGGCGGCGAGCCGAAGATTTTTGACTATGCGGACGTGTTGCAGTGCGAAGTAGCCGAGGCGGGCGATCCGGAGGCCGAGGAAGTGGCCTCAAAACAGGAATTTGCCCAGCGTATCCTGGCAAATCCTGCCAAGGCGGCGAAAATAAACGCTGCCAAGCGTAATATGTGTCTTGGTATGGGCGTTGTTGTGGCGGTTCAGACGGGAAAAGACGAGGTTTCCAAATTAGAGATTCCCGTTATGACCGACGAAGTCAAACGCGATTCAAGCCTATATAAGTCGTATCGGAATGTCGCCGAGAAGATCAAGGCCGAATTTGATGCCATGGGAGGGCTGGTCTAATTTTGGCGGCATACGTTTCTGAATGAGGAGTCTGTGCAATGGCAGGCGAATCTTATGCAATTCCCCCTAAAGATCGTGCTGTTGAGGGAATTCTATGGTATATCCAGCACCATCAGCTTGCCGGCGGCGATCGCCTGCCGGCCGAGCGCGTGCTGTGCGAAGAGATCGGCGTTTCGCGTACGGCGTTGCGCGCCGGTATCACGCGGCTCATCTCGTGCGGAACGCTCGAGAGCCGTCGCGGATCGGGTACGTATGTGTGTCCTCCTAAGCCGCTGAACATCTTCCAGGAAACGTATAACTTTTCCGATGCCGTGCGGACTGCCGGCCTGCATCCCTCTTCTCGTCTGGTTTCCACCGAGACCATCGAGGCGGATAAGACGCTTGCCGACAAGCTTGGGGTGGCTATAGGCGCTCCTTTGCTCCGCATGCAGCGCGTTCGACTTATTGAGGGCGAGCCGGCGTCAATCGAGACGGCTCACGTTAACCTGTCCCTGTGCCCATCGCTTCCCGAGCACGATTTTGAGTGCGAGAGCCTTTACGATGTCTTGCTCAAAGAAGGTGGCGTGCGTGTTGAGCATGGACGTGAGCATATCTCCATCTCGCGTTTGAACGCCGAAGAGGCCGAGCTGCTCCAGCAAGAAGAGGGAACGCCGGTGTTCTATGAGAGCTCGATCGAATTTGATAAGGACATGCGTTTTGTGGAGCATTGCAAATCGGTGATTTTGCCCACAAAGTTCCGCTTTGCCGATAACGGCGAAGAGAACGGCATGAGGAGCGTGGCAGGTGAACAATGGCTGAAACAGTAGATGCCACCCCGGTTTATATGCGCATTCGACGCCGCATCGAGGAACGTATCGAGCGCAGTATATATCCCACGGGTTCCATGATTCCGTCCGAAAAAGACCTTGCCGAGGAATTTGGTACGACACGCTTGACCATCCGAAGCGCTGTCGATGAGCTGGTTCGGCGCGGGCAGATTCGCCGTGTTCGGGGAAAAGGTGCCTTTGTGGCGCAGAAAGTACCTGCTTTTTTTGAACGCACGGTCGGTTTCCGTGAATCGGTCCGTGCTTCGGGCGGCGAGCCGTCCGTCCGTATTCTCGCGCGTTCCAAGCGTTATGCGGGGCCATATTACGCCGACCTGTTTGGCATCGCCGAGGACGACCTGCTCTATTCCGTTCGACGCCTGAACTGCATAAACGGTAGCCCCGTATCGATTGAGACGGCGCTGATTCCCTGCCTGCTGTTCCCAACCATCGAAGATATTGACGTGTCGGTCTTCAGTTTGTACGAGACCTATGAGATGCTGGGCCGAAAGCCAGTCATGGCACAGGAAAAGCTCGATATCGAAGCGCTGGGCGCACGAGATGCCGGCCTCCTTGGACTGGAACAGGGCGATCTTGTTTTGCTTTTGGAATGCGTGAGCTATGACGCGAGCGGTCAGGCTATCGAGTATGTAAAGTCCTTCAATCGTGGCGATACGGGCGGCTACACCTATACGTACTAGCTGGTATTTTGTGAATAACGGCTGGGAAACTAACCAGTTTTGATCGTTGGGTCAGCTGTATATACAACCTTACAGGGCTCAAAATCGACCGTTCGCCGATGGGGATAAATTAATCGACAAAGAGGTATCAAAAAGCCGTAACCTGTAACTGTGATTGGTATCAAATACTAATGATTTGTTACGAGGTGAGACGATGAAGATGCTCGATTACGTTCAGCTTGCCCATGTGCGTATGGGGGAGAACCTCGAGCGTTCGTCTGAGCTGGTAGCGCAGCTCGTTGATATTTTCCAGTCCGGTTCTTTTGACGCGCTGCGCATCGTTGCTTCGGGTTCGTCGCGCCATGCCGCCGATTGCGCCCGCGATTACCTGCAAGATGCCCTGCAAATGCAGGTGTCCGTTGTGACGCCCGAGGCCTTCGTCGATTTTGAACACACCTATCCGCAGCATGCGCTCAACATTGCCGTTTCGCAGAGTGGCTATTCGACCAATACGATTGCGGCGCTCGATTACATGCGCGCACACGATATGGCTGCAGTTGCGCTCACGGCAAACGTCGAGGCACCCATCAAGGAACACGCTGACATCGTTCTTGACTACGGTGTGGGCGTCGAGTCGGTGGACTTTGTGACTCTGGGCGTCGAGGTGCTCGTTGAGTACCTGGTGCTCTTTGGTATTTACGGCGGTCAGGCGCGCGGAACGATTGACGCCAAGGGCGTTGCCCAGCGTCTTGACGACCTGCGCGAGGCCATCCAGGCCAATGCCGTGATGTGCAAGACCGCCGAGGCATATGTCCAAGACCACATGCTCGAGCTTTCTGAGCACACGCCCGCCATGGTCGTCGGCAACGGCCCCAACTATGGCGTTGCCGAAGAGGCGGCCCTCAAGCTGAGCGAGACCATCAAGATTCCTGCCATGCATCACGAAGGCGAGGAGTTCGTCCACGGTCCCGAGATGCAGATCGTTCCGGGCTATCTGGTGTTTATCGTCGACGATCCGCAGGGGTCGGAGCGTCTTGCGAATATCGCTGATGCGCTATCGAACGTTACGACAAAAACGGTGCTGCTCACGGCCCATCCCAAGGGTAGGGCTCACGAGGTTGCGGTGCCTCAGGTGGCTCCGCTGCTCAGCGCAATTCCCAATCTTGTGTTCTTCCAGACGATTGCGGCCATGATAGCCGAGCGTCTGAAGTCATGGGACGTGCACCCGTATCTTGATGCCGTCTCCAAGCAAATGGAGGTCAAGGCAGAGGGCTACGAAGAGTCAGTCAATGCGCTTAAGGCCAAAGCGGCCGAGTGTTACGGAATGTAAGCGGGTTTTGATGCCCGTTGGCATGGGGGATGTGGAAACAACCCCAGAAAGGAGAGACAAATGAAGGAAACCGAGAAGATCGAGATCATGCATTTCGACCAGGAGGGCTATCTCGAGGACGGCAAGGCGCTCTACGAGACCGGCAAGAAGATGACCGCGCTCGCCGACAAGGTCGCCGACGAGGGCTACGACGCCGTGTTCCTGATGGGCGTCGGCGGCACCTGGGACGAGCTCATGCAGCTCGAGTACCTCATGAACAAGTTCGGCGACCGCGACCTCGAGGTCTACCTGATCCACGCCGCCGAGTGGAACGCCATGGGCCACAAGCGCATGACCGAGAAGTCCGTCGTGCTCACCGCCTCCGAGTCCGGCACCACCCCCGAGGTCCTCGAGGCCGTCAAGAAGATGAAGGGCATGGGCGTGCGCGTCTACGCCATGACCAAGCCCGAGGGCCCCATCGGCCAGGCTGTCGGCGCCGAGAACTGCGTCGCCATGGCTTCTGACCATGGTTCGGGCGGCTGTGAGAAGGGCTACTACCTCGCCGACTGCTTCGGCCTGCGCCTGCTCAACCGCCGCGGCTGCTTCCCCAAGTTCGATCTGTTTATCGAGCAGACCAAGGACATCTGGAAGGACATGCTCGATATCCGCAAGCGCTTCGAGCCGCGCGCCGAGGAGCTCGCCAAGAAGTACGCCCTGGCCCCCTACACCATGTTCATCGGCTCCGGCGCCCTGTGGGGCGAGACGATCCTGTTCTCGATGTGCATCCTCGAGGAGATGCAGTGGAAGCGCACCCGCTACATCACCTCGGCCGACTTCTTCCACGGCACCCTCGAGCTCGTGGAGCCCGGCGTCCCCGTGTTCCTGTTCATGGGCGAGGACGAGAACCGCAAGCTCGACGAGCGCGTCCGCGCGTTCCTGACCCGCGGCGTGACCGGCGACACCGACGTCAACGTTATCGACACCGCCGAGTTCGCGATCCCCGGCCTTGACGACGAGTTCCGCGTCATCGTGTCTCCGTGGATCCTCTCCTCGCTGATCACCGATCGCCTTGCCGCTTACTACGAGACGGTCACCAAGCACAACCTCAACTACCGTCGCTACTATCACCAGTTCGACTACTAAGAGCAAATAACGTTTGTGTAATTGGGCCTCGCTCCTATATGGAACGGGGCCTCGCTTGGGTTGGAGAGTAATTATGAGCTATCCCCAGCTTGCCGTCATGAATATCAGCCATCGTTATTTTGACCTTGAGGAGTTCTTTTCTTCGGCGTCGGCTTCGGGCTACACGTGTTGCGAGCTTTGGACCGGGGCGATGCATCTGTATGTCGATTGCCATGGATACGATTCGCTCGAGCAGGTGCGGGAGCTATCACAGCGGTATGGGGTTCGGATTGTGGGGCTTTGTCCCGAACAGAACAATCCCAAGCCGTGGAATATCGCGGCGCGCGGGAATGAGGCGCGCGCCCGCACGCTCGCGTACTTTAAGAACGTTGTGGATATCGCGGCGGAACTTGGAGCCGAGCAGGTCATGGTCTCGAGCGGCTGGGCATTTTTGAACGAGCCGATCGAGGACGCGTGGGGTCGCAGCGCCTCGATGCTGCGTGCGATTGCCGAGCATGCGGGAGAGCGCGGCGTGCGACTGGTGCTCGAGGCCCTACAGCCGGTTGAGTCGATGATCGTGAACTCGGCGGCCGATACGAAGCGCATGATCGAGGCAGTTGATCATCCGGCACTTAAGGCGTGTCTGGATTTGGGCGCTATGGCGGTGGCGGGGGATACCATCGACGATTATTTCGATCTGCTTGGCGATGATGTCGCCCACGTGCATTTTGTCGATGTTGCGGCAGATGGCACGACGCATCTTGCCTGGGGTGACGGCGACCGCAATATGCGCGCCGACCTGGATAGGCTGGTGGCGCGCGGCTATCGCGGAGTTGTTTCGGCCGAGACCTATGACTGGCGCTATTTTGCCGACCCCGCAGCTGCCGATGCGCAGGTAATGGCAGAGTATCGTCGTGCGATTGACGTCTAGGTGGGGTTGGGTTGCGACAATCCGCTCCTATGTTTCCAAATGAATACGGTGTGAGCCGAGGAGGACGATTCTCCCCGCAAACACTCTAGTATGCTAAAGTACCCAGAAGACCGGCGGAGCTATGCCGGTCTTTCGTTCTATATGAAACACAGCATGAGGAGGCTCACCAGATGACGGCCACACCGTGGGGATTCCGGGACATATTGCCCGAGGAGGCTCAGGCGCGCGAGGAGATCGCGCTGACGGTGAAGGGCTGCTTTAGGGAGCATCATTACCTGCCGGTCGAGACGCCGCTACTCGAGGACAAGGGTTCGCTCGAGGAAGGCGGCCGCATTGCGGATACGCCGTTTAAGCTCTTTGATGACGACGGTCGCCTGCTGGTGGTCCGTCCCGACAACACGCTGCCGATCGTTCGCCTGGTTTCGACTCGCATGCGCGCGGCCGACCTGCCCCTGCGCCTTCGCTACGAGGCGCCGGTGGTTCGCGAGTGCCAGCGCAATGCCGGCGGCTCGCGCCAGTTTACACAGCTGGGCTTTGAGCTTATCGGTGCGGGCGATACCGCGGGCGATGTCGAGATTGTCTCGCTCGTGGCCGAGGCGGTGCGCAAGCTGGCGCTGCCCGATGCACGCATTATCGCAGGTAGCGTGCGTCCGTTTAAGGAACTGCTCGCGGCGTGCGAGGATCGCGAGCTGGCCGCCGAGGCCCTGCGCTGCGTGCACGCCAACGACTTTGTGGGCCTCGATGCCCGCGTGGCGGCAAGCACCGAGTCCGATGCCGTCAAGGCCGCCATTAGCGAGCTGCCGCGTCTGCACGGCGGTGCCGAGGTACTCGACCGCGTGGACGCGCTGCTGGAGGCCGCCGGTATCGTCGCGCCGCTGACGCGCGAGCTGCGTGCCCTGGTTGAGGGCCTGGCACCCGAGGACGCCCAGGTGCTGTCGTTCGACTTCTCTATCATGAACTCTTTCGATTACTACACGGGCCTGGTCTTTAAGGCTTATGCCGGCGGACTGCCCGATCCGGTCGGTTCGGGCGGACGCTATGACTCCATCTTTACCGGCGCATTTGGCGACGGTATCGAGGTGCCGGCGGCGGGCTTCGCCTTTTCGCTCGAGCGCCTGGAGGCCGCGCGCACCTCGGCCGAGGATGCCGCTTCCGACGGCGATCACGCCGCGGGCCGTGGCGCCGAGGGCCCGCTGCGCATCGCTGTGCCCAAGGGCTCGCTTAAGGCCGACACGCTCGACGTGCTCGAGACTGCGGGCTTGGACGTCTCTGAGCTGCGTGACCCCGGCCGTCACCTGATCGTGCGCGGCCGCGACACGCGTGCCGGCAAGGGCGCGGTCGGAGATATCGAGTTTGTCATCGTGCGTCCCAGCGATGCGCCTGCCTTTGTGGGCTGCGGTGGTGCCGATTGCGGCATCTGCGGTTGGGACTCGCTCATTGAGGCAGACCTCAACCTGCTGCAGCTGGTCGACCTGGGCTATGGTCTGTGCACCTTTATCGAGGCGGAGCCCGCGTGGCGCGCCGGCCAGGCCGAGCGCAACTATGCCCGCCGCGGTTCGCTTCGCGTGGCCACCAAGTACCCGCGCATTGCGAGTGCCTGGTATGCCGAGCGCGGCGTGAACGCCGATATCGTCTCACTGCACGGTAACATCGAGCTGGGCCCCATTGTCGGCATGACCGATCGCATCGTGGACATCACCGCCACGGGCGCCACGCTGCGCGACAACGACCTGGTCATCACCGGCCGCATCATGGACTGCACGGCCCGCTTCTTTGTCAATCCGGGTGCTGCGCGCCTGGATCCGCGCGTACGCAATCTGGCAGATCGCTTGGCCGCGGCCGTTAAGGACAAGCATTTTGAGCCCGTCGCGGGCTCGGCACAATAGCGCGACCGCGCACGGGCGCCCCAACGTACGGGCTGCGGGCCGATTGGCGCCGCCGCCCGGCCTCTCGTTTTTCGAACACAACCTCGACCGATAGGGGATACCGATATGAAGACCATCAAGCTTGCTCCCGGTGAGCGCCTCGTTACCAACCAGCTCAACCGCAAGGGCGTGCTGCCGCAAAACATCATCGACGCCGCCCGCGATATCGTGGCCAACGTGCGTGCCAACGGGGATGCCGCGGTGCGCGATTACTGTCAGCGTTTTGACGGCGTTGAGCTGCAGAGCTTCCGCTTGCCGCAGGAGCAGATCGATGCCGCGCTCGAAGGCCTTGACCCGGCCTTTGTCGCCGCGCTTGAGAAGGCCGCGCGCCAGATTCGCGAGTTCCACCAGCGCGAGGTCGAGCAGAGCTGGTTTACCACGCGTGTGGACGGCACGATGCTCGGCGTTAAGGTGACCCCGCTCGCGGCGGCCGGCATCTATGTACCGGGCGGTCGCGCGCAATATCCCTCCACCGTGCTCATGAACGCCATTCCCGCCAAGGTCGCCGGCGTCAAGCGCGTGGTTATGGTGACCCCGCCGCAAAAAGACGGCCTGATCAGTCCCTACACGCTCGCCGCGGCAAAGCTCGGTGGCGTGGACGAGATTTATATGGTGGGCGGCGCTCAGGCTGTAGCCGCGCTGGCGTACGGTACCGAGACCATTCCGCGCGTCGACAAGATCACCGGCCCGGGCAACGCCTTTGTTGCCGCGGCCAAGCAGATTGTCTCGGGCGACGTGGGAATCGACATGGTCGCTGGCCCCTCCGAGGTCTGCGTACTGGCCGATGCCACGGCCAAGCCCATGGTGGTCGCGGCCGACCTAATGGCCCAGGCCGAGCACGATCCGCTTGCAGCCTGCTATCTGGTGACCTGCGACGAGCAGTTTGCGCGCGAGGTCGAGGCTGGTATCGACATTCTGGTAGCGCAGTCGCCACGCGCCGAAATCACGCGTGCTTCGCTCGACAATGAGGGCACCATCGTGGTGGCCGCCGACATGGCTGCCGCCGTCGAGGCCGTGAACACCGTGGCGCCCGAGCACCTTGAGCTGCACTGCAAGGACGCGATGGGCCTGCTCGGCGGCATTCGCAACGCCGGCGCCATCTTTGTGGGCGCTTGGAGCTCTGAGCCGCTCGGCGATTATGTTGCCGGCCCCAACCACACGCTGCCGACCGGCGGCACGGCCATGTTCTCCAACCCGCTTTCGGTCGAAGAGTTCGTTAAGCGCTCGAGCGTCATTTGCTATACACCTGAGGGCCTGCTCTCCGACGCTCCCGCTACGCAGCGCCTGGCCGAGGCCGAGGGCCTGTGGGCGCACGCGCTCTCTGCCGCCCTGCGTCGTCGCGTGCTGGAGCAGGGCGAGGATGCCGTGAGTGCCGAGTCGCTGGCTGCGGCCGACCTGACCAAGGTCGCCTGGCCGGGCGACGCTGTGGCGACGGTCGCCGAGGGTGTGGACCTGGCGGCTGCAGGCTCGGGTGGCGCTGGCGCGACCGGCGAGGAGGCCTAACATGGCCGAACTTACGCCGCGCATGAAGGAACTCGTCCAGCCCTACCTGGCCGGCATTGAGCCCTATGATCCCAACTTTACGCCTACGCGCATCAATCTTTCGGCCAACGAGAACACCTATCCCGTGCCGGTCGGCGTGCGCGAGACAATCGATGCGGCCTTGGCTGCCACACCGCTCAACCGCTATCCCGATCCCATGTCCAACGACCTGCGCGATGAGCTTGCTGCCTGGCATGGCGTGGCACGTGAGAATATTTGCGTGGGAAACGGCGGCGATGAGCTGCTCTATAACTACCTGCTGGCGTTTGGCGGCGCGGGGCGGACCCTGCTCAACTGCCCGCCGTGCTTTAGCGAGTATGCGTTCTTTGCATCGCTCTGTCAGACCGAGGTGCGCGACGTGTGGCGCGACCCGGCGAGCTTTGAGCTCGACCAGGCAGCCGTGCTTGCCGCGGCGCCGGAGTGCAGCCTGGCCATCGTGACTTCGCCCAACAACCCCACGGGCGACGTGGCACCGCTCGACTTTGTCGCGGCCCTGTGCGATGCGTGCCCCGGCATGGTCATGGTCGACGAGGCCTACGTTGAGTTTGCGGACGATTCGTTTGGCGCGGCCACCACGGCGCAAGGCCTTATCGCCGAGCATCCCAACCTGGTGATTCTGCACACGCTGTCCAAGGCGTTCGGCGCCGCCGGCACGCGTCTGGGCTATGTGATCGCGGCGCCCGAGGTCATCGATGTGTTCGCGGCGATTCGCCAGATCTATTCGGTCAACGTGCTGAGCCAGGCGGCAGCACTTGCCTGCGTGCGTGCCCGTGATGCCTATGCACCCGTGGTGGCGCAGGTCGCATCCGAGCGCGAGCGCGAGCTGTGCGCCCTGCGCGCGATGGCTGCCGAGGGCCTGCCCGTGGAGGCATGGCCGAGCGCGGCGAACTTTGTGCTCGTGCGCACGCCGCATGCCACGCGCGTGCGCGAGCGTCTGCGCGACGAGTATTCGATTTTGGTGCGCGACTTTAGCTACGCGCCGGGGCTTGCGGACTGTCTGCGCATCACTGTGGGTACGCCGCAGGAAAACGACGAGGTGCTGGCCGCGTTTGCCGCGCTGGTGAAGGAGGAGATGTAGATGGACCGCTATGCCGAGGTAACCCGCAAGACGGGCGAGACCGACATTGTCGTAAAGCTCGACCTGGACGGATCTGGCGTGTGCGACATCTCGACCGGCGTGCCGTTTTTCGACCACATACTCAACGCTTTTGGCCGCCATGGCCTGTTCGATCTGACGGTGCATGCGGTGGGCGACGTCGAGGTCGACGCGCACCACACCGTTGAGGACACGGGCATTGTGCTGGGCGAGGCGTTTTGCCAGGCGCTGGGCGACAAGGCGGGTATTACGCGCTTTGCCGACGCGGCGATCGCCATGGACGAGACACTCGTGATGGCCGCCGTGGATATCTCGGGTCGCGGGCAGGCCTATTGCGAGCTGCCCGTGCCGACTGAGCGCGTGGGCAGCTTTGATACCGAGCTGGCCGTCGAGTTCTTCTATGCCTTTGCGCGCGATGCCAAGCTCACGCTGCACGTGCGCGAGCTGGCGGGCGGCAATTCGCACCACATTATCGAGGCCGCCTTTAAGGCCGTGGGCCGCACGATGCGCCGCGCCTGCGAACTCGATCCCCGCGTGCAGGGTATCCCCAGCACCAAGGGCTCGCTGTAACCGTCACAAGGGTAAAACCACCACGAAGATGCCTGTCCTCTTTGTGGTGGTTTTGGATGATGAGAAGTGGAGGGGTCGCGTGGGCGAACCGAAGATCGTGGTGGTCGACTACCACAAGGGCAACTTGTCGAGCGTCGTGCGCGGGCTTGCGCGCGCCGGTGCTGCCGCCTGCACGTCGGACGATCCGGAGCAGATCCGCAACGCCGACGGCCTGGTCATCCCGGGCGTGGGTGCGTTCTATGACGCGATCGCCTTTATGCGTCAGAGCGGCGAGGAGGTGGCCGTGCTCGATGCCGTTGCCGCCGGAACTCCGCTGCTCGGCATCTGCCTGGGCCTTCAGCTGTTTTTTGAGCGCGGCAACGAGGGCGTGCCTGCGAACGAGGACGCGGACGCGGACGACGATGCCTCCGAGCAGGCCGGTGGTCCCTGGGTCGATGGCCTGGGCATCATGCGTGGCTCGTGCACGCACCTGGAGTCGAGCCGTCTGAAGGTCCCGCACGTGGGCTGGGACCAGGCGCGCATGACGCCCGCCGGTGCGGCCGATCCGTTGCTTGCCGGTTTTGCCGAGGGCGCCAACATGTATTTCACTCACAGCTACGCGGTGGCCGACGACGTCGATGCCGCCGATGTGTTGGCGCGCACGCACTATACACGGAGCTTCCCGTGCATCGTGCGCCACGGCAACGTGTGGGGCTGCCAGTTCCATCCCGAGAAATCCTCTGCGCTGGGTCAGCGCATCCTTAAGAACTTCGTGAGCATCGTCGAGGGGGCCGGCCGATGATTCTGTTTCCCGCAATCGATTTGATCGGCGGCAAGGTCGTGCGCCTGGAGCGCGGCGACCGGAGCCGCTGTAAGGTGTATTCTGACGACCCCGTGGCCGTTGCCCGCTCCTTTGCCGAGCAGGGCGCGAGCTGGGTGCACGTCGTCGACCTGTCCGCTGCCTTTGGCGAGGACGAGGACGCGTGCGCTGCCAACTTGGCAGCGATTAAGGCCATCTGCGGCGTCGATGGCCTGTCCGTGGACGTGGGCGGCGGCGTCCGCTCGCTCGCACGCATTGACGAGCTGGCCGGCTATGGTGCGCGCCGCATCGCGCTGGGGACCGTGCTGGTGACCGAGCCGGGTTTTGCCGAGGTGGCAGCGCACGGCTTTGGCGAGCTGCTGGTGGCAGACATCGCCGCCCGTGACGGCCAGGTCAAGGTGAACGGTTGGCGCGATGGCGCGGGCGTGGCACTCGATGATGCCGTGGCGCAGCTTTCCGAGCTGGGCTTTAAGCATCTGGTGTACACCGACATCGCGCGCGATGGCATGCAGACGGGCATCGATGTAGCGGCATATCGCCATGTGGCCGAGGTCGCGGGTTTTCCCGTCGTGGCTTCGGGTGGCATCTCGACGCTCAACGACATCCGCGCACTGGCCGCGGTGGGTGAGGGCGTGATTGAAGGCGCCATCACCGGTCGCGCGCTCTACGAGGGCAACTTTACGCTGGTACAGGCGCTGGCCGCCGCGCGAGGGGATGAGTAGCCCATGCTTACCAAACGCGTAATCCCCTGTCTGGACGTCAAAGATGGCCGTGTGGTCAAGGGCGTCAACTTTGTGAGCCTGCGCGACGCGGGCGATCCGGTGGAGCTCGCTCGCGCCTACGACCGCGAGGGCGCGGACGAGGTTGTGTTCCTGGACATCACCGCGACAAGCGACAACCGCGCGACGACTATCGAGATGGCGGCGCATGCGGCCGAGGAGCTTGCCATTCCCTATACCGTGGGCGGCGGCTTTCGCGACCTGGCGGGCATGCGCACCATGGTTGCGGCCGGTGCCGACAAGGTGTCGCTCAATTCGGCGGCCGTGCGCGATCCGTCGTTGATCAGCCAGGCTGCCGCGGCGTTTGGCAGCCAGGCCGTGGTCGTGGCGATCGATGCCAAACGCGTCGGCCTGCCCGGCGCATCTGGTGCCGACAAGTGGGAGGTCTTCACGGCCGGAGGTCGCAACGCCACGGGCATCGACGCGGTGGCATGGGCCGAGGAGGCGGCTCGTCGCGGCGCTGGCGAGATCTTGCTTACCAGCATGGATCGCGACGGCACCAAGGCCGGCTTTGACCTGGCGCTCACCCGCGCCGTGGCACGTGCGGTGCCAATCCCCGTCATTGCGAGCGGTGGCGTGGGCACGCTCGAGCATTTTGCCGAGGGCGTGATTGAGGGCGAAGCCGACGCCGTGTTGGCGGCGAGCGTCTTTCACTTTGGAACTTTCAGCATTCGCCAGGTTAAGGAATACATGGCATCTCAAGGTATTCCCATGAGATTGGATTTCTAGCGCTGCGGCTTGCCCAGGCACCCGACCTTCCGGCTCCAACCCTCCTCGCGTACCAAAGTACGCGTCG